>JABMPR010000353.1 GCA_013202895.1 bacterium | reverse complement strand
TTGACGTTTTCACACAGCCTCTTCAGTCCGGGGTGTAAGAATAGCTAGAAAGACCCCTGCTCTCAAATATTCATCCACAAAGAATAAAAAAGCCGCCCGAAGGCGGCTTTTTCAATTGAAGAATAGACACTATAGCTTAAAAGGTAAGCTTAGCTCCCATTTGCATTCTCCAGCGAGAAGCTTCATCTAAAGAGTTCACCAGGGTCTCTTCTGGACCGGTAAAATCAAAGATTGGCTCGCCATCAGTATCCCAGCCCGTGAGAGCCAGTGGAGAAGTTGCCTGGGGACTTGCCATTTGACGCACACCCCAGCTGTTGTTGACCAGGTTCATCACATTGAGCACATCAAGACTGATCTGCAGGGTTCTCGCTTTGCCCATAAGACCCATATTTATGTCATGCGCAACCCTTAGATCAATATTAGTGAACCAAGGATTTGACGAGCTGAACCGATCGGCGATTTTGCCGCGATTATCTTTTAGATACTCATCCTGCTCTATAAAGGCATTCAAATCAGCCCATTCAGTAGGATCGGCCAAATTGATGTCATTTGCATCTTCAGGAATATAGATCAAGTCATTACCGTTATAGCCGTCACCATTCACATCACCAGCATAGATGAAGGAGTAACGATTCCCACCACCTGCTGTAAAAGCATTGCCTTCGGCGGCCTCAAAGAACAGACCAAAGGAGGTGGACATGAGCTTGCTCCATGATTTACGATAGTTCAGCGCTGAAATAAGACGATGATGACTACCAAACTCAGAGGTGCTCAGCTTTGGGTTATTGGGGTCACCCTGTACTGGCTGTGACTGCCACAAGACACTGGCGATCTCGGTAGATTTCAGGTTGTTTTTCGCATCCAGAAAGGTGTAAGCCAGACTAGCCTGAAAACTATCACTGAAATATTTTCTCAACTGACCGGTGAAGGTAAAGTTATAGCCTTCGCTAGTGTTATCGATGACATAGATCCCAGCGCCTTCATCAACATTGTTTTCGAAATTGCCGTCGGCGTCGGTGTAATAAGGACGACCATCATCTAAGTTCCGAACAGCAGGGGGAAGATCTGCATTGCGCATATAAATGGCATTGAGATCCTTACCGTAGATCATCTCGAGGGTCCCGATCATGTCCCAGGGCAGTATCTTATCAACAGCAATATTTGTTGACCAGACCTGGGGCCATTTGAAATCATCTACCATCGCATTCACATCAAAGGACTGCTGAAGGGTTGAAGTACCACGACCGTTATCTTCGTCGGTGACAACTGGATCACCAACCGGGTCGATTTCAGGATTTGTGCCGGGATTAGAGATCACATTGCCATACCAGACAAAGGGAATTCTCCCAGTAAAGATACCGGTGCCACCACGCAATTGCATGGAACGATCACCCTTCACATCCCAATTGAAGCCAAGGCGGGGTGAGTAAAGCAATTGGGCATCAGGCAGTTTACTTTGATCAACCTCCTCCACATCACCGTTCTCATCATAAGCGATCAAGTCTCGAGACCAGGCATTATCAATTGGCTCTGTCGTGTACATGGGTATATCAACTCGTAGACCAGCAGTAAGATTCAGATCGGGATTTGGGCTGAATTCATCCTGGGCATAAAAGGCTAGTTGACCAACCTCAATATTTTCACCCTTAAAAGATCCTGATCCGACCATGCTGCGGAAATCAACATAATCAGCACTATCAGGGTCAGCACCTGTTCTGATAAAGAAATTGTCCAGAGAGGAATATGTTGTCGCTCCCAGAAAATCCAAGTATCCAGCTCCGGGGTATAATAAATCCAAATCTCCAGTCACCATAAATAAGCCATGTCTAAAAATATTGAACGAATTGAAGAACGAATAGCTTTCGTAGTTTATTCCAGCCGTGATAACATGGTTACCCATGAAATAACTCAGGTTGTTGGTCAGTTGCAGCACATCCTGGTCCAGAATATTATGAATGGAAAAAGGTTCATGGCCGAGTGTTGTATAGGTCACCCCATCTTGAGCAATCTCGATGGTGGGAAAATCCTCACTGAAAGGATCGCGGCTGTCGCGGAACTGATTGAAACTGACAAAAAAGCGGTTAGATATCTTTTCTCCAAAGACACTATTCAATTCTGCCGTATAGGATTTCAGCTCATTATTGATCCGATAACCTGAATTCTGAAAGGGTAAGCTGCTGGAATTGGGACCACGACCTGTGTTAAAGGCGCTCAAGACAAAAGGGTGAGGTCCCTGTTCACGATAGGCATCCAGCATATTGTAGCGAAAACTGAATTTATGTGCCGCGGAAATATTCCAGTCTATTTTGACCAAAAGCTTGTCGTTGTTGGTTTCATGGATATAGTCCTGGTAATCGCCGGTATCGTAGCCATAGACATCCATCATCTGATCTCTAATAGCATCCATAACTGTCGGATCAACCCGGTTGTTATCTCCGGCATAATAGTTGGTTCCAGGATCATCACGACGTTCCAGCTCTCCATTGATAAAGAAAAACAACTTATCTTTGATGACAGGACCACTAACAGTGAAGCCTGATTGGTTGAAGGCCAGATCCGGGCTTTCCACAACCGCCACACCATCAACCTCATTTCCCAACAAAGCCTCACTGCGTGTATAGCTGTAAAAAGATCCTTGAAATTCATTGGTTCCGCTTTTGGTAACCGTATTTATACCCGCACCGGTAAAGCCGCCCTCACGCACATCAAAGGGAGCTACCGATACTTGAACCTGTTCCACCGCTTCAAAAGGAATCGGTTCTGCATTTGCCTGTCCACCTGGGGCGGGATCATCGAGTCCGAAAGGGTTGTTAAAATTAGACCCATCAACAGAAATACTATTATACAGCCAATTACGGCCACCAAAACTGTAATTACCATCAGAGCGGGGATCCAGTCTTGTCAAGTCTCGCGTACTGCGTTTGATAGATGGCATGGTAGCGAGCTGTTCAGCATTTACGGTTGTGGCGGCTCCAGTTCGATCACCACTCATAACTTCGTGTCGAGTGGCCATCACTTCAACGGTCTCGCCAGCTAGATCTGCAGTTGACAGACTAAAATCTATTCGTTTTGTAACACCTAAACTAAGAAACGCATCTGTGACTTCTTGTTCGGCATATCCCATGTACGCAACTTTTAGCATATAAGGGCCACCGATTTTCATGTTCAAAATCGTGTACCGGCCGTCTTCTGCTGTAGCGGCACCGTAAACTGATCCAGAGGGTACATGTGTCGCAATGACGTTAGCTCCCAGCAGACCCTTTCCTTCGGTATCCGTTACATACCCACGAATTGTGGATGTCGTTACGCCCTGTCCAAAAACCAGGCTAGTCAGAATAGAAGCCATGAACATCCGTTTATGGAATAAATTCATACTCTTTACCTCCTTATTTCATTTGTTTTGAATTGTCTGCATAAAATAACCCGAAGAGAACGAACACCTAGTTCGAAAAGAGATACTTCTGTTATAAATAGAGTGCTCTGGGTTTTTGCCTTTCTTTTTTTCCCTTGAGAAAGAACGATTGAGTTGAATTAGGGTTTCATGAAATCCTTCAGTCATATATCAGACCTTTTATCAGGTTTAATATCAAAAAACTGTTAACCGCTGTTATGCAATCTCTTTGGGTACAACAATTGAGCGATTGCATATCCTTGATGCTGACAATAGTTTCAAAGACTATTGTACGACTTGTTTTATTGAAAGGACGATCATGCAAAAAAAGAATTTTTGGCTGGCTGCTATATCAGGGCTTTTACTGGTATCCTGTGCAGAAAAAGAACCGACTTATCCCTGGATCGAGGATATCAATACCAAAGTAGAAGCCAATGGCAAGATGGTTGGCTATGAATTCAGCGCCAAGTGGTGAGGTGCCTGTAATCGGCTGGATGCCGAAACATATATCGACCCAACCCTCATTACATATGCCTCTGAGAATTTTGTTTCCTACCATTTGAATGTTGATTCAACTCAAAACGATCCCTATGCAGAACGCTTTAATATTCACTCCATTCCCACTTTTGTTTTTGTGGATGATGAAGGTAATGAAGTAGATCGCATTGTTGGTTTTAGACCTCCAGCAGAACATCTGGCTGAAATGACACGCATCCGCAATGGTATAAATACTGTTCCTGATCTGGTGAACCAGCTTGAGTCTGACCCCGACAATGGCGATTTATTGATGACCCTCGCTACAAAAGTTGAAGCCATGAGCGGCCTGAAGGCAGCTATGAGTTATTGGGAAATATTATTTGCCCTGGAATCGGTTGAACCGCTTGTTCATTCTACTGCTGCATTGAAAATGGCGCTGTTCCATTCTCAGGAAAATAAAGATCCCGAAACACTGGTCTCTTTTATAAACAATGAGACCAACACAGAGGTGCTTCCCAAAGCTTTTGATGCTTTGAGAAACTATTATCGTCTAGCCAAGGATGTAGAAAATGAGGCCGCTGTCTATCGTCGTTATGTTGATTTTATGTCCAGCATCGATAAAGTTGATTCGGGTTTCTTGAATGGCTATGCCTGGCGTATGACGCAGTTGGAATTAAATCTGGAGAACGCCCTCGAGAGAGTGATCCAGGGGATCGCCATGTTAGCTGAGGATGAAAGTGCCCGTGATATAGCACAGATCATGGACACCCGGGGGGAGGTCTTGTGGAAACTGGGTCGCATTGATGAAGCTGTGGCTGTAATGGATGAATGTATCGCACTTCAACCTGAAGATAAATACTATGAGGAGCAAAAAGCAAAATTTCAAACACCCAGTTGATTTTAATCAACAATTAAATACTAAAACGCCTCGAACATCGAGGCGTTTTTTTAAAGAATATTCCGGGATATTTAAATAACAGCTAATCGCTTTGGGTGGTAGAATCTGTCCTTATTATAAATAAGTCGCTGAGTCCATTCCCTTGAGAGTAGGTATAGCCAGCCATGATAAAATCACCATTTTCAGCTATGGTCACAGATTGGATGTAGTCATGAGAAATACCCCCAAATGTTTTACTCCAAAGTTCTTCGCCGTGCTCATTGACCTTGAGCAGATAGCCGTCATTTCCCCCAACAGAAAAAGATTCTGTTGTTCCTGCAACCACATAGCCACCCTCTGGACATTCTACAATATCATGGGCAACCTCGTTGTACTGGCCGCCAAAGCTTGCCTCCCAGAGCAGATCCCCTGCAGCATCTGTTTTTAAAAGATAAAGATCTCGGTTCTTCTCAAATCCAAGGAATTGATAACCAGCCAGAAGAAGTCCGCCATCACTGCATTGTATTAAGGCGTTGCACCTCTCGACTCCGCTGGATCCCAGTGCCTTTTCCCAGAGTAATTCACCACTTTGGTTTAGTTTCATTAGCAGAATATTCTCTTCTCCTGGTCCAGTAGAATTGGTCCATCCGGCAACAAGAATCTGATCATCATAAGACTGTGTAAGCGACAGGCCAACATCATCGCCTTCTGCACCAAAATGAGTTTGCCACAATAACTCGCCCAAGGAGTTTAGCTTTATAATCCCAACATCAAGTTCTGAGTATTCGCTGCTGCTATACGCTCCAGCCAGTAAAATGCAGTTATCCGGTCCCAGTATCATGTCAAACCCAGATTCGTAGGTCTCATAACCATAATTTTGAGTCCAGACCTCGTCACCATCAGCGGTCAGCTTTACCACATAATAATCCGGATCTCCTGAGCCAAACGAGTTTGAAAGCCCCCCTAGAAAAAGATTCCCCTCAGAATCTTCTACAACAGCATAACATTGATCAAACTCTGGACCGCCATGAAAGGAGCCCCAGTTCATTTCACCCCAGGCATCCAGTTGGGCAGCATGAAAATCAGCCTTGCCGGAATCCCCTGAACCGGAGAACCCGACGATGGCAAGATCTCCAGAAGCGAGTTCAATAAGGTCATAACCCTGGTCATAATTCACGCCACCATAGGTCTTCTCGAATAGAAACGATTGTTTCGACTCAAACTCTGTTTTTCGGGTTTCCTCACATGAGCTAAACACGAGAACTAAAATGCTTCCAAGGACAAAAGCTTTGGTCCGCACAGCAATAATGATTGCTTGCATCCCGGGCTGGAATCTCAAGAGCTGTGCTTCATCTTTTCCAGCATATCAATACCATTTTGGTTTTGGGGGTTAATCCGCAGTGATTTTTTGTAGTAATGTTTTGCTCTCCAATAATTACCCCGATTCATAAATGCTTCACCGAGACTATCATACACGTTAAAAGATTTGGGGTATTCTTTGGCATTGAGTTTTAAAATGATTATGGCGTCATCTATTCGATCCTTACCCATGAGGTAATAACCCAGCACATTCAAGACATTCTCATTAAAGCCATATTGGTCTGGATTGGATTTTTTAAGATTCCAATATACTGCGCCGGCATCTATTCCCGATCCATCTTTCAGAGTGTAATATAGAGGCGCTATCAAAGATTTTTGAACTCCATTATTCTTTTGTGTAAGCCCTTTATAGATGGTTCTAATCCAAAAGTCCCGACCGGGATAGGCGTCTTCTGCACTTGCAATTTCAGCCAGAAGGTTTTCATCCAGTATGGTCTGTAAATCTTTACCGTCATCAACAGCTTTTTTTATGAGCGGAATACTCTTTTCAAGGCGCGTGACATAATCCAGACCGTCTTTATAATAGAAATTATCACCGTGGGACTGGACAAAAGTTACATCCCTGGGGAATGTGTTAAGCGCTTTACGGGCAAGGGCTGGGAAACCTCGAAAATCACCCCCGCGAGCATAATCAACCATGGGATATGATCCCGATTTTAATACGCCACCGGTACAGACCACCTTTGAATCCGCAAAGTAGACCATCAGGTCATCTTTACAATGCCCGCCAACAACGGGTATGAGTCTGATCTCCTCACCATTGAACTCAAAGCTGTTTTCCTGGACAATTGTGTGGGTGGGGAAGGCCTCTTCTGGCCATTCAACCAGGACATCAAGATCACTTTTCATAAGATCAACACTTGCGACATGGGCATAGATTCCTGCCGTTTTACCCAGTGTTTTGTTCATGCTTGTATGGTGATCATGGGAGTGGGTGTTAATGACGGTGGTCACTTTTTGGTCGCTTAATCCTGCCAGTATTTTTAGCAGTTCCTCCGTTGATTGTTCCATGCCAGGATCAACAAGTAGAATTCCATCCGGGCCAATTGATGCAACTGTGCTGACCGGGTAAAAGGTGGTCACTTTAAAGTGATAAATATTGCCAGATAGTTTTGTGGTTTCTACTGTGGTCTCTGTTTGTGCTACAGCACCAGCAGCAATGAGTGTAAAAACAATTAACAGGTGGATTGCATGTAACGATTTCATTTTAACCCCTTCTCTCGTCCTATATGCGGTTCATTTAGAAAAGAAAATATGCACGTTTGCAGCTCTGGTTAACTTTTTTTCGCTAAGGGGTGACTGGGCTCGCCAACAGGCGATTAAATCAAGCATGATGATTGTCTCCTCTTATTTGTGCTTCCTCCTAGAAGCTTGCGAGAGGTCTACTGAAAATGTGGATAAAACAAAGACGCCCCGCAGCTGCGAGGCGTCTAATACTATTTTAAGTGTCTCTTGTTAGAAAGAGAAACCGGTTTCGATGCTTGTCGTTTTTATAACTTCTTCTGAACCACTATCCATGTCGATTTCGCCATCACCATTCAGGTCGCGGAAGGTCTGACGGAAGTCCCAGGTCAAAGTTGCTCCACCGCCCAGCTCAAAAACCGCTTTATATCCCAAGAGGGTTCCTTCACTGTAGATATCGAAGGGGTCGTCAACATTCATACGATTCAGATAAGCAGATGCTCCAGCTAGTTTTGGAATCAGGTCACCAGCCAGATTAATAGATCCATAGATACCCTTGATGGGGTCTGCATCTTCCTGTATCATATGTTGATAGGCTCCATTGACTGTGACTAGACTGAGAACATCTACACTCAAACTGCCAAAGACACCTTTCAGGGGCGTGGTGTTCAACAGGCGCATGTCCCGGGTAACCGGTATCATCGTATCGCCATAGAGTTGCATACCAACTCGATCAATATCATAATTTTGGTCGAACATAGAGAAGGCAAAGTTTTCATCTGTCATTCTATATTCTAACCCAAGATTAACAATCTTGGCAATCGTTGCCCTAACCCCTGGAATTGTTGCGCCCCAGCCATGTTCAACCGGATCAAGAAGAGTACCTGCTGCATCATATACATCATGCTCGCCCAGGTATTTTCCGGCTTCGACAAAGACTAACAGCTCCAGGAATCCGGTACTGACAACTGGATATCCTATATCCACGCTAACTCCCGTCAGGGTAGATTTTTTACCTTCGAGATTGAAAGGGTCCGGCTTGACAACAATATTATTATCAAATGGCAGCCCACCGAATCCTTCTGTACCATCTATGATTCCATCGGCAGGAGCGATATCTTCTCCGAATTCCAAAATGTTATCATTATCCTTATCATAATCGATAGCATCCGGAATGAGGTCGCCATCGGAATCCAACGAAAAATCGGGATCATCTGGAAAATCATCGACGACATCGGGAACTCCGTCATCATCTTCATCTTTGAAACCCAAATACTGATTCAGATCCGTTGCCACCGTGGCACCAAACTTTAATTTACCCAGACTATAAGATGCCCTGAGACTGGTCAGGCCAACCATTTCTTTGAGATTGGCAACCATGGCTTCCACACCAAGATCACCCATGGTGAACCCAAAGTGTGTACCAATCTTACGTACAGTTGGATATTCCATCATATTATTGTAGCCATTTATGAACATTCCATATCCCATGACCACACCCTCAAGGGTTCCTACCCGAATATAAAGCGGAGGTTCACCTGGGTGACCCCAACGGACATACATTATTTTGTCAGTCCAGGCGCTAGCTTTTTTAAAATCCCATTCATCCTGGCGAATATCTCCATCCTGGTTCATGTAAAGAACGAGATCAAGACCGACACCCAATTTTCCCACAGAGATATCGGGACGCAAAGCGATCTGGTTGTAGAGCTCGCCATCTATGGTTACTGCACCAAAGGCAGCATCCATTGCCAGGGCATCACCAAAGAGACCGCCCCCTTCTTCCTCTTCAGCTGCTTCTTCTTCAGCGGGAGCATCGTCGGGTTGGTCCATTCCTGAGGGGGGAACCACCATATCGCCATCAGCCATTTCTTCATCACCGCCAGCAGTGCTGTCGGCTGGGACTTCTGTTGTTTCCTCTTCTGCAGGTTCCTCTTCCCCGGCACCATAGCCATCTTCGGGATCTTCCGGGATAGACCCTTCGTCTGTTTCACCCGATTCGATATATCCATCAGTGGAGGAATTTACCGTTTCACCAGCCATGGCCGAGGCAATCATGCCTGTAAGGGTGTTCATTACATCAACAATACCTTCAAGGACAATCACCATATCATTACCATCGGGACCAATTATAGTCCAGAACTCGGTGCCCTTGATGGAGGCTACCGAAGTTGGGGTGTGCAATTGAAACTCAAAGTCAGCCCCCTTGGCATATTTCGTCAAGGCCTGACCATATTCCAAACGGACATGATACCCGGTTCCACTGAGGTCTTCTACAAGCCCAATAGCCACTTCTGTGTTCTCGCGGAGCTTGACCTGGCTTTTATCATCAAGCAGCAGCATAACGGCAAAGCCATCATTTACCTTTATCTGATCATTATTATCCAGGATAGTACCGACGGTAACCGCGGTGTTGTATTCTAAAGCCTCAGCCTTTTGTAAAAGCACATCTCCCTGCACTTTGGAGATCACGGCCACCTTCTCGGCATAGACGCCGGCGATCAGAAATAGACTACAAAGCATAATCGTAACATTATTTTTCATGTGGTACATCCTCATTTTAATTTGATTCTCATCCCTAAGAACACTGTCACGGAATTTAACTGGCAGGTCTGACCCGCCAAGTCTTTTCATTCAATAGCCAGGAATCATAACTGTTTAGCTTTTTCCTTGGCCTTTCAAGGTTTCTCGGTTTGTGCTTTTATTTTAAACCACTCACTTGGGATGGTTTTGATTTCGCTTGTTCATTTTGATCAATCACCATAACTTTTACAACTGTCATTTAAATTCAGTGACCCCGGGGGTATTATGAACACATTGCCCACAGATCTGACCCAAATAAACACCCAAAAACACTGGTGGAGAATAACGCTGATATGAGTATCGCCGTTTTGGGTATTTTTGGATTGATGATCCTGCTGCTGGTCTTGCTGGTGCTGGAGATTGTCCCTATTGATGTCCTCGGCATTGGTTTGCTCCTGGTGCTCTGGTTTACCGGGTATGTGGATGGACCCCAGGCTGTCGCCGGTTTTAGCAATAAGGCGGTTCTCACAGTCGCTGTCATGTTTGTCTTGAGTCATGCCTTGGTTAAAACTGGAATATTGGAAAACCTGGCTCAATATTTCTTCGTTTTGGAGCGCAAGAAAAGATGGTTGGGTACCGGTTTGTTTTTGATCACCATCAGTCTCTTTTCAGGCTTTATCAATAATGTTGCCGCCGTGGCTATCTTTATCCCTGTCGCCATGCATCTTGCGTCCAAATCGCGTGTTTCCCCGTCAAAGCTGCTTATTCCTTTATCGTATGCTGCCATGTACGGGGGAACGATTACCCTCATCGGAACCTCGACCAACCTGCTGGTGAGCTCTGTGGGGGAATCTCATGGCCTGGAACCATTGGGTATGTTTGAATTTTTGCCTCTGGGTCTCGTTTTCCTGGTGGCTGGAACAATCTACAGCCTGGTCGTTTTGCCACGCATCCTACCCTCCCGCGCACCGGTGAGTACACTGGTCGGGAAATACCACATGGCTCCCTATCTTACCGAATTCAGGATAGACCTGGAATCTCCGCTTATTGGCTCGACATGTCGGCAAAAACAGGTGAATGAACGATATGAAATCACCGTGCTGGCTGTCATCCGAGACGGAAAACAAATCACAGCTGACGTTGGTAATCTTGAATTGTGCGCGGGTGATATTTTACTGACCAAGGGTGCCTTGGAAAATTTCTTGAAATTTCATCAGAAGGAAAAAGTCCTGGCCCTGTCTGATGTCAAGTTGAGCGAGCAAGATTTACAAGCGGGGGATAATGTTCTGGTTGAGGGGTTAGTAGGACCTGAATCAACCCTTGCCGGCAAGAGTCTCAGTGATATTGATTTTCGACGTAAGTATCGCGCCTTTGTTCTGGCAATTGGACGCCGGGGGATCACGATTAAGAAAAAAATCGCCCACATCCGTCTTCAATTCGCAGATACATTGCTCATGCTTATGCCTGCTGAGCGAATCTCTGAGATCCGGGGAGGGCCGGATTTAATTATTTTGCAGCATCATGAAATCAATATGCGCAAAAAAGCGATTCGGTGGTTGGCTGTTTTTGTCATTCCCATTATCATGGTGCTCGCAGCTACAGGTGTTATGGATATTCTGGCAGCTGCTCTTCTAGGGGCATTTTTGCTCCTGGCTACACAACACATTTCGACTCGTGAGGCTTATGGATCCATAAATTGGCCGGTTATTGTTTTTATCGCTGCCTTCATTCCATTTGGAACTGCAATGGAAAGCAGTGGTGCAGCTCAAATCATTGGCAATAGCGTTACTTCTCTAGCAAAATTATTCCCGGAAAGCCTGATCCCCTACGCCATGCTTTCGCTGCTTTATCTCATCACTAGTCTGGTAACCGCGGTTATCTCAAATAATGTGGCGGCGATCGTTTTAACACCCGTCGCTATTGCCGCTGCCAGCAGTCTGGGGGTTGATTCACGACCCATGATTTTTGCGATTTGCTATGCTGCTTCAGCAAGCTTTATGACGCCCATCGGTTATCAAACTAACCTCATGGTTTATGGTCCTGGCAAATACCGGTTTATGGATTATATCAAGGCCGGGGCACCTCTCACTTTAATCTTCTGGCTAATAGCCTCTGTTCTGATCCCATTTTTTTGGCCCTTTTGATCCGGCAACGTTTATTCATCCCGATGCACGTTTGCAGGTGAAAACGCCGGTAAACACACAGCAATGTATTCAGCACCTTTTTCGTAAGGAGTACTGTAGCGAATCCACTCGCCGGGGTTCGTTACCACTGATTGTCCGGCGATCACATCACATGTTCCCCCTTCGTACTCAAGATGCAGTTTGCCACTCAAAACGAGGGTGATCTCCATAAATTCCGGGCGCTGACCAGGTTCTCGCCACCCTGATGGGGAAGCCATGCGGGCCACACTTACATCGGAATGGCTGGAATTGACTCGACCTACATATTCCTCAATTCGTTTTGGCTTGTTCCCGGCTGATTCAATTATTGTGGGTGATTCTATAATTCGTGGCATAAATCAGGTCTCCTTGAAAGTTTGTTAAAATGCTGACTCCTGGTATTTAAATCCTAGATGCAGGTAAGTCTCATCGCCGACCTGTCTACTATTTAGAACCTGAATCTGTGGTGGTTTTGAGAGGCCTTTTCCTCCCAAGAGTGCCGGGGCGTCAACCTGTCCAATTACTTTTGGAATCAGGGTTAAAAAGAGCTCCTGCAGGACCTGGCCCTTAATGAATTGATAGATAATCTGTCCTCCGCCCTCAACCAGGAGAGATTTAACCCCGGACGTCTCAATCTGTTTTAGAATAAAGGGTAGCTGGAGCTTTCCAGCCGGGGTATGGACAATTTTAACATGCTTTGGAAAAACATTTTTTGAAGGCACCATCGGGGAGCTACTGAAGATTGAAACAGGAACGTCTGCAGCCTCAAACAAGAGGTTCTTAGGATTTAAATCAAGACTGCGGCTCAAAATGAAATGTCTGGCCGTTTTGGTTTTATCAAGCCCCCGATGAACTTTTGGCCAGGCTCTAAAGGTGCCCGCCCCAAATATAATTCCATCAGCTTCATCTCTGAGTGACATTAAATGCTGCATGTCATATGGAGAAGCAATCGGAACAAATTGACCTGCCTTTGCTGGGCCAATCTTGCCGTCCAGCGAACTGGCCATGCAGGCGAATATTCTCATTTTGGATCACGCATCATGTCTGGAAAATAACCCTTTAAGCTTTTCAACCCAAACCGCTTTCTTCTTTTTCCTGCTAGCGCTTGAGATGTTTATGTTTGCTAGTTTATGACTAAGGGGGTGTCATTATCTCTTCAAGAAAAGTCCAACATGTGATTTGCATTTTAAGGCGTATCGTGTACCTTCCATATTAATGAAGTATTTAACCACAACACTGTTCGTTTTTCTGCTCTTGACAGCTTGCGAGTTATTTACTCCCCGGGGGTCAGAACCACCCATTGATGCTTCCGATCCCTACGCCTGGAAACCACCAACTTCTCCTGAGATCGTTCTTGAGAATCTTTCCAACGCCTTTCCCTCATACAAATTGAATTATCTTTTGGATGTACTGGCTAATGATCCTGAGGCAGAGACTCAATTCTCCTTTGAGCCAGATCCGGGAGTTGCCAGTTCACAAGCTGATGTATTTGCCAGCTGGGGATATGCGGAAGAAGAGAGTTTTATCACCCAGCTTTTTCAACTCCTGAATGAGGATGGCTTGCAGCGACTTGAATGGCAAGAGGAACAGCTTTCACCTGTTGATGAGGATAGTTACAAAATAATCGCTGATTACCAGCTGACCCTGTCTTATCTGGAAAACAGGGCGAATTTACCGACCCAGATAAAGGGGCAGGCAACTCTAACTCTTGTACCAAATGCGGACAATTTATTTGAGATTTTGGTCTGGCAAGATCACGACCTTCAATCTGATACTCTGCTATGCTGGAGTTACCTTAAGGCTCAGGTGCAATAAAGCATGAGACGGTCGGGGTTGTTCCTGCTGTTTCCCTTGACCCTTTTCCTTTTGGTCGGGTGCTGGAACCCCTTCGCGCCCACAGAGGGATCCTTAGAAGGTGGCGGTAATTTAACCCTTACCGAGCAACGCTCACCTGATGAGGTCTTACAGAACTTCCGCTATGCTTATATCTATCGCGATAGTCTGGTTTATTCCGAGCTTTTTGATACGAGTTTTATCTTTGTTTATTATGATCCTGAAGTGGGGGGGTCTGGTGGATACAATTATTGGGGCCGCGATACGGAACTACGAACTACCGGGCGCCTGTTTCGCGCTTTTGACCATTTTACACTGGTTTGGAACGCTACCATCGCAACAGATACATCTCAAAGTGGGGAGATCAGTCTGACCAAGACCTTCGACCTTTCTATCGGTGGCGACATTTTCCTTTCAGGAAATGCCGTTTTTGATTTTTTAGGTGATTCTAGCAACACCTGGCGTATAACTCGCTGGCAGGATGAGTCTTTCTTCTAGTCGAAATGCATCGCTGTTTTCCGCAAGCCCTGTAAATAAAAGGCACCCAAATCTCATTACTGTCCCCAGTTGATATTCTCAAACCCCGCAATAAATTCCAGGCAATAAAAAGGATTCGATTATGATAATATTAAATAAAGTGTTTTACTTCTGTGCAGCCCATCGCTATGGGAATCCAAATTTGTCTGAAGCTGAAAATCAGGCGGCATTTGGGGAGGACTTGCACATTCATGGTCATAATTATACCCTGACGGTATCAATTACTGGGAAAGTTAATCCAGCAACCGGGTTTATCGTGGATCTGGGACATGTAAAGGACGTGGTTAATAAACATGTGATCCAAGATATCGATCATTCACAAATCGAAACAGACATCGCCTGGTTTAAAGACAAACAGCCTTCAACTGAAAATATGGTGGTCTGGATCTGGGAACAAATATCTGATCATTTGAAAGATGGAGCCCTGCAGCGCATTCGTCTGAACGAAACACCAACGATATATACAGATTATTTTGGTCCCCAATAAGGCTCTGAACAGGATCATTCATGATATATAATAATGTAAATCCCTCTCCAGAAATAATTCAACGTAGAGAACGGGTCTTTCTCATTCTGGCGGGACTCTTCCTGGGAACCCTGGCCATGCTTAATATTTTAGGCATCAGCAGGTTTGTCAAATTGTTCACCCTGAGCTTTGACGGGACCACGGATATTGTTTTTGCTGTGGCTGTCGGTGTCCTTCCATACCCCATCACTTTCCTGGCTACCGATCTGATTAGTGAACTCTATGGTCGCAAGCGGGCTAATTTTGTGGTTTTTGTCGGTCTTATCCTCAATCTGTGGGTCATTTTTATCATGTGGCTGGGCGGCACCATGCCTGGTTTTGAGACCCTGACAGCAGGGGGTGAACTGGTCAGGGATGCTGCGGGACGCTTACCGGTATTTTATGAGGTCCGAGCCTTGACCTTTGGGGCAGTAACGGCGTCTATGATTGCCTATCTGGCAGCTCAGTTCGTTGATGTCTATATGTTTCATTTTTGGAAGAACTTAACCAAGGGAAAACACCTCTGGCTGCGTAACAATGGATCAACTCTTGTGAGTCAATTGGTTGACACCGTGGCAGTTATTCTGGTGACCCATTATTACGCCCATGCACTTCCGGTGGATGTTTCAAAACCAATTATGAATCAATTATTTATTTTTATCGCCTCAGGTTACACTTTCAAATTAATAGTTGCCCTGCTTGATACCGGCCCTTTTTATCTTGGTGTACATTATCTTTCACGTTATTTACAGATAGATCCGTTGGCAAAACACGAAGGGGATTAATGATTGTGAGTACCGAAAACAAAATGGAAAATTTGACCAAGATTGAGAGTATTACCCATGAATTACTGCGTGAGATCGGTGAAGATCCAGAACGAGAAGGTCTGGTCCGTACACCTCATCGAGTTGCAAAAGCCTGGCGTTTTGTAGCCAAGGGATACGAACAAAATCTAAAGGATGTACTAAATGATGCCATCTTTGAGGATAAGTGTTCAGAGATGGTAGTGGTGCGGGACATTGAGTTTTTCAGTCTGTGTGAACATCATCTGCTGCCATTTTTTGGGAAAGCCCATGTGGCTTACATCCCCAGGGGTAAGGTGATCGGCCTGTCAAAGATTCCCCGTATTTTAGAGATGTATTCTCGCCGGCTGCAAATCCAGGAGCGAATCACTCACCAGGTTGCTGAGGCTCTGAGTGAATTGTTGAATCCTGCTGGAGTTGCTGTGGTTCTAGAGGGACGACATCTCTGTATGCAGATGCGTGGCGTTGAAAAACAGAACTCCTTTGCTACAACATCTGCTATGTTGGGCGAATTTCATGATGAGGCTGAAACCAGAGCTGAGTTTTTGAGTATCATCAATATGAGAAACTTATAATTTAATCCTGATGATTTGCTCAAGAAAACCCAAGCATTCACAGGAATAACGACATGGTTTATGCTAATAACAAATTTGCGTCCTGGCCGCAGTGCCCCGAACCAGGGGTGCTTGCTGTAAAAAGATTTTTCAGGGTGCCGCCAAACGAGAGAAATTATGCCTGAAAATCTGAAAAAATTATTTGAAGATCATTTCAAGGAGAAGGTTCAAGATTTGAGTCCCCTGGCTGCTCACGGTTCTAACCGTGAATATTTTCGGCTGACAAGCGCTTCGCGTTCTGTTATTGGGGCAAAGAATCAGGACCGACTTGAGAACGAGGCTTTTGTTTCCTTTTCCAGACATTTCCGGGCACAGGGGCTTGCGGTTCCTGAGGTATATGCTGAAGATCTTGACCAGCACATCTATCTCGAGCAGGATCTTGGCGATTTGACTCTTTTCGATTATTTACTGGATGTGCGCCAGGGACAGGCCGACTTTCCAGATGAACTGATGCAGATTTACGAGCAGGTGGTAAAACTGCTTCCAGAATTTCAAATTAGGGGTGGTGAAGGGCTGGATTATCGTAAGTCTTACCCGCACCATTCTTTTGATCGCCAATCAATGATGTGGGATCTCAACTATTTCAAATATTATTTTTTAAAGCTGGCTCATATTCAGTTCAACGAGAAACAGCTTGAGCAGGACTTTCGGACATTTACAGACTTTCTACTGCAAGCCGACGGACAACACTTTCTGTACCGTGATTTTCAATCTCGCAATATCATGCTAAAAGATGGTAAAACCTGGTTTATTGATTATCAGGGAGGTCGCCAGGGAGCCCTTCAGTACGATATTGCTTCGCTTCTTTTTGATGCCAAGGCTGATTTGCCTTTTGAGGCAAGAGAAAAGCTGCTTGACCGGTACCTGGATGCTGTCGGTAAATTGATTAAAGTCGATCGGGATGCTTTTACCAAACACTATTATGCCTTTGTATATATCCGGATCATGCAGGCGATGGGCGCCTATGGCTATCGTGGATTTTATGAGCGTAAAACCCATTTTCTTCAAAGCATTCCATATGCCATTAGAAATCTTGAATATCTCGTGAGAAAAATTGACCTGCCCATTGATATCCCGGTGATGATGGATGTATTCCAACAGCTCATTCGATCCTCCGCTTTTCGCGAGTTTGGTAAAGCCAAGCTGCGTCTGCGGGTGCGTATCATGAGTTTCTCTTATAAACACGGTGTCCCTGTGGATGACCGGGGGCACGGTGGTGGGTTTGTCTTTGATTGTCGCTTCCTGCCTAATCCGGGTCGGGATGTCGCCTACAAAAAGCTGTCTGGAAACGATCAGAAAGTGATCGACTGGTTTGCAGATAAAACCGAGATGGACCGCTGGCTGCGCCGAATCTATTCTCTGGTTGATTCAGCCGTTACAAGTTATGAGGAGCAAAATTTTACCGACCTCATGATCGCCTTCGGGTGTACTGGAGGACAACATCGTTCAGTCCATTCTGCCAATCGCTTGGCTGCCCACTTACATGAGACCCATGATATAGATGTTGCGCTTCAGCACAGGGAATTGGACTCATAATTATATGCTGTGTCTGGTGAGTCCAGCATGAAAGCCATGTTGTTTGCAGCTGGAAAAGGCACCCGGCTTCAACCATTAACAGACCAATCTCCCAAATGTCTGGTTACGGCTGGCGGTAAAACACTGCTTGAGCACAATCTTCTAGCCTTAAAAAAAGCCGGGGTTACCTCTGTGGTAGTAAATATCCATCATCTCGGGGAACAGATTATCGACTTCCTAGACAATCATGATTTCGGTTTGGATATCCAGATTTCTGTGGAAGACGAACTCCTTGAAACAGGCGGTGGGCTTCTCAAGGCAGCCGATCACTTTCGTGGCGAAAAAGCCTTTCTCGTATGTAATAGTGATATTTTTACTGATCTGGATTTACAGCTGATCATGACTGCTCACCAGAAAAACAACAATCTTGCTACCCTTGCCGTGTCTGACCGTAAGACTTCTCGATATCTGCGCTTTAGCGAAGACAATTTGCTGTGTGGGTGGGAAAATCGAAGCTCTGGAGAACATGTATCATGGGGGACTGAGGCATACCGTACGCTTGCATTTAATGGGATTCAGGTAATGTCTTCGGAAATATTTGCTTATATGACTGATTATGATGCAGCCTTTTCAACTATCCCGGTCTATTTGAAAGCAGCCCAGGCCGGGGAAAAGATAGCAGCCTTTCCAATGGATACTGCTTTCTGGATTGATATCGGAAGCATCGAAAAGCTGGACAAGCTGAGGGCGTATTTCCAGGACTTGTCTTGAGATGACTTGAAGTCTTTTCAAAGTATAAGATAAAAGGGTTACCACATGACGTTAAAACAATATGAAGTGGCAATAATTGGGGGGGGGCCAGGTGGATATGTTGCAGCCATCCGCGCAGCTCAATTAGGCAAAAAGACTGTCTTGATTGAGCGGGCAGAGCTTGGTGGTATTTGTCTAAACTGGGGCTGCATTCCTACGAAGGCCCTCTTAAAAAGTGCTGAAGTCTTACGCTCTGCTCAAAAAGCCCAAAAATATGGTTTACAGGTCACCGGTGTTGAGGTCGACTTTCCGGCAGTTATCAAACGTTCTCGCCAGGTGGCGGAGGCTCTCTCAAAGGGTGTAGCTTTCCTGATGAATAAGAATGCTGTTGATGTGATCGAAGGCAATGCTCAGCTTCTTGGAGATATGCAGGTCCTCATAGATAACGACATCAGAATTAATGCTGACAATATCATTCTTGCAACGGGAGCACGTCCCCGGCCTTTGCCTGGTACGGCTTATGACGGGGAGACCATTATTTCATCAAAAGAGGCGATGAATCTAAGTTCAATCCCGGAAAGGCTTGTTGTCGTGGGCGCTGGTGCTATTGGGGTTGAATTTGCTGATTTTTATGCTGCTATGGGATCGCAGGTAACCCTGATTGAAATGTGTCCTCAACTGCTACCTATTGAAGATGCCGAGGTTTCTGCAGAACTCCTAAAATTATTTAAGCGTAAGAAAATCAAAACCCTGCTTGAGACAACGGTAGAAGACATTACCGTCTCAAATGGACAGGCGAATGTCACCGTGAAAAACCAGAAGGGTGAGTCTCTGTCTCTGAGCGCAGAGAAAGTCCTGGTTGCCATTGGAGTCCAGGGAAACACTGAAAATCTGGGGCTTGAAACTGCTGGTGTCGAGCTTGAAAAAGGCTGGATTAAAACAAATCATTATATGCAGAGCAGTGCCGCTGGAATATATGCGATTGGCGATGTTTCGGGTCCTCCCTGGTTGGCTCATGTTGCATCCCACGAGGGGATTACAGCAGTAGAGCATCTCGCTGGATTAAATGTGTCACCAATGAATTATGATAATGTCCCGGGCTGCACTTACTGCACCCCCCAGGTTGCTTCAATTGGGATGACCGAGAAAAGCGCCCGTGATGCTGGATATGAACTAAAAATTGGCAAGTTCCCCTATCGCGCTTCGGGTAAAGCCATGGCAGCAGGAGAGACTGACGGATTTACAAAATTGATATATGATGCACAGTATGGCGAACTTCTTGGCGCCCACATTATTGGCGCTGATGCAACAGAACTAATCGCTGAGCTTGGGATGGCTCGCTCCCTGGAGGCCACCCATGAATCTGTTCTGGAAACCATCCACGCTCACCCCACGCTTTCAGAGATGATTATGGAAGCTTCTGGTCTAGCTCTTGATCGAGGAATTCACCTTTAAGGGATTGTGTTAAAAAACCTGACCGTACAGTCCCATATAACTGGGAAGCCCTACAATATGTTGACTATTAATCGAATTAATCCCCTATATCTAGTTGTTTTGTGGTTTCCCACCGAATTGGTAAGCGTTGGTTTCAAATCAAATATTGGCGTCCTTTTAGGTGGATGCTACCTGATCTCAAGCTTCGGGCTTCTTAGTATACAGGCAAAATAGAGGCGTTTATTGATGAGGCTTTCCAGTCAGGAAATTGCCCTGCTTCTTGATACAAGCAGTCACATAATTTCAACTTCCGGCACTCGAGACAAAGCCCTAAAAAACATCTCCGAATTGCTTGCCGAAAAAATTCCTCACTATCACTGGGTTGGCTTTTATATCGTCGATGACTCGGGAGATAATCTTATCCTGGGTCCTTATGTCGGCGCCCCCACAGATCATACCAGGATTGCCTTTGGAAAGGGCGTCTGTGGACAAGTTGCCGTGTCACAGATGAGCCGCATTATCCAGGATGTTTCTATGGAGGAAAACTATCTGTCATGCAGCTCAAACGTTCAGTCCGAAGTGGTTTTTCCTATCATGAAGAGCGGAAAGTTTGTGGCGGAACTCGATATCGATTCACATGATCTTTCCCCTTTTTCAGATCAAGACACAGAATTCTTAGGGGCGCTTTGCCACCAACTTGAGGTGCTTTTTTAAGTTATCATGACTGATCTTCATGTAATACGCAGGGGCTTGGTGCCCTATGAAGAGGCTCTAGATTACCAGCGCGATTTACATGCTCAGCGTCTGGCTGGTAAAATACCCGACACCCTGATTCTATTGGAGCACCCTGCCGTTTACACCTTTGGAAAAAATGCAGACAAAGCCCATTTGCTGGATCCAGGCGATGCACAGGTCTTTCAAAGTGATCGAGGGGGTGATGTTACCTGGCATGGTCCCGGACAGATTGTTGGCTATCCCATCATAAATCTGGAAGATCACAAAAAAAGCGTTACCTGGTATATGCGAAATATTGAAGAAGTCATCATCAGAACACTTAAGCATTATGAGATACGGGGTGATCGCATCCCTAAAATGACTGGCGTTTGGGTCGACGGTAAAAAGGTTTGCGCCATGGGTGTTCGTCTATCCCGCTGGGTAACCATGCATGGATTTGCCTTGAATGTGGGACCTGACATGTCATATTTCAGCGGCATGATACCTTGTGGTATCCAAGATAAAGAGGTTGTAAGCATGAGGGAACTGCTTGGTACAGAAATTAGCGTTGATGATGTTCATCCTCACTTGATCCGGGACTTTCGCTCGGTCTTTAAATTTGATAATCTTTTGGAGTTTTAATGGAGGTTTTGCGTGTCAACAACCTTTAAGGGCTATAATAAGGAACAGCTGCAAGACATCTTTATAGCAATGGCTACGTCACGGCGCATGGACGAAAAGATGTTGACCCTGTTACGGCAGGGGAAGTCGTTTTTCCATATTGGGGCTGCCGGTCATGAAGGTGCCCAACTGGCCTGCGCTATGAACATGAATCCTGGGGTAGACTGGGTTTACCCTTATTATCGGGATCAAACCCTGGTATTGGGACTGGGCATGGCTGTTGAAGATTTCTTTCTCGGCTTTCTGGCTAAACGTGATGACCCGAGCTCAGGGGGTCGTCAGCTACCCCAACACTACGGCAAAAAAGATTTGAATATCCTTAGCCAGTCCAGCTCGACTGGAACTCAGTTTCTACAGGCAGTGGGGACGGCTCTCGCCGTTAGAAAGGCTGGTGAGGATGCGCTGGTTTATGTTTCTTCTGGTGAAGGAACCACGAGCCAGGGTGAGTTCCACGAGGCGATGAATTGGGCAAGTCGTGAAAAGCTGCCGGTTTTGTTTCACATAGAAGACAATGGTTATGCTATTTCCGTCCCCAAGGCTTCGCAGATGACGGGCGGATCTGTTTATGATATGGTGGCTGGATATCTCAATCTCAATCGCTTTGAAACCGATGGTACTGATTTTTTCTCCGCCTATGAAACCTTTGATAATGCAATAACCCATATTAGAGCTGGCAATGGACCGGCATTGGTGGTTTCAAATGTGGTGCGCCTCTTCCCACATTCCTCTTCAGACGATCACCGCAAATATCGGGATTCGGAAGAGCTGGCCGAGGAGCAGAAACGCGATCCTCTGGAAAAATTTCGTAAGCTCTGTGAAGATAATGGTATTATTAATTCTGAAGAATTTCAAACCCTCTGGGAGCAGGTCATTCACTCAGTTGATGCTGCCGCAGAAAAAACCCTTGCCGCACCATATCCAGACAAATCCGAGGCTTTGACCCACATAATAGATGAAACGCCTGTGGTTGTAGCATCCACAGAAGCAGGAACTGTGGGCGATGATATTGTGATTGTTGATGCCATTAATCATGCTCTGCATGAGGAAATGGCCTTCAATGACAAAATGATTATTTATGGTCAGGATGTTGCCGATGGTAAGGGTGGTGTTTTTAGCGCGACTCGAGGACTGTCAACAAGCTTCGGCACTGATCGCGTTTTTAACTCACCTCTGGCAGAGGCTTCAATCATTGGAACGGCAGTGGGTGCCGCTATGGCTGGTCTCAAGCCTGTTGTGGAGATCCAGTTTGGGGATTACATCTGGACCGCCATGATGCAGATCCGAAATGAATTGGCAACCATCCGTTACCGTAGTAATAATGCTTTTTCCGCGGCCATGGTCATGCGTGTTCCCGTGGGTGGCTATATTCATGGCGGATTATGTCACAGCCAGAGCATTGAAGGCTTTTTTATGCATCTGCCAGGCATTCATATTGCTTATCCTTCAAATGCCGCTGACGCCAAAGGTTTATTGAAATATGCCTGTCGCATTGATGATCCGGTTCTCTTTCTGGAACACAAGGGATTGTATCGTCAGGGTTTCGCAAAACGGCCAGAACCAGATGAAGACTATCTACTGCCGTTTGGTCAGGCGAGCGTGGTACGAGAGGGGCGTGATATCACCATCGTGACTTATGGTATGATGGTTCATAAATCTCTCGAGGCCGCAAAGCAATTGGAAAAAAGTCATGCAGCCGAAATCGAAGTAATTGACCTGAGGACATTGAGTCCTCTGGATAAGGTCACTATCGGTAAATCGCTGCAGAAAACCAGTCGGGTTGTGGTTGTCTACGAAGACACTTTTACAGCCGGTCCAGGCGCTGAAATCGCAGCAATCATAGCTGAAGAATTCTTTGAGCTATTAGATGGACCCGTACTGCGGGTGGCCGCCAAGGACAGCCCTGTTCCCTTTAATTGGGATCTTGAGGATGTAGTCCTGCCGCAAACAGAAGATGTTCGCAGGGCGGTTGAGAGATTATTGGAGTATTAACTTTGCGCTATTTACATAATTAGTCTTTAAAGGGTGACCAAATGATATTCGATGTTATCATGCCAAAAATGGGGGAGTCGTTGACCGAAGGAACGGTTCTTGAGTGGAAAAAAGCCCCTGGCGAATCAGTTGATAAGGATGAGCCCCTGCTTGAAATAGCCACGGATAAAGTAGACGCTGAAATCCCCTCTCCTGTTTCAGGCACCCTGGTCGAAATCATTGGAGAGGTCAATAAGACCTATGATGTGGATTCGGTGATTGCCCGGATTGAAACCTCAGATATTATTCCGGCAGGTTCCGTGAAAAAAGAGACGCCCTCTACCGGTGACACACCTTCAATAAAATCACCTTTATCAAAGCAGGTTATAAAAGCTCAGATACAACAGCCGTTGTCCTTTGGTGACGACCGTTATTATTCGCCCCTGGTAAGGAATATTGCCAGCCAGGAAGGCATTCGACCAGAAGACCTTCAGCGCATCCCGGGAACCGGGTTTCGGGGTCGCGTATCCAAACGGGATGTGCTTTTTTATCTTGAAGCTCGCGGGTCCGGGGCTCCCAAAGTTCAACGGGTTACAGGTCTTGAGGAAACAGGTTTGGCTGAAAAAGCCAACCCGGATGATGTTGAGATCATTGAAATGGACTCCATGCGAAAAAGCATTGCCAAACACATGCGCCAAAGCGTTGACACATCAGCGCATGTCTATTCTGTGAGTGAAGCAGATATGACTCATATTATGCTCTTTATCGCAAAACATCATGCCGAGTTTATGGCAAAGACTGGACATTCCTTAACTGTCACTCATTTTGTTGCCCTGGCGGTGCGAGATGCCCTGCTGAGCTTTCCGCTGGTCAATGCGTCACTGGATGGCTCCCGTATCGTCCGCCACAAACACCTGAACATAGGAATAGCCGTTGCTCTTGGAAACGGTCTGGTTGTGCCCCCTGTCCGTAATGCAGAGGCAAAATCTTTGTTAGAGATCTCTGACGATGTCTTCGCTATTGTGAGCAAGGCTCGTGATAAAAAACTGACCCTGGATGATCTTGATGGCGCTACTTTTTCGATTACTAATTTTGGTGTTTTTGGCAATCTGGCAGGCTTTCCCATTATCAATCAACCAAACTCTGCCATTTTGGGGGTTGGTGCTGTCAAAAAACGTCCGGTCGTAATTGAGTCAGAGCAGCGGGATGAAATTTCTATCCGTCAGATGTGTGTTTTCACCC
>JABMPR010000352.1 GCA_013202895.1 bacterium | reverse complement strand
TGTAATGCGTCCTCAACACGAGCTTTCTTTTCTTTCATTTCAATTTCTGTGGCAGCACCAACATTTAATACAGCAACACCACCAGCTAACTTAGCCAAACGTTCCTGTAGCTTTTCACGATCATAATCAGATGTGGTATTCTCAACCTGCACTTTGATCTCATTGATACGAGCTGTAAGCTGCTCTTTTTCACCAGCGCCATCAACAATAGTGGTATTGTCTTTGTCGATGATTATAGTTTTGGCATTTCCTAAATACTCCAGAGTAGCATTCTCAAGTTTGTAGCCCTGATCCTCAGAAACAACTGTAGCACCAGTCAGAATTGCGACATCCTCAAGCATGGCTTTACGACGATCACCAAATCCAGGAGCCTTGACAGCAGCAACCTTCAAGGTCCCACGCAGACGATTCACAACCAGAGTTGCTAAGGCTTCACCATCTACATCTTCAGCAATGATTAGCAGTGGACGACCGGTCTGTGAGGTTTTCTCCAGAATAGGGAGCAGATCCTTCATCGTGCTGATCTTTTTGTCGTGAATCAGGATCATTGCATCTTCCAGCAAGGTTTCCATGTTCTCAGCATTGGTCACGAAGTACGGAGAGAGATAACCACGATCAAACTGCATACCTTCGACAGTTTCAAGATAGGTGTCCATAGTTTTGGATTCTTCCACCGTGATGACACCGTCTTTGCCGACTTTGTCCATGGCTTCAGCAATCAGATCACCGATGGGCTGATCGTTGTTTGCAGATATTGTACCGACCTGAGCAATCTCTTTGCTGCTTTTAACTTCTTTGCTCAATTTCTTCAGAAATTCAACAACCTGCGCAACACCCGCATCAATGCCACGCTTGATTTCCATGGGATTTGCACCGGCTGTCACATTCTTCAAACCCTGTGTAACAATCGCCTGTGCCAATACAGTTGCCGTTGTGGTTCCATCACCAGCAATATCAGATGTCTTGGATGCAACTTCGCGAAGCATCTGAGCACCCATGTTTTCACGGGGATCATCAAGTTCGATCTCTTTAGCAACGGTAACACCATCCTTAGTGATGGTCGGTGCACCAAATTTTTTATCAATTACAACATTGCGACCCTTGGGTCCTAAGGTCACTTTGACTGCATTTGCGAGTACATCAACACCGGTTTTTAGTCTTGCCCGGGCTTCTTGGTCAAATTCGATGTATTTTGCCATTTTTGTTTTCTTCCTCTCATTTAATTTCAAAGAATGTCAGATTAAACTGACTTATAATTTTAACATTTGAGTACCTTTAGCACTCTTGCCTTTAGAGCGCCAAATAATATCCAGGTTACAATGCCACAGCAAGTAAAAACGAAGATATCGGGAAGCTGATTTACTGGTCATAATATTAATAATAACAATATGTAAAGACCTAGTGGAATTCTAGAAGTACTTCGATGAGATGAAAATTATTGTTCAGAAAAAAATGCGTTGAGGAAGCGCGAAGCTCATCCCGGGGAACCTGAGGGCGATTTAATTTCCAGTACTCCCAAAACCACCGCTTCCGCGACTGGTATCGCTCAAGGTTTCAACCAATTCAAATGTGATGGGTGAACCATCAATAGCAACCAACTGGAATAAGCGGTCGCCAACGGCGACAGAATAGTCCTCTTGCTTAATGTTATCAACCATGGCGATGATCTCACCACGATAACCTCCATCGATAAGACCAATGGAGTTGGACATCCTCAGTGGTGTTTTGGAGATACTCGATCGGGGCATCAAATAGTATGGTTGACCTGATTCAGGTTCACAGGAAATCTGCAATTTTAGGGGGACAGTTTCACCAGCCGGGATAATCACATCTTCCAAAATGAACAGATCCAATCCAGCATCCCCGGCATGATAATGACCGTGATTTGCATAGCGTTGGAGGGAATCTGGATTATGGGGTCTAATTTTTATGTGCATTGATTCTCCTGATTCGGTTAATCGTATTATATTGTCTTTGCGAGCTTTCAAGCGAAGCAATCTCTCTTTTATACCGGAGGCCAATTTCCAGACAAAGGGAGCCTCAGTGTTCGGTAACCCGCCTTTGCGAGGAGAATATGGACGACCCACTCTCCTTATTCAACCCTGGAGAGAGATCGCCGCAGTCGTTTCACTCCTTCGCGAAGACGATCAAAATTGGATCTTAACCCAATGAAAAAGTTTGTACCACCAGGAATTGTGGCGCCGGTTTTCCCTAACCCAGCGCTCATGCCACTCCAATTCAGCTGTGATTTCAGTAAAACCAAGACTCTCATAGACCCCTGTATGAACTCTTTGGCGCCAATCAAAATAATTCGGATACTTATAGCTGCGTAAGGGATGAACAGCATTTGTGAGCAGGATGACGAATATTTGATTATCCGGATCAATCCAGATTGAAGTCCCCGTAAATCCGGTATGCCCGAAACTGTTAGGACTTAGATAGACACCACCCGAACTGGTTTCTGAGGGACTATCCCAGCCGAGACAGCGCGAACTTTCTTCTTCCAGCATATTTGCTCGCCGGGTAAAAAGCTCGATGGTCTCCGGCTGGAATATTACAGTATCACCGAGGTGACCCTTATTGAGCATCATCTGAGCAAACCGTGCCAGATCCAGAGCATCAGAAAATAAACCGGCATGACCGGTAATGCCACCCAGTGAATGTGAATTCTCATCGTGAACATAACCATGGACAAAACCGCTGTCAATTTCGCTGTATTCAGTGGGAACAATGCGTTCCAGGGAATGCTCTGGAAGATAGCCTGTTGCATTCATTTCAAGTGGCTTAAAAATGACGCTGTCCGTAAAAGATTTTAAATCAGCACCTGCAAGTTTTTCAATAATTTTACCCAGGGTAATTAATCCGATATCTGAATAAGCATACCGGGTCCCTGGCAGCGTATCCAACTCGGCCTGAAAAACACTATCCAGTCTAGCTTCCATATCAGGTGCTTCCATAACATAGAAGCGTTTGAAAGGTTTCATTCCGGCTGTGTGGGTCAGAAGTTGTTTGACCGTTATGGTTTTTTTAAGCTCTGTATTGAGCGAATCCGGTCCGCTGAACTCAGGCAGATAGGAGACAACCGTTGTATCCAGATCAAGTTTCCCTGATTGGTATAAATGCATGGCGGCTGAGGTGGTTGCTATGACTTTCGTGACGGATGCCAGATCAAAAATATCGCCGCGATAGGTGGATCGTTCACCATTATAAACGTGGCGACCAAAATACTCGTGTAAAAAAATCTTTCCATCCTTGGCAGCCAGCAATACCCCACCAGGCCAGGCCTGTTCTTTCATCGCCTGGTATATGTGGGGCATGACTTTTCCGGGATCAGCGCCCATCTCCTCAGGTGAAACATGAAACAATATCTTTTCCTCAACTTCCGGTTGAGGCGACTTAATAGCCGTGGGAAGCGCCTGTCCGGTGCGCAGCAAACCATGACCGCGGGCAGCTATCCCTGGAATCGTGATTGGCAAGCTCCCCGAAATATCCGATTCACCCAGAATGGCACTGGCAACTGCGTACTGCATCTCTTCTTGAGCACTGTAACTCACAATATATGCTGGTACTTCTGGAAAGGTTTGAATCAGATATGGTGATCCGAAACTGGTGATTAGAAGCCGCCTGGTCTTGCTTGCCAATGCCTGGATAAATTTAGTTTGTTGCTGGGGCAGCAAGGTCCGATTCTTGTTCATTTTTATGCGGCAAAAAACATTTGCTATGATTGTCGAGGAATCAGGAATGGTAGCTAATATTTCACTATAATATGCCGCTATGTCTGTGTTGTCCACGGCAAAGGAGACTGTATGCGGGAGGGAACGAAGAAGCTGACTTCTTATTGTGGTCATATCGTGATCAAAAGCCCTGTCGATAATATCAATTACATATATCGTATCAGCGGAAGTACCTATGAGTGGAACAAGATTCAAGCTGTCCCGCACCAGAGTAACTGCCTTTTGCATAATTGTGGCTGCCACAGCCCGATTACTTTTTAATCCATATTTATTTTGAGTCTCACTTAGTTGGACTGTTTTTTTCTTATCCAAACCCAGTTTGGATTTTAAACTTAGAATGCGCAACACGGCTTCATCAATACGTGTTTCGCTGAGGAGGCCATCTCTGACAGCTTCTTCCACGTAATCTATGGATTTTTCATAATCATTATCCTGGATAATCAGATCTGAGCCCGCTTTGATGGTCTGGATTAGGGCGAATCTCCTGGAATAATTGGTGGTAATGCCGCCCATGGCCATGGCGTCTGTAATCACTGTGCCTTTGAAACCCATTTTTTTTCTTAAAATATCGTTTAGCCAATAGGGTGAGAGGCTGGCAGGCACTCCAGGTTCCATCTGAAATTCACCGGCATCCAGATGTCCAACCATGACCAAATCAACACCAGCATCAATTAGCGCCTGGAACGGTTTTAATTCAATCGACCAGAGACGTTCAGGATCAGACGGAATGCTGGCCAGAGATGTGTGGGAATCTGTGTGTGTATCACCATGACCGGGAAAATGTTTGGCAGTAGATAGCATTCCGTTTGCTTGAAGACCTTGCATGAAACGTGTAGCATATTGAATGACCTGATCTGGGTCTTCACTGAATGCTCTAGTATTTATAATTGGATTGGCCGGATCGATATTCACATCGATAACCGGTGCCAGCGCCAGATGAATACCCAGAGCGCGACCTTCTTCAGCAGTTATCCGACCTGCTTCGAATGCCAGCTCAGGATCACCCGTGGCTGCCAAGGCCATGGGCCACGGAAGGGCGGTTCCGCCCTTGAAACGACCTTGCAACCCATATTCCAGATCAGCTTCAACCAATATTGGAATTTTAGATCGATTTTGCATCTCATTCAGGAAGCTATGCGTGGCAGAAACATCACCGCCCCATACATGGAGCGCACCCATTCCATCACCATCAAGGATACGTTCAATTTCCTGCCACCGTGCAGATTCTGTTGATAAATAATCCAGGCGCATGCTGAATACCATCATCTGGGATATTTTCTGTCGCAGCGTCAGTTGCTTCAGAGTGGCTCTGGCCCAAGGTGAGGAGGGTATTTCAGGATGCTGCACGGCACAAGCCAGGAGCAGGAGGAATGAAAGGGCTGCAAAAATAGAATTCATGATTCGGATTGGGGTCATGAGCTTTTCCAGTAGCGGATTTTTAAATTTCGTGTTTTAAAAATGAATGAATGGAGCGTTATCTCTGGCTAAAATACGAATAATGCTCTCCTGTGTTGGTGTGAGTTCTCGATTTCGACGAAGCATCACCAGACGTGCTGTAGCAATGGCCTTTTCCAACTCGTATGTGCCATTTCCCCAGGAGAACGAGGGGATAGCTCCAGGCGGAAAATCAGCCTGAAAGACATTACAAAATGGACCGATTAAGGTTCCAGTATTCAATCGTACGCCAATGGCTGTTTTGCTGTGATCTCCAATGATAGCACCCAGGAATTGGCGGTTCGTCTCATAGGTGAGACCATCCCAAGAGACCCTGATATCCTGGTAATTGTTTTTTAAATTGCTGGTGGTGGTACCAGCCCCCAGATTTACCCAGGAGCCCAATATTGAGTCTCCTAAAAAACCATCATGACCTTTGTTTGAATTTGGGTGAATGATAGAACCTTTGATCTCACCTCCCAGATTACAGATATGTCCAACAACCGAATATTTGATGTGAGTAGAGGGTTTGAGGGAACTTTGCTTGCCTATGTATAGGGGACCGACAAGGGTGCAAAATGAGTTTATTATACAATCTTTGTCGATGATAATTGGTCCACGACTGGAATCTAAATGAACAAATTTACTGACTTGAGCGGTATTGTGAATAAAAATGTGCTTATCATCTATTGTGGAAAACTCTTTTGAGATACGTGGAAGGAAATTGTTTTTTCTCTGCCAGATATCCAGATCAAAATCAAGAGCAGGAGCTATGAGATCACCAAAATCCCAAATCCAAGCAGGAAATTGGTTACAGATTTCGCTATCACATGCAATGGTATTCAAGTCGCTGAATCTTTTGTGAAACTGTGAGGAGAAAGCTAATGCAGCACCGGGTCTGGCGGCAATAATAGAACCCGATTTCGAAATAACAGCACCCTCCTGGTTTCCCAGTGCCGAAAGTGCGACTGGATAGATCCAGGCTGGAACTGAAGCATTGAAAAAGACGGTATTCTCAACAGCGGGTTGATTGATTGAATCATCAGGATATCGATTGGCGTGGTCTGCAGCCAGAATTGGTCTCACCCAAAAATTTATCTGATCCTCAGGAAAAATGTGTTTTGCTCGCTCAAGATTGGAATAAATACCATAGCGTAACTCACCCACAGATCGGAGAAGAGTGAGGGGTCCAAAAGCTGCCAGATTTGCGGGTTCAAAAATGATGAAATTGCGCATGGTGTGATCCTGTGGTTTGGGCTAGAACTTATCTGTTCACTGAATGTAAGCTGAGTCTGAGTGGTGTCAATGCACAAAGCGTTGGCATTAGTAAGTAAAAAAGATTAACTTACCATATTATTAGATTCTCTGAAAGAATAAGATAGTAAAGTATTCCTCTACAAACTGTAATGTGAGAGGGGGGCTTACAGCATTAAACATGTAATAAACTTGGGTAGGGCATGAAAAAATCAAATTTTCATTTTGTTCGACAAATAAACGAGATTTCCGTGTTGCGTATCATTCGTGATGAAGGACCAATTTCGCGTTCAGAAGTAGCCCGAAGCATGGGCGTTTCAAAAGTCGTTATCGGTGGCATCGTCAAGCGTTTGCTTGAAACGAATATCCTTTTTGAGATTGGAAAGGGGTTATCCACAATTCAGGGGGGCAGACGTCCCGTGATGTTAGAGTTTAATGCTAATGCAGGGTTGGCTGTAGGTATAGAAGTGCATTTACACCGTGCAAAAATTCTTATCACAAATATGAATGCTGACATTATCAAAGAAGGGTCTGTGAATTTCACAGACAATACGCATCCGGAGTTGATTTTAAAACGTATCGTAAAAGCTATCAAGAAGTTGGTAGGCGATGATGAAAAAATGCAATCGATTCTGGGCGTTGGTCTGGCTCTCCCTGGATTAATGGATTATCAGCAAGGCGCAATCCGCATCAGCCATTCCCTGAAGAATTGGGAAGGATTCCATCTCAGGTCCTATCTGGAAGATGCTTTGGACACCAAAGTTTATATTGAGAATGATGTGAAAACAATCACGCTTGGTGAATATCACTGGGGAGCAGGTCAGGAAGCTAAAAACGTCGTCTATATTTGGTTGGGAGAGGGCATTGGCGCCGGAATAATTATCAACGGTGATATATATCGTGGGGTCACTGCATCAGCCGGTGAGGTTGGCTATACTGAAATTTCAGCCAGGGCGGTCAACCGACAAAACTTCCCTATTCTGTATCAAGGACAAAATCGATTTGGTGAAATTCTTACGACTAGCAATCTGGAAAATTCTGTTCAAAAATCAGCGAAATCCACTTCTACTCCGACCTCCCTGAATGGGAATGAAATTGATTTGGCCAGCATTTCTTCAGCAGCAAAAAATAACGATACTCTGGCGCTGAATGCCTTAATGGAATTTGGACAGATACTTGGCTATCTAACCATCAGTGTGATCAATCTGTTCAATCCTGAATTAATTATTATGGGTGGTCCAATTATTGATAAATGTCCTCTGGTCCTTGAAGAAGCGAAGCGGAGGGCCAAGAAAGATGTTCTATTGGTACCTGCTGAAATCGTCGAGATAAGACCTGGAGCCTTAAAAAATCGAGCAGGAACTCTGGGTGCGGTCGGAATGGTACTTCAAGACCTGTTTAAACCACCCATTGTAAATCTTGCAACCTACCGATCACTGATCCTACCTGAATAACGATCACACGCTGGGCAGAGCAGGCAAAGCACAACTGTGAAAGCTAGACTCCTGTTTAACAATCACCCCAGTGAGGATGGGTCAGATCTTATTATTTTGAGGATCGAGAGATTTGATCGCGGATAGTGGCAGCTTTTTCGTAGTTTTCAGAAAGAAGCGCCATTTGAAGCTCAATTTCCAATTTTTCACTTGCGGGTAATTCAGTGGGAACACCATCATCGGTGATGCGATGCTGCAGTTCACGTAGTTGATAGATCTCAGGACTGAGATCAGGTTGCGGGTCATCTAGAATATTTTCATAGACATTTTTGATTTGTCGAACGCCAGCTCTCAGGATTCTTAAAGCCTCAGTCTTGTCATTCTCCTCAAGCTTTAGCATAATTTTAGCACTGGTATTCATCATCATTACATAAGGTCGATGCTGTTGGCTGGTAAAATTTTCTGCGGCACCTGCATAATTGGCGATGAGGTTGAGAATGTCAAGATTATGTCTGGTATCACGAATGACGCCTTTGTAATCTTTTAGCTGATGCAGACTCAAATAGCGATGATAATACTGCATGCCTTCCTGACGAAGATCGAATGATTGCCGGGGAGTAAGGATAAAATCTTTGTTGCTCGATGCCGTTGATCTATAGTGATCTAAATAGGATTTTGAGCCCTTGGGTCGCCGCCCATCTGGACGACCACTGTATTCCATCTGGATCAATCCCAGATCCACGCGCATTTGAATCTTCTTCTTCCCATCGTCACCGCGAATGATCCTCGCACTCACAGTAAGGGGATCGAAGGGCCAATCATTAAGTAGCTTTCCAATATCCATCGGCTTAATTAAATCTGAATCTCCATGTTCTCCAATGCTTGAAATTCTCAAACCTATTTTTGTTCCAAGTATATAAATTTGGGATAAAAACCTCTAAAACAAACATTTAGCACGCCGAAAAAAAATGATACAACACGGGTGATCAGCATCCTGGTCTTCATCTTGAAGCCTTAAATATTAATGCAGTTTCTAATTGAGATAAGCGAAACAGTTGGAGATCCTGCCCTGCAGGCTGCATTAGGATAAGGCAAACAAGTCGCTTTTCTGTGGAGAGATCAAGTCTAAGTTAGCGCCATGCCGATGCCAAATCATAATCGCGAAATCATCTTATTAGGGTTGGCACCCAATACTGACAAAGTCCAGGGAATGTGGTCTAATGGATACCCTGTCCACCAAGGCGAAACCGAATCAAGTATCAATTTTGCGACTCTTTACGCCCACGAACGAGGGATTGTTCCCGATCAGGAACTCTTGAGGCAGGAGTGGCTAAATTTTATCAGTACACTACTGACTGCCGGGTTTCACCTGCATATTGTTCCATTTCCCGAAGCACTTAATCGACCAGATAGTTTATACCATGATGCGGTTTTCATCAGGGATTCTGGGATGATTTTTCGTGGAATCTGGATTAAAGGTAGATTCAGTGTTAAAGATAGAATTTACGAAGGCGAATTTCATACAAAGCTCATTGAATCAAAGCTTGGAAAAACTGTAGTTACTCTTCCTGATGGTGCTTTTCTAGAAGGTGGGGATATCAACTACCTGGAGACCTGTGCTGGCAGCTATTATTTTGGTGGCTTATCGCGTTCAAACCGCATCGGTCACGATTTCGTTCGAAAAATAATTCGGCCAGACCATTATATTCTCTTAGAATCGGAAGGTTACCATCTTGACACGGTCTTTACTCCCGTTGTAAATGTCGACAATTGTCTGACCGCCCTGATAGTTACTGCGAATATGCTCACCGACACCAGCATGCATAAACTTCAGGAATTGGATATTAATGTCATCGAAGTATCCCAGATAGATTCTTCTGGGATTGCAGGTGAACTCGGGGACTATGCCGTCAATGCGTTAATCGCTCCCGGTGTCATGGTAAATAGCAGTTATTTTCAAACAGCGGGTGTTGAAGAACAACTGCAAGAATTGGGAATTCAGCGATTTGTGACACCCTTAACCAGTTTCAGGTATGCTGGTGGATCGGTTCATTGTCTAACCAACGAGATTTATTAGATATGTCTCAAACCGTCAGAATTTGTTTGCTCCAGTTCGTCTAAATTATAAACCTCCGAACACCTAAAATATCCTGACTGCATTCGCCCCATCCCAAGGCATAGTCTTTCCTGAGTTTGTCTTAGGAAAGAGAATGGACACCTTAGTTTGCAGTGTGATGTACTGAAAAGCAGAGCAGTCGGGACGATAGATATAATGAAATTGGAGTAAAAAAAGACCGGTGATTCACCGGTCTAAATAAGTATAGTCCTGTTGACTATGGGATCAGAAAAACGCTTTATGAAAAAGTTGCGATATGTTTGGAAACCCGAGACTTTTGATTTGCGGCTTTATTCTGGTGGATAATTCCATGAGAAGCAACTTTATCAATCAAGGAGATGGCCGAGCTGCCAAGGGTAGCTGCAGTGTCTGCATCTTCTGCGGCTAAGGCCTTCTTAATAGCGCTTTTCATCGTTGAGTTGTAATGCTTGTTGCGTATGCGGGCTTTATCGGCTTGTCGGATACGCTTTGCAACGGTCTTTTTTACTGGCATATTTTTTCTTTCTCCTCAAAAATGCCCGCGAATATAAATGCCTACTATACCTCTGTCAACGCTTTAAGTGGAAATAAAACCTATGCACTTAGGACCAGGAATCAGTCGATCTCAATATTAATTATTTTAACAATACGAATTTTGTGTTTTTGCTTTGCTGGTTTTCATTCTAATTTTAACCATCTAAAAAGTTGTAGAGTGAAAAGTGTTTCATTGATTGAATATGCAAACCATATTTTCGCCTACACTGGATTTAACGAGGAGAATAGATGAGTGAACATTTGGACGCGATAATGGAAACCCTGAAATTGGTACCCCTCTTTGCAGACCTTGGTGACAAAGATTTAGCACATCTGGCAAATGTGTGTCAGGAGAAGACCTATGATAAGGATAGTCACATTCTGCATCAGGAGGAAACTGGAGATAATTTCTTCATTATTGAATCAGGGTCAGTGAAGGTTACGCGATTGGCGGAGGATGGCCGTGAGGCAGTATTGGCTTTTCTCCGAGAGGGCGATTTTTTTGGAGAATTGGCCATTTTGGATGGGGAGACTCGTTCTGCAAATGTCATAACCCTCACCGTCTGCAAGATACAGACTATCAATCGTCGTGAATTTCTTGACCTGCTGGAACATCATCCCAAAGTTGCTACGACCTTACTGACGGAATTGGCTCAGCGACTCAGAAAAACTGATATGCATCTGGAATATCTTACGCTTAGTGATGCTGAGGGTAAGATCGCTTCAATTCTCATCGAGTTGGCAGAGGAGGGTGGAACATACAAAATGGGGGATGTTACTCTGGGCGAGATGCCCATGCAGCAAGACATTGCCAACATGGCTGGTACCACTAGAGAAACAGTTTCGAGAATGATGAAAAAATTGGAGGAAAAGAAATGGCTGTCGCGTGATGGACAGCAGGTAATTATCCGTAAATACAGTAAATTCAAGGAAATATATCAACTTAAATTTTGATTGATTCAACAATGAAGATAGATCTTAATGGAATATTGAACTCCAAGCGCCTGGCCATTTCCCGGGCGCTTTCATTTGTAGAGAATACAGATGAATTAGATATGACTTTGACGGATGCCTTATTTAACCATCTCGGGCAAGCCTATCGGATTGGGGTCACTGGACCCCCCGGTTCAGGTAAAAGCACCCTGGTTGATCACATCATTGAATATTGGAGAGGTCGCCATAAACGTGTGGCTATAATTTCTGTGGATCCCACCAGTCCCTTTACCGGTGGCGCTATCCTTGGCGATCGCGTCCGGATGGGTCGTCATTATTCAGACCAGGGCGTATTTATCCGTTCCATGGCAACCCGTGGAAGCCAAGGGGGTTTATCCATGCGGGCTCAGGATGCAGCAGATATATTTGATGCAGCAGGCTTTGATCTAATCATTTATGAAACGGTGGGTGTGGGGCAGGTAGAGTTGGATGTTGTCGATGCAGCGGATACAACCCTGGTCGTTCTAGTCCCCGATTCAGGCGACGATATCCAGGCTATGAAGGCTGGTCTTATGGAGATCGCAGATTTATTTATCATCAATAAAGCTGATCTTAAGGGAGCCAATCTGGCATTTGCACAGATTCAATCCATGCTGGAAATGAGACACCCTGAAGTGGGCGAGTGGACTCCCAGGGTGGTGAAAACCAGTGCAATCCAAGGTGAAGGGATTTTGGATTTGGCAGAGGTCATTGACGCACATCGAGATTTTCTTCAAGATAATGGAATCATTCGTCAGAATTTTAAGGCTCGGATACTCTCTAGGATTAGAGCCCAGATCGAGGAAAATATATTAGATCAGTTTTGGACTATGGAAAAATTAGAGACCCTGGAGAATGCGTTCACCTCAGATGATATCAAGCTTATCCTTCCAGGAAAGATTGTTGAAAACCTTTTAAAGCGCTAAACACTTTCCAAATGATGTCTAACTTCAGATATCAGTTATTTCAATGAATAACTGCTAGAAACACACTTTTAATATTTTTTTTAATTTAGGTAATCAGCGTTTAGAAAAGATTTATTCATCAACATTCACATCCCAGTCTTCATATTTTCCATCCTGATTGAGGGAGCGATGCAGTTCCAATACATCACCTCGGTGGAGGCCGATGAGATAAGTCTGTCCATCAAGACACTGATAGTAATAGGATGTTTCAGAGAAATTAGTGCCGTTCAATTCACCACTTTTGATGTCATGCCAGTTTTGGTTCATGATAGGACTGAGAGCTTCGGTTGGATAATCGCCGTGCTCTCCGTAGTAAATGGTTACCAGACTACGGATTGACCCCA
>JABMPR010000351.1 GCA_013202895.1 bacterium | reverse complement strand
TGATATTGAAAAATTCCAGAGAGGTAAGAGTTACGTTTTACAAGTGATAATGAATCAGACATCTGGTTTTTGGGATCAAGGTTTACAATTTCAAATACAGGCGAAATTCAGCGGCTCCTACAAGAAAGCATCGATAGTCCAGGGCTTGCCTCCTGCAATGTTTAATGTCATAATGAGTGAGAATAAAGAAACAGGTGAATATTTTCTCTCAACCAATACAGCCCCATTTCCAGACCGTCCTATTATCCTTGAAGTAATATCTGACAATGAGCTTAATTTAGAAAGTTTGGGAGTCCAACCACTTGCTATTGAATAGAATTATTTAAACTGATTGTGAGGAAAAGAAAATGAATTGGTGCATGACTATAATTTATATAACTACAGCGTTAAGTGCTGCAGCTGCAGCCGTTTTTGCTGGCTTAACTTGGCGGCAATCAAAAAAATTCTGGGAAAGAGAAAATTTATCGAAACAGGCATATATTACCCCTGCTGACAACCCAGGGAAAATACAATATGAAGAAGGGCTTGAGAGTACTAATCCAGTAATTAACATCAAACTCATCAATACAGGGGACAATCCGTGCACAAACATTAAAATTTTAATGTTAGCATACAACAATTCCGTTATCGAAGACAATTCTGATGTAATATTTCCTCTGTATACCCACATGTCGAACCCGCTACCAAAGAATGGTAAACTTTGGATTAACGTGACTAATAATCAATTAAGACAGTATAATATTTCCGAAATGAATATTCGTTCCACCTCGATAGTGACATGCAGGATAGAATATCAAGACGTCAGACTCCAAGAAACATTTGAAAATATATTCTACTGGCAAATAGGGACAGAACATAGATTAGAAGAAATCGATCCACTTGCCTTAAATAAAATACGCAAGAAAATTCAAAATGATTTACTGAGATTATGGACATGAATAATAACCAGCCATACTAGCAACTGAGTTTAGCCTTAGACCTATAACATGATCACTAAAGAACAAATCATAAGCGAAATAAAACGAACAGCTCAGGCTAACCGGGGAAAGCCTCGTGGTAAGCAAACCTTTGAAAATGAAACAGGGGTAAAAACTTCAGACTGGTATGGTAAGTATTGGGTTCGGTGGAGCGACGCTCTCATTGAAGCTTGTTTTCAACCAAATAAATACAATGTTGCCTTCGAGGATGATTTTGTGTGCACAAAATACGCATCCTTAATCCGAGAACTAAATCGAATCCCAGTTACGGGTGAACTCCGGATAAAAGCAAAAAATGATAAATCTTTCCCTAGTCACACGGTGTTTTCCCGATACGGATCAAAGGATAATCTAGTAGAAAGAGTGAAATTATTCTGTGAGGAGTCTAAAGAATGGGAAGATGTATTAGAAATGTGCGCACGATATACACCAAAGAAGCGAACCGATTCTGAGGATAGTGACAATTCAACTCGGGCATTAGATGGTTTTGTCTATCTTATGAAGAGCGGTCGGTATTATAAAATTGGAATGACGAAGGACATTCACCGTCGCTCACGAGAAATCTCAATTGAATTACCCGAGGGATCAGATACCGTTCATGTGATTCGAACAGATGATCCATCAGGGATAGAAGCATATTGGCATAATCGATTTGCTTCAAAAAGAGCAAAGGGTGAGTGGTTCGAACTTTCACCCAAAGAGGTGAAGGCATTTAGACGACGTAAATTTATGTGAGTTCTGTAGGCAATGAAATGAGTTACAGCATCACAAACGCCTGAAACAGGTCGATATCCTGTTTGCTGAGCTTGGGTGGGGCTCCTGGTAAAGACATTTAATCTAATTGTGAGGAAATAATTGTGTTTGGGATTAGCAACATATATTAACCAAGGGATAGTCAAATGGATGTTAAGGAAACCGTTAAATCTGTGGGATATGGTATATTAGGTATCGGGATACTTGTAGGATTTTTTATAATTGCGCTTATATTTATAGAAGGTGGTGTCTGGGTTAGTGAAAAAATATTACCGATTCTAAATAAAGTACTAATTTTTGTTATTCTAATAAATGTACTGATCCTTGGTCCTCTATCAATTGGTAAAAAAACGATATACATTTCATTTTTTGGCTTTCAAATATCATCTTACATCTTTGGCGCCACATTATGGTTCATGGGTTTGATTTCAGCATATTACCTCTGGGGCGTTGGTGCAATCATCATC
>JABMPR010000350.1 GCA_013202895.1 bacterium | reverse complement strand
TTTAATGCAGGTAAAGGAGCTGTTTTTACAGAATCTGGTACCAATGAACTTGATGCTTCCATTATGGATGGAAATAACCTGAATGCTGGTGCCGTGACTGGGGTGCAGCATATTGCAAACCCGATTTCGCTTGCCCGAGCTGTGATGACAGATTCGCCACATGTCATGCTGGCTGGCAAGGGTGCTGAAGCATTTGCTCGCGAGCAGGGATTTGATACTGTAGCCACCGACTACTTCTGGACTAAACAACGCTGGGACCAACTGCAAAAAAAACAAGCCAGCTTAAAAGAGCCTGATAAGCATGGGACAGTTGGTGCTGTAGCTTTAGACGCTAATGGAAATCTGGCTGCAGGGACATCAACCGGGGGAATGACCAACAAACGCTTTGGACGAATTGGGGATTCACCCATCATCGGAGCGGGGACTTACGCAAACAATAACACATGTGCGGTCTCAGCAACCGGCCATGGTGAATATTTTATGCGCTTAATGATTGCCCATGATGTGAGTGCGGGCATGGAATATACAGGTCAATCATTAGCTGCTTCAGCTCATGCAGTTATCCAGGGAAAACTTTCACATATGGAGGGTACAGGGGGTGTCATTGCGCTAGACCGATTTGGACACAGGGTATTCGAATTCAATACTGCCGGTATGTACCGAGCCTGGTCCGATTCTGAAGGCGATAGTGGGATACTTTTCTATGGGATGAGCGAAACAACCCGGAACTAGTTGGCAAACCCTTATGTTGAGCGTATTTGCTGGCTATTTCTCAGCAATGCAATAAAGATATTTTTCTCCACGCAAATATAGCTCATCGTCTACCACTACCGGTGACGCGGAAAAGCTATCGTCGAGTTTGTTTACTGCCAGGAGTTCGTACTGAGTATCCTGTTTTATAACCTGTGTAGTTCCATTTCTACTGGAGATGTATATCCTCCCTCCGGCGCCAATGGGCGATGCATATACCGTCCCAATTCCTTTGAGCTTTTGACGACTAAAATATTCTTCACCCGTAATAGCATTAAAGCAGGCCAGGACACCATCATTCCCTTTCAAAAAGTACAGCACATCATTGTAAAGCAGTGGTGAAGGCGTGTAGGGGGTATCCCTGTCAAGCGTCCAAACAATGGCTTTTGAGCCACTTATATCCCCCTGTGCTTCGGACAAACGAATAGCCTGCAGAGCGTTACCCCTGAATCCGCTCATAACATAGACTACACCCTCAGCTTCAACCGGTGAAGGGATAACATTCATCGTCATCCCAGTGCTTTCCCAAAGCACCATCCCGGTGGCCAGATCATAGCTTCGTATATGGCCGGTTGCACTGGTAATAACCTGAGATAGTCCATTGCTTTCAACAATGAAGGGCGTAGCCCATGAAGTTCCTTCGTCCCGATCCACCTTCCAAAGCTCTTTGCCGGTTTTCTTGTCTAAAGCGATGATAAAAGATTGACCCTCGTGGTCCCAATTGACTATGATTTTATCATTATGCAATGCGGGAGAGCTCCCCTCACCGAATCCCCGTTTGATATTCATGTCACCGAAATCTTTTTCCCACACAGGATTGCCATCCAAATCATAGCAAAATAAACCTTTTGAACCAAAGTAAGCATAAACGTGTTCTCCATCTGTCAGGGGTGAGCTGGAAGCCCAGGTTCCGGTGGGATGAGTGCCTTCATGCGGCAACTCCTCGCGAGCCGTTTGCTGCCATATAATTTGACCATTTAAACGATTGATGGCGAATATAACATATTTATGAATGTTTGAGGTCCCGACATTGCGGGGGATGTGCACTGTTTTCGCTTTGGTTTGTTCACCCGTCCCAGGTTCAACTTTTCTATCGGTTTCGATTGCAGACAGTACAAAAATTTGATTATCCCAGATAACAGGAGTTGCATGACCCTTGCCCGGGAGCTCGATTTTCCATTTAATATTTTGGGTTTCACTCCACTCTTCAGGTGGATTTCCATAAGGTACCACACCATTTGCGTAGGGTCCACGCCATTGCGGCCAATTTTTCTCAAAGTCCCCAGGGGGATCAGCTCCCAGGACAAAAACCGGGACAAAAAAGAGACAGACACATACGTACTCAAACTTGCTCATCTATAACCTCTCTTACTTTTTCTCCACCGCAGCAGAATAATTATTACAAGCCCTCGCGCAGGGAGGATAACCACTTCCTCGCCAAAGGCGAATGTGGGTTATGTCATGGTACCACTGGTTTCCACCTTGTCCTGCATTAGCAGTCTTCCAAGCATATCGGACGAATTCAAATATAAGTTGGACCAGTCGTTTTTCGGTAACAATTCTTAAAACCGATCAAATACGGGTTCAAATTCAAAAGAACCAATGGCATCACTAGGATTATTATGATCGCTTTCTTTCGCATTTTTAATATCATTGACATTCCCTCATTTCTTGGACACATTCTCAGGAGGGGAACCCCATTAAATGTATAATAAGTGTTACAATAAGCCTTTATGAGTGATTCAGTTCGCAAACTGGCCGCAATTGTATTTACCGACATAGCCGGGTTTACAGCGCTTTCAGCAAAACATGAAGAAAAAGCACTTGACCTTATTATAAAACAGCGTGAGTTATTGAAGCCAATTGTTGATCATTTTGACGGAAGATGGTTAAAAGAGATGGGGGATGGCTTGCTGCTCAGTTTCTCCAGTTCAAAAAAGGCTGTCAATTGTGCAATCGAAATCCAACAAATAACCAGGGACGTTGATGATCTTAATTTAAGAATTGGTATTCATCAGGGTGACATATTGGAGCGGGACGGAGATATATTCGGTGATGATGTAAATATTGCTGCCAGGATCGAACCGTTTGCTGCGGTTGGTGGTGTAGCAATCAGCAACAAGATCCATCATGATATTTCTGGAAGCCCTGAGATAACAACAAAATCAATTGGTAAATCCAGACTTAAGGGTGTGTCTCAGAACATCAGGATATATTGTATTACATCCCATGGTTTGCCCCCAACTGTCCTTTCAAATGTCAAAGCTAAACTTGAGCCCAAACCGATTTGGATGAGATTGGCACCTCCCGCGGCAGCATTGCTTATTATGTTCAGCTTCTATTTCCTGATTTATGAACAAGAGGTTCCATCGGTTGGCATATTATACATGGAGAATCTTGGTAATGCAGAAGATGAATATTGGGCACGTGGGATCACAGAAGACGTAATTATTGAGGTTGCCAGCGCAGGCTTGATCCGTGTTGCCCCCATGCAGGAAATCGTAGAATACATCAAATCAACTTCACCATTGTTAAATATTGCTCAAAAACTGCAGGTCAAATATTTGCTGACCAGCAGCATCCACAAACATGAAGGAAGTTTTGATCTCAGGGCACAATTAATAGATGCTGAATCCGGTGAGAGTATTTATGCCGGAAAATGGAGCGATTCATTGGATGAGGCCAGTATGATAACTGGAATCCTTGCGGAGAATATATTGGATAAACTTGGTATTGAAACCAAACGAGAGATTACCAAGCATTACCCAATTAATCCCGAAGCTTATGAAATGTATCTACGCGGGAAATACATGTGGGATAAACGAGAGAACCAACAGGACATCGATATAGCCATTGGTTTATTGGAAAAAGCTATTGAATTAGAACCTAACCTATTATTAGCCAGGCTACAACTTGGGAAGAGTTATCGTGAATACGGTGACATTGAGCAAGCGCAGGATATCCTCACAGAGTGCATTAAGCAAAGCAAAAAACTTGGTAACAAACTGGTACATACATCTTCCCTGCTAAATATGGGTAATATCTTTTTTGGGACTGGTGATTATGATGTAGCACGTGATTATTATGAGCAGGCATTGAAAATAAGCTATGATATTGGTGATAGATTTCATGAAGCTGCGATTCTATTAAATATTGGTAATCTTCATTACCATCAAGGGAATCTGGAGATTGCCTTGAGTTATTATCAGAAATCTCTTATGAATAACAAGGAGCTAAAGAATTTGCGCGGTCAGGGTGATGCATTGTTCAATATTGGGAGTGTCAATAAAGAATTATTTGACTATACCAAAGCTCAAGAAGCTTATGATAATTCATATAACATTTTTCATAGCCTAGATGAAAAGAGCAAGGAGCTGTATCCCTTGATAGGTAGGGGTCTGATTGCCAAAGAAATGGGAGACTTTGAATTGGCAATGGATGATATGGAGGAAGCTCTTGAGATAACCAAGAATATACGTGATGTAGTTAATGAACTTTATTCCAGGCTTTATATTGCCGATATTTATCATCAAATGGGACAATTAGATGAGGCACTGGAATATTGTCAATCGGCCTTGACTAAATCAGAAGGCATCAAGGATCCTCATATAAGCTATCTTGCTCACCAAATTATCGGTGAGATAATGATTCAAAAGAAAGATTATAATAAAGCCGTAATTCATTTTAAAGCGGCCTGTGCGATGTGGAATGAACTTGATGATCCATCATATTACATCGAAAGTTTATCGTTTTTTGCTTTGGCTGAATTAAAATCTGGAAATCTCAATTCGGTAAATAACTCCCTTAACAAAATTGAAAAGATGATGAAAGAAACAGAACTTAATCAGGATTCTGCCATCCATCTTTATTGGAACCTATATCAGATTTTTAGTGATATAAATGATGATGATAAGGCTCGTACTTACATACAAGAAGCATATAAAGAAGTTAATGGTTGGACTGATAAATTTACTGATCCCGTTCAAAGAAATAGATTTATCGCCAGTAATAAACCAATTCGTGAAATAATTGATTCTTATAAACATCTCAATAATGCAAAAAACTAAACAAATAATTTTATGCCGGTCAATTGTAATGAAACCGAATATTTATTCATGAGTTATTTTTAAACTATAAGAAGGAGACATGAAAAATGACCAGAAAACCACCTATCATTGTTTCAAGCGGTAGTGGCGTTGCAAGTGAATTAGCAAAGGGTTTGGTAGTGAAATCCAATCCCACATTTGATGAATCGGAAGCAGCTAAAGATAGGATTGTGGATAATGTTAAGAATTTAAACCTCCTAAAGGACACTGATGACGGTCCCAGGCTTATGCGGCTGGCTGACCCTAAAACAGTGGCGCCTAATATTGGTAAGCCTTCCGATGCGGCATACTATTGGCGTTTGGCTTCTGACGATCCTCAATCCGGCGGAGAAGCGGGAGAAGCACCAGGAACAGAAGATAGAGAAGAATCACAGTAGCATAACTAATAGTGCTGATAAATCGAGTGGGACCGATTTGGGCATAGGGTAGTTCAATACTGCTGGTATGTACTGAGACTGGTCAGATTCTGAAGGCGATAGCGGGATACTTTTCTGGGGATGAATTAGACAATTCTGAACTAGGTGTTCCACCTGTTCGGATCGCAATTAAGTGCTGTATTATCAACAAATAATTACAATTTATTTAACTTTGCAAAGGAGAGTTGTATGGGGAACTTTAGCATTTATGTACGTTACATTTTGATCGTTGTATGTATTGGTCTATTTACGAGTTTATTTGCAGGTGTATTAGATTATTCCTTTAGGGCGAAAGGGCTGGGACCATCTGCTCTTGATTTTACCCACGACAGCTATAGTGATGTTTTTTACAACCCGGCATATATTGCTAATATCAGTGGTTTTCATGTTTTTACAAATCTGAGCAACCTTGGCAGGGCCGTACCAGGCTCAATTTTAACCAACGAATTAAGTACAATATCGAATGCATTATATCCAACCAATCTCGTCGGATTCCTGGGACGTTGGAAATTTTTAAGCGGTGGTGCATTTTATGCCACAGAGGGCATGAAGTTGCATCTGGAATATAATGAGAAAGATGATTATAGCTACACTGACGATGAATCTTTGCATTCTTCATACCAGACCAAGTATAATTCAGACAGTAAAACTGATATTGGTCTCAGTGGCAGGCAAATCGTTGGAATTGGGACCATAAATTTGTTTGGGTTGAGGTTAGGTGTCTTGGGAAAATTGAAATCATTCAAAGCAGAGTACAGCTATGAGGAAGTATCTCAGGATAAATCCTATGAAGATGGTCAACTTTTATTGAACACCCGCAGCGAACATATAGACAAGCTGTCTGTGGGGCGAACAGTATTTGGTGTTACTGTAGGGACGCTAATCGGTGGAGAAAATACAGAACTCAGTATCTCAGGAGGTATAAATCCAGGTGCGGCCGCATTTTCATCCGAATTTGTTGATGAATGGCTGCGGAAACCCCTGAGAATCTCAGATGATTATACGGTATACGATGATAGTCAACCAAATCGTGACCAGGATAATTATAGCGATGTCTATGAAGTGAGTCTGGTTGGATCAGAAATATTCGCTAATGCAAGACTTATGCGCCGGATTGGCGAACGCACTCACACATCGATAATTGGTAAGATTAGCACCTCGATATTCCCGATAACACTTACAGATGAATCCTCTGATGCAAGTGAGTATTCCACTCCAGATTATTACTATCCTCCCAATGAAGAGCAACAATATTATGGCTATTCATATAGCTCTGAATACAGCAGTAAGCGCAATGGGGAAGGTAATTTTAACCTGTCCAAAATAGAGGCAGGTCTTGGATTTCAGCATGTATTTGAAAATGGCACACTTTTCATTTTGGGTGTTAAGGGTCATTATGCTCGGATTGCCATGAGTCTGGACTATGATGCCCGTACAACAACTACTCTTGAGCAAGATATATATAATGACCCTAGCTATCCCAGTTATGGGTATAGGCAGACCGTAAATTATAGGAATCCCGTGTCACTTAATGGAACGGGGAACCTACTTTATCTGGAAATTCCCAGTGCTCTCGAATTTAACTTTTTTGAGTCCTGGCAATTCCGAGTGGGTTCAAACCAAAAAATTCCACTCTGGGGTAATGGCAAATGGGATGCTACCCTCGAAGATAAACCGGACACAAGGACAACGGAGTATACCCACGGTGAGCTGGCTGGCCAGACCATCATTGAAACCGATGATGAAGGCACCCGTAATGAGGAAATAAATGCGAAGATCAGCTCGAGCAGCTTTAATCTATCCAGTTTCCATACAGGATTAGGGTATAAAGTGAATGACAATGTGACCTTGGATATTCTGCATTATAGCAACTTGAGTCATTTGAATACCTGGTATTTGTCCTTTTCAGTCCACTTTTAAGTTTTTGGAATATCTTTACTAGCCAGAAACCTCGATTTTCGGGGTTTCTGCATATAGGGCACTATTTAGTGACGAACCTTTCACCAATATCGACTTTACTTCAATTATGTATATGGCTGTATATCAGCGTGTTACAGATCTACCAGCTGTAGGAATTGACTTCACACCCTGCATCCGTCTAACTCCACTTCATTCCGTTTGACTTAGACTCGAATCTATAACTCGTCTCTTCTCGCCACACTGATCCTCATGGTGAACCGGGCCGGCTTTAAAGGTCGATTAATTACAAGATCATCCATTGAATTGCTGAAAGAATCCCTTAGTTTTTATGCTGATAGTCCATATAGATTTGACAACTAACAATTATATCAAATAAAATAAAATTTGATGATAAATACCAAAAAGTGAAATTGAAATGCTAAATATCCGTCTGACCATCCCGATTCTTACCTTGCTGGCCATTGGGTGTAATAACAGGGAAGTAGAAACGATGATTAAAGGTAACAAACAGATTGTAGAGATTGCTTGCGGTGAGTGTATGTTCGGTTTGCCAGGAGATGATTGTGATCTTGCTGTTCGTATTGACGGTCGGGCATATTTTGTCCAGGGAACTCATATTGACGACCATGGTGATGCTCACGCAGGAGATGGATTTTGCAACGCCATTCGCCAGGCGGAGGTTAAAGGTGAATTGATTGGTGAAGTATTTAATGTCACTGATTTTAGGCTGATACCTCAAAAGCCTGAGGAATAGGTCATATCAACCCAATTATTCTCCAAAAAAGGGAGAGCGGGTTCGAATTGAGCTGAGTGGAAAAGCCCATATCTACACTGACGATATGGCTGAGTACAGTAAATCCTTGTTGAGCATTTCCATGAGAAAGAACTCAGATTCATCTTAGGCAGTTTAATGTCATACCCAGGACGAAGACAGGCAGCCATTGTCACAATGAGCCACGCGCGGAATTGTAAAGCGTTTCAATTCGTACCTCCTTTTTTGATTACCTGTATGGAATATGTTGATATGTATAGTCTAATGCGTTACAGTTTTGTCTAAAAAATGTATATTATTTCGCGTAGAGATCATCTTTATAGCACCGCATTAAAGCAATGAGATTGAGTATAGGAGCTTGAATAATGTATGAGTAACAGCATGGTATTAAATATTAAGAACATGGTTTGCGATCGTTGTAAAAAAGTGGTGAAGGAGGAGTTGGAGAAACTCGGCTATACAACCATCATCGAAAAGCTTGGTCGGGTTAGTATCCATTTCGCCGATGTCAAACCTGATTTGAATGTGATAAATGAAGTGTTAAAGGACAATGGATTTGAACTCCTGGTTGAGAAGAACTCTCAAACAATTGAAGCCATCCGCACCACCATCATTGATTTGATTTATAGCGATAAACTTGAATCACTAAATGTAAACTTATCCGATTACCTGGCGAAAAAATTGGCTCGAGACTATTCAACATTGAGCACGCTCTTTTCTTCAGTTGAGGGGATCACGATTGAAAAATACTTCATTTTGCAGAAGATTGAACGTGTAAAAGAATTGTTGATCTATGATGAACTCTCCCTGTCTCAGACCGCTTACCGACTCGGATACAGCAGTGTCCAACACCTTTCAAATCAATTCAAGAAAATTATTGGAATGAGTCCAAGTCAATTCAAATCGATCCAGGAGGGAGTCAGACACCCTATCGATCATGTAGGTCACCCTTAAATGTTATACAACTACCCAATAATTATGTAACGCTCCGAATCCAATTATTGTGAGATTAAGCTTGAGATATAAAAGCCCGGTTTTAGAATTACCTGGCTTATTGAAAACGAATGTCAGGTATCAAGACAGTTTAGGACAGGAGAGCTTATGAACGATCCCATATGCGGAATGACGGTGACGAGAGAGTCAGCAGTAGCAACAAAAATATATAAAGATGAGGAATATGGGTTTTGCTCTGAGCATTGCCATCAAGCCTTCATTGCAGATCCTGAGAAGTATGTTCATAAAGACAAGCATGAGCATGAACACGAACATGAGTCAGAGAATCATAAACAACACAAACATAGCAGCTCGAATACTTATACATGCCCCATGCATCCAGAGATCGAGGAGGAGGGACCTGGGTCCTGTCCAAAGTGTGGGATGGCGCTGGAGCCAGTTAAACCTATCATTCCGAAAGTGAAATTTGAATATACCTGCCCAATGCATCCTGAAATTATTCAAGATGGACCGGGATCATGTCCTAAATGCGGGATGGCACTGGAACCCGTAGAGATATCATTGGATCAGGAGGAGAACCCTGAATTAATCGATATGACACGCCGATTCTGGATCAGTGTTGTGTTATCCATTCCCTTATTGATAATCACCATGGGCAGCATGTTTTTCAATGTGCTTGGAAACCTTGGCGCATGGCAAAAATGGATTGAGTTGATATTGGCAACTCCAGTAGTGCTCTGGGCTGGTGCTCCATTTTTCGTCCGGGGTTGGCAATCCATCGTCAATCGAAGTTTGAACATGTTCACCCTGATTGCTATCGGAACTGGAGTAGCCTATGTCTTTAGTCTTGTCGCTTCTTTATTGCCAAGCGTATTCCCAGAGACCTTTAGAGATATGCATGGAAATGTTGCAGTGTATTATGAAGCCGCAGCTACAATCATTACCCTGGTTCTTTTAGGACAAGTATTAGAATTAAAAGCTCGCAGTAGAACGGGAAATGCCATAAAAGCTTTGTTAGGTCTGGCACCCAAAACAGCTCACAGGATTGACTCAAATGGGCAGGAGTCGGAAGTTCCGCTAGAACAAATTGTACTTGGAGATATGCTGAGGGTTAGACCTGGAGAAAAAATACCAGTAGACGGTTCAATTATCGAAGGTGAAAGCAATGTTGATGAATCAATGATCAGTGGCGAACCTATTCCTGTTGTCAAGGGTGCCGGTGATCAGGTGACCGGAGCAACCGTCAATGGCAACGGAAGTTTCATTCTAAAGGCTGAGCGTGTGGGAAAAGACACCCTGTTGGCTCAGATCGTAAATATGGTCTCTGACGCACAACGCAGTAGGGCACCTATCCAGGGCTTGGCTGATAAAGTTGCCGGCTATTTTGTGCCAGCTGTCGTTATCATTAGCATAATTACGCTCTTGGTGTGGGGCATATTTGGTCCTGATCCGGCAATGGCATATGCATTTGTAAATGCTGTGGCAGTATTAATTATTGCTTGCCCGTGTGCTTTGGGTTTAGCCACACCCATGTCAATTATGGTAGGCACTGGAAGGGGAGCCATGGTTGGCGTTCTGATCAAGAACGCAGAAGCATTGGAGATGATGGAAAAGGTTGACACGTTAGTTGTGGATAAAACTGGAACATTGACGGAAGGCAAACCTAAGCTTGTCACCGTAAAGATGCTTTCAGATGAAACAGAATCAGAACTACTTCAGCTGGCAGCCAGCGTTGAGATGAGCAGCGAACATCCGCTTGGTTCCTCTATAGTAGAGGCGGCATCTGAACGGGGCATAGAACTGCAACAAGTCGAGCATTTTCTCTCAACTACAGGACTGGGTGTAGCTGGGAAGGTGAATGGGAAGACAGTTCAGGTTGGAAATCAAAAGTTTATGGAAGAGGCTGGTCTTTCAGCGGAATTATCGAATTCAAGTGAAACTGTTGATCGATATCGGGAGGAGGGCCAGACCGTGATGTTTGTCGCCGTTGAGAAGAAGATCTCTGGCATACTTGGCGTTACCGATCCCATAAAGGAGACCAGCGCTAGAGCAGTTGAATCCTTAAGGAAAGAGGGTCTCGAGATAGTGATGTTAACAGGAGATAACCTCACTACCGCCTCGGTTGTCGCCGCCAAGCTGGGGATAGATAAAGTTGAAGCGAATGTGCTGCCTCACCAGAAAAAAGACATCGTTGAGAGTTTACAAAAAGCAGGAAAACTTGTGGCCATGGCCGGAGACGGGATAAATGATGCACCAGCCCTGGCTCAGGCCGATGTTGGCATCGCCATGGGAACGGGAACTGATGTTGCTATTGAGAGCGCCGGACTCACTTTGCTGAAAGGCGATTTGATGGGAATTGTCAGAGCCAGGAAATTGAGTCGCGCTACAATGAAGAATATCCGGCAAAATCTGGTCTGGGCTTTTGGATACAACTCACTTGGCGTGCCAGTTGCTGCAGGAATCCTTTACCCGGTATTTGGAATCTTGTTAAGCCCAATTATTGCTGCCGCTGCCATGAGTTTAAGCTCTGTCTCAGTCATTGCTAATTCATTGCGCCTGCACAAGCTCAAATTGAATTAATATAGTACTCTTGAATTTTCAATCCTTGGGGTCTATTCGGCGCCGGATTCCAGCTTGCTCTCCAGTTATGCGCGGGTATCTTCAATTTTGTGAGTTCTTGGAAAAGTAATTAATGACCAAGTACTGGGTGGCGGTGAACCAACGAGATGAATTTAGGAAAGTGAATGATGCTTCAAACTTTTGCCGATTCAGACTGGTTTGACAGGGTTCCAAAAGTTGAACTCCACCTGCATCTGGAGGGTGCGATCCCACTGAATACGCTGTGGGAGCTGTTGCAGAAATATGGCGGGGATCCAGAGGTACCTGATATGGATGCGCTCAGGCGGCTGTTCAAATACGTCGACTTTCCGCAATTTATCAAGACCTGGGTATGGAAGAACCAGTATGTGAGGGAATATGAAGACTTCACATTCATTGGAGAAGCAGTGGCCAGGGAGCTGGTGCGAATGAATGTTCGTTATGCGGAAGTATTCTATTCTGCTCCAGACTTTTTTAGACATGGATTGACTACACAGGGAATTACTAAGGCCATCCGTAAAGGCTTGAATTTTGTTCCCGATGTGGAAATCGCTTTGATAGCTGATCTGGTCAGGGATTTTGGTCCAGAAAAAGCAGAGATAACTTTGAGAGAAGTGGCTGAGGTTAGTGAATTGGGGGTAATTGGGATCGGATTGGGTGGTTCTGAGCAGGACTTTCCACCAGAATTATTCGAGCGTGTGTTTGAAGAAGCCCGTCGACTTGGTTTCCGTACCTGCGCTCATGCCGGTGAGGCAGCAGGACCGTCCAGCATATGGGGCGTCATAAACGTTTTAAAGGTCGACCGAATTGGGCATGGTACAAGAGCGCTGGAAGACCCTAAACTCATTGAATTCCTTACTCAATCGGGGATTCCACTTGAAGTTTGTCCAACTTCCAATATTTGTACTGGTGTTGTTGCACGTATGGCTGACCATCCAGTTCGTAAGTATCAGAACCAGGGCATATCCATCACCATTAATACTGACGACCCGGTAATGTTCGATACAACTCTGGCAGAGGAATATCGCGCACTTGTGGATGAATTGGACTTCTCACGATCTGAAATCAGAAAACTCATATTGAATGGAATCAGCTGCTCCTGGTTACCTACTGACAGGAAAGAGAAGCTGCAGAAACTTTTTTCTTCTGATCCTAATTGGCAGTCCTGATGGGATAAAACCTCTTATTCCATTCTCGTCGTATGGGAAATACAGAGCAAGTCAAACACTGGATCCCATTGTATGAAAAGCAGTCTCCTCTCAAGAATTAGCACACGATTTCACTATTGGCATTTAAATATCGCTTGTGAAATAGCATTCATGCTTTATGTTAGTTGTATGGTTGTTGGTACAACATCATAAATGGAACAATTCTCTCGGAATGGTTCTACCTACACTATTTGTTTTTTGTTTCTGCGCTCAATCGCACTAAGCTATCTATCTCCAGTACCCTGTTAGACAGCAGTATAAGATTTGCAAGTAGTAAGATTTAAAGCTAATTGTTATAAACATATATACGGAAAAAGGGGAAGTGCCATGCAAAAGAGTACTAAAAGAAGATATAGTGTCCTGGTTCTGTCTGTGTTCATTGGACTACTTATCAGTTGTGGCCAGAGTCCCAAACAGGAAAAGATTTTCAGGATTGTGTCCTTGGCACCAAACTGGACTCAAACAGTGGCCGAACTAGGTGCTAAGGATCAACTGGTTGGAGTCACCCGGTTTTGCATTTATCCAGATGACATTCAGGACATGGTTGCCGCAGGAAAGCTGGTGAGTGTCGGTGGCTTTGTGGACGTACCCTTGAGTCGAGTGGATTCTTTGAAACCAGATCTGGTTCTAACGGCTACCGGCATGCAGCTAAAATACCACAATTATTTGGATCAAAAAGGGATTGCCTACATCCATATGGACTTTAGCAGTCTGGATGAGACCTACGAGAAAATATTAGCTTTGGGGTCTTTCATCCTCAAACAGGCTGAAGCCAACAAACTGATTGACTCCATCAAGACGGAGTTAGTGGCTCTGGAACAAGAATATGCCGGTATGCCCAAAGTAAAAACATATTATGAAATCAATTATGCCTATAAATGTGCTCCAGGTGCTGATTCCTATGTCGTTGAACTCATGCGTATGGCTGGTGCCGACCCCATTTATGCCGACCGTCCAGGAATTGCACCCTCTATAACCTGGGAAGATGTATTGGCTGCAAATCCTGAGGTGATTCTGATTCCCTGGTGGGAGACAGCATGGCAGGAGGGCAGCTATTTTGAAGGACCTAAGCGAGGTTATGGAACCACCAGTATTGGTGAAATTGCAGGGCGAGAAAATGCTATGTCTCTCCAGGCAGTTCAGAATGGTAAGGTACGCTACATTAACTCAGCTAAAACAAAGCAGGCTGGTCCCATGATCCCCACAGCAGTACGGCTTTTCGCTGAGGCCATTCATGCACCGGGCAGAACGGAAAGAATGGCAATGGACTTCGTCCCGCAGTTCATGGAAGAGCAGGATAGCTTTGTCCTGGAGCTGGAAACGGTGGAATAAGTAGTGCTTGCATGTTTGAGCTTGGCTAAATGATTAATTTTTATAACAAATTGAAGACTGCCACAGACTCGAGTGCTAGACTGATTCGTCAAGTTCGTGATCTCACAATTGTGGAAATATCAAAAGGTATCAAGTTGGTTGTGGATTGTGATTCGGATGGTGGAATCGGATCTAAGGAAATGGACTTGGTCAAAGTTCCCGGTCAAATATTGGGAAGATTTGCAGTTCGGGTACCGCTAATGGAGATGTTTGCGTCTGGCGCGATCCCAACGGTTGTTGTCGACGCGCTTGCAGTGGAAATGGATCCCAGCGGTCGAGATATCATTGAAGGTGTCCGCGAAGAATTAACCCTGGCAGGTCTGGATGCAGACACGATTCTCACTGGCAGTACGGAGGATAATATACCCACGCTGCAGACCGGGGTGGGAGTTGTTGTGATCGGTTTCGTCAGCGATACAGATTTCAAGCCTGGGAGATCGCAAAAGGGAGATATAGTAGTTTGTGTTGGTAAACCAAAATCTGCTCCCAATGATGAAGTGGACCTGGACGATCCGGAAATTGCAGATACGGCCTGTACCCGGACATTGGCAGGACTTGAATATATTCATGATATTCTGCCCGTGGGATCGAAAGGAGTGGTTCATGAGCAAGCTGAACTGGCTAAATGCGCTGAATTGGACCTACTCCCAGAATCTGATCCTGATATTGATATTCACAAATCAGCCGGTCCATCAACCTGCGTCCTGGCTTCCTTACCGGAGTCCCAGCTGCCCGGGCTGCGAACTTCAATTAAACAGCCAGTCTATGTAATCGGGACACTCATAAATAAGGTTTAGTTATGCTGAAAGAAAAGTTATTCAATAAGATATATGGTTCACTCCTGGGAGTAGCGGCAGGGGATGCCTTTGGTATGCCAACCTCCCTATTACCTCCTGATGAAATTCAGAGACTTTTCCCGGGCGGCGTAGATTCGTTCTTGCCAGCTCCCGCAGGGCATCTGATTCATGACAAAATGGTGGCCGGAGAGATCACCGATGATACCCAGCAAACCTTGCTGCTGGCGGACTTATTTTTAGAAACAGGTAGTTTTAGCGGAGAAGGGGTTGCTCAAAAACTGATTGCCTGGGCTGACCGGATCCATGCCTTCGATGGATTGTATTTGGGGCCAAGTTCAATGCGGGCTCTGAGCCTGATAAAAGGAGGGGCAGACATCTCAGAAACAGGTAAAATTGGTGATACCAATGGTGCCAGCATGCGGATCTCGCCAGTGGGTTTGGCTCATCCCGGTGATCTGGATGCTGTTGTCAATGACACGGCTGAGGTCTGCAAACCAACCCATAACACAAATATTGCCATCGCCGGAGCTGCTGGGGTGGCTTCCTTCATTGCTGCAGCACTAAAAACCGACAATTTAGATGAGTGTGTAGAGGCCTATTTTTATGGAGTGAAAACAGGAATGCAACGAGGCGGCAAGTGGACGGCTGCTTCCATTAAGCATCGAACTGAATGGGCGCTTGACCTGGTCAGATCTGGGGATAGCGAAAAGGACATCTGGTCAAATCTTTATAATTATATAGGCACAGGCGTAGCCACGACAGAAGCCGTTCCGACTGCCCTGGCTTTGGTGGTAATGTACGCTGGAGACCCATGGCAGGTGATCAGGGCTGCGGCCAATATCGGCGGTGACTGCGATACAGTTGCTGCTATCGCCGGTAGTATGGCAGGTGCTTTCAGCGGGGCAGATGCATTTCCAGATCATGTCGCTCCAAAAATAGAACAAGTAAATCATCTCAACCTTCAAGATTATGCACAGCGGTTTGTTGAAAAACTGGCTGTTGCAGAGGATTAATCTGTAAACACTAGCTAACGGAGAATTATTGTTATGAAATATTTTAAAGTTATCCTCTCAATCCTGGTAATGACAGGCCTCCTGCCCATGGCGGCTTTCGGCCAGGTCGATACAACAGCAAACACCGAATCCAGCACAACCAGGGTAGTACTTACAGAAGAGGATTTCCTCAAGCATAACTGTGAAAATGTTGGCGATGCTCTCAGGATCATCACAGGTGTTTATGTGAACTCAGAGGGTGATATCGCACTACGTGATGTTAGTTCTTCCAAAGTCGTGGTCGTCATGGATGGCCAAAAGCTAAATACGCCGGGAAGTATCGGGGTCAGGGTCAGCACTATTTCAATTGACAAAGTAGCCATGATCGAATTGTTGCGAGGAGGGAGATCAGCTGAATATGGCTCCGATGCAGTTGGTGGGGTTATTAGTATTACCACCAAGTCCAAAACTGACACCGAAAGTCAAGGCAGGTCATGGGGCTTGGGTTTGAAAGGTTCACAAGGATCTTATAACCGGCGGATTTATACCCTGAACCATTCCAATACTTTGAACAGATTTGATTATATGTTGTCATACGTTTGGGACAATTGGGATGGTGATTTTGAATTCACTGATTATCCCTATGAAGATTATGGGCAAAGAATCACCCATGAGAATAATGCGAACTCAAGTCAAAGTATATTCGCAAAAATGGGGACAGACTTGGGTGAGGACGGCAAGTTGCAGGCATCCATTTCAACCTACATGGCTGATAATGGAACGCCAGGAATGTCCTATCGCCTGACCAATGATGCCCGGCTAAGATTCAATAATTCTACCTATAATCTGAATTATAATAAAAAGCTTCTGTTTGCTGGATTATCATTGAGTGCCAAGGCTTTTTACATGACCATAAGGACGCGTTTCGACGATCCCACCGGAAGTACGGTCGAGATTCAAAGTGATCACAAAAACCAATCCAGTGGGGTGGATCTAAGTCAAGCCGGAAATCTGAGTAAAAATATTGCAATATCCTATGGTGGTTCATTTCGTAGCGACGAAATCAATTCCACTGAGGTTGGTAATAAAATTCGCGACACCCAAAGCGCGTTTCTTACTGCATCCACATCAGGGGAGATGATCGGTCCGCTGAATACCTGGGAAGCTGTACTGGCACTACGTTATGATGCACCGTCAGATTTTGAGTCAGAGCTGAGTCCCAAATTGAGTCTGTCCACAGGATACCAGGGTAAGATCGACGCCGGTCTGACGACCCATATCACTCGTTCATACCGAGCTCCATCATTCAACGACCTTTACTGGCCTCGCGATGCCTACGCCATTGGCAATCCCGATCTGAATCCGGAATATGGCCTGAATTATGATGTAGGTCTAAATCTAAATCTACCGGTGGCAGCACTGAACATTTCCACTGCGGTGAATTATTTTAAGAATGATGTAACGGATCTTATTCTCTGGGCTCAGAATCATCCCGATGGACTTTGGACTCCTTCAAATCTTGCTGAAACATCGACTTCAGGAATTGAGACGTCATTCAATGTCAGTGCTTTTGAGGACAAGATCATGACTAATGTGGAATACACATATATGGAAGCTCTGAATAAAACTGAGGGCGACCAGACACTCTATAATAAATTAATCATTTATCGACCAAAAAATAAACTTGGCATCACCACCACTTTGAGGTTTGATAAGGTTGAATTTAATTTCATTTACCACTGGGTGGGGCTCAGGTACACAAAACCTGCGAATACCATCTGGTTGCCTGCATACCAGTTGATGGATGCCAATCTGAGCTACCGCTACAAAATCAAGGATTATTCAGGCAGCGCGACGCTGGAGCTTACAAATATGTCTGATGAGGACTTCTGGCGGACTGCGGGAACTGCAGAACCTGGTCGGATGATTAAGATGTCTCTAGGTGTCAATCTTTAGGAGGATTGAAACGACTCAAATGCTTTTTCGTGAGAAATATAGCCTGGGTTTCCTGTGCATATTATTGGCAAACGTGCAGGCCCAGGATCGTGGGACTCTAGCTGGACGCATCGTGGATGAAACCACTGGAGACCCTCTGTTCGCAGCCTGCGTGTTTATACAAGACAGTCGTCTGGGTGCTGAAACCGACCATGAGGGATATTATTGGATCTCGGGCATTCCGCCAGGCAATTATCAAATTTTTGCCAATCGTATCGGTTATTCTGATGTGACCGGGATGCAAATCAGGATTGCAGCTGGACTCACGACGGAAATGAATATCAAGATGGCTGATGATCCACTGTACGCCAAAGAGGAAGTAACAATTACAGCAACCCGAGGCAATGCCCTGGTGAGTGAGGTTGCAGCATCGGTTGATATTATCAGCGCCAGGACCATCAAAATGAAAAAACCTCAGAATCTGGCGGAAGTACTGAGCAATGTTCAAGGTGTCAACATCAAGGATTATGGCGGTATTGGAGGGATCAAATCAGTCTCCATCCGCGGCAGCAGTTCCGGTCAGGTCCTGGTAATGGTGGATGGTCAGAGAATAAACGATGCAGCTTCTGGACAAGTTGATTTCAGCCGCATCTCAGTGGAGGGGATTGAGAAGATCGAAGTAGTCCGAGGTGGTGGCTCAGCATTATATGGAGCTGATGCTATTGGCGGTGTTATTAACATTATTACTAGAAAGGAGAGTGTCAGGAATAAATCCAGCGGTTCTCTTGATGTTATGCTTGGTTCATATTCTTCACAGTCGGCGAAAGCGGAGATGCGCCGTTCAGGTGAGCAATATGCAGCATCACTAAGTTATAAAGTAGTTAAGACTGACGGAAATTTCCTTTACCAAGCTCCCTATGCGGATACTTCGATTGAAAAGGCCAATAACGACTTTATGGCGCATGATATTTTCACCAATTTCCAGTATACAATGGGCCAGAAACCCAGCGAACACATTCTCGACCTTTCCTATAACTATTATACAAATGATAAAGGTAGTCCCGGGTCAACAACCCAACCATATGCGGAAGCACGTACTCAAAATCGAAGTAACCGTATGAATCTGAGCCTTAAGGGTAAGTTAAGTCTCTTTAATAGTTACCAGTTACAGAGTTTTATAAATCAGTCCACTAGCACCTACATTAATGACGAGTTGGTCGTTGCAGTTAATGATACCCATAAAAGCATGGCCAGGGGCATTGAATTACAACTCACAAGCGTTTTTGCTTCAAATCAGACCTTGATCTATGGAGCCGGTAGTCGGCAGAATAAGAGCGGTGGTGAGGGCTCCACAGATGTGGTTAATCAGCGAGTGGAGTATTTTGCTTTTATCCAGGATGAATATTTTATTCACTTTAATCGGAAGGATGTACTGAGCTCTCTCGCCATCCATCCGGCCTTGCGCTTTGACAATTATTCAGATTTCGGAACGCATGTTTCACCCAAATTGGGCATGGTACTCAATCTTGGTAGTATTTGGAGAACCTCTATCAAAACCAATTTAGGTTATAATTATAAGGCTCCCAGCTTCAACGATCTATACTGGCCGGAAGATGCTTTTGCTGTGGGTAATGCTGAGCTTATGCCTGAGCATGGGACTGACTGGGATCTGGGTTTGCGTCTGCGATACCCCATTCTTAACGGGATTGCTTTCGATATCAGCTATTTTAGGATGCAACTCACAGATCTCATAATCTGGCAGCAGGGTGGCACCCAAAATAAATGGATGCCGCAGAATGTCAGCCAGGCTCTTAATCAGGGCCTGGAGACTTCACTGAATCTAAAGCTGGTACCTGAACTTATAGATCTGACAGTGAATTATACCTACCTGGATGCTCGCAACGATGATAAAGATGATCGAAATTCCTATGGGAAGTACCTGGTTTATAGACCCAAAAACACACTGAATATGGATTTAATTATTCGCTGGCATGATTTTACCGGAAATCTGAGCTGGCAGTACGTCAGCTTCCGGTATGTTCTGCCAGCCAATACTATCTGGCTAGATCCATTCCAGGTTACGGATTTATCCATTGGGCAACAGATCGAGACAAAAAATTTGGATTTGGACATAACTTTTCAGGTGAAGAATCTGTTCAATGAATTTTACGAGTTTGTACAATATCAACCAATCCCAGGCCGAGAATATCGCCTCAGTCTGGGGATTAGTGGAAAGAAGAATGAATAACATGAAGCAATTCAAAAAGGAGAAAAGAAAATGGGTAAAATGATTCATTGGTTATTGATCCTCTCCCTCGTTCTGGTAGGCTTTATTGCCTGTGAGGACGAACCGGAAGATCAGGAAACACCGGAAGCTGCAACAGCACTCTACGTGTTGAATGCTATTGGAGTTAGTCTGTCTCAGGTTGATCTGGAGTTAGACGAGGTATCAAACGATGTAGCGATTCTGGGTCAGTGGCCCAATCAGGTTACTTTTCATGATGGGAAGGTATATGTGGTTAATTCCGGCACAAATAACATCATGATCTTTGATCCGGATGACAGCTTTGCTGCCGAAACACCCATAGCCCTGGGTGATGGAAATAATCCCATGAACATGGTGTTCTATGACAATACGACTGCCTATGTGGCCTGCTCTGCCTCAGGTAAAGTGCTGAAGGTCAATCTGACAACTAAGACAGTGGATATGGAAATCACCGCTGGGACCGGAACAACAGGTATTGCCATGGCAGACGGTAAAATCTATGCAACTAATTCTGGCTTCAATCCGGATTACACCTATTCAGCTGGTTCGGTCACTGTGATCAATGGTGCTACTGGTGCTGTTGTCACAACTATCGCTGTTGATACAAATCCACAGTCGGCTGCTGTTGATCCTAATGGTATGGTGCACGTCGTCTGTACGGGCGATTACTGGTCAGCATTCGGAAAGGTTGCCATTATAGATCCAGCCAGCGATACCGTAACAAACACGGTTTCCACCGAGAGTTCACCTGGCTCCATATCCATATCCGAATCTGATAATATGGCTTATCTGGCTGTCTG
>JABMPR010000349.1 GCA_013202895.1 bacterium | reverse complement strand
GCCAGCACTGTTTCCGTGGACGTATCATCAGGAGTGACCGGCAAACTTATCAGGTTCCAGCCGGGATATAAAGTGACGCCGCCTTCAACTCTTATTGTTTGAAAAGCTACTTCATTTGAATAAACTGAATTTCCAGAGATATTGTATGCACGAACTCGGTAATAGTAAATCTTGTCCGACTGTATACCTGCATCTTCAAAGCTGGCAGTCTCAGCCTCCACTATGCCTATCTGTCTATAAGTTCCATCTAGTCCTGTCTTCCGTTCTATCTTAAAGCCATTTTCATTAGTTGAATTGTCATTCCAACTGAGGTTGATTTGAGAAGATAGGCTTGCTGTAAGTCCATTGGGAGCATCAGGAATGGGTGGAGGAAGAATTGTAAACGCCAATGTGACTGGTAAATTTGTTAACCGATCATCTTTGTGATCGAGAGGATAAATGTTGATATAATAGGTCGTAGCGTAATCTAAATTGCTGATCAGGATGGTTCGTTCCTGGGTAACAGCAAATAAATTCATTGAATCCAGACTTGTTCCAATCATCACTTCATAGTTTTCATAACAACCATCAGAATCAGGAACAATATTGACGGATATTTCGTTAGCGTCTAGGAATGTATAGTTCTCATTCAGTATTGTTATATCCTTGATCCCTTTGAGTTCAATGAGAATTTCTTGTGAGCCACCGACTTTGCCTATGAGGTCCCCAATCTTGGACGAAATTGCGTATTCATAATACTCACCGTAGATGACAGTATTATCGGTGTAAGTGTTCTCAGTTACTACAGCGATTTCACCATAGACACCTGAACTGCTCCTGCGCACAACTACATACTCGTTAATACCAGTGATGGGGCTAAACTGTATTTCAACTGCAGGACTATCCGTATTGTTATTTTTTAGCACCAATGATGTCACGTTTGGAGATATGATCTCTTCCAACTGCACGTGAAATTCATCTGATTCGTAGGTCACTCCTTGGTAGTCCGCTACCACCTTCCAGTCAAAAGCACTTGTTTCCTGGGAAATGAATCGAAAGCTTGTATCGGAAGTCCTTGCAATCCTGCTAAAACCATTTTCACCCTCGCTCTTGGTGTATAGCTCATAATAGACGGTTTCGCTCATGTTCGCTTGTAATCCCCAGACAAAATCTATAACAGGTTCGGCTATATAGTAGGCTTTAACTTTAGGGGAAAACCCGGTATAATCAAAGTTCAGAATTTCTCCCTCTATGTTTACGGTATGGGAAAGCTCCATGGAATCGTTATCTGCCTCAATCTTGAAATGGTGCTCACCTACAAATCCCTCGACATAAATCTCTTTGCTCGTTTCGCCGGTCACCTGAAAATACGCCTCCCACTCAGAGCCTCCCGCCCTCTTTTTATAAACATTGTAAGCAGTAATAGTGTTTGATCCATTGGCACTCCAGGTGAAGATCAGTTTTTCCCCGAGTTGTACAGTCGATTTATTGACCGCAAACGAGTTGAATTGAACAGGGGTGATAATACTGTATGTTACCGTGTCGTAACTGGCATTACCGTCATAATCATAAGCGATGATCTTAAAAGTTATTTCACCCGCACTTCCTTCGCTTACGACGTAGTCAAAACTGGTAATTGATACGTCGGTCATGGTGTCAAGCAGTGTGCTGGCCCCCTCAACAATTTTGTAGATCTCATATTTCACCAACTCATCTTGATTATCATTGGCCTGCCAAGAAAGCATCACGGTTGAGCCATCAGTAATCTGGCCCCCACTGTTTGAAAAACTCATCTCTGGTTGGACAATATCCCCTGAAAGATCTGCAACGGCCAAATAGTTACTCCAAGCAACGGCCACGTATTTGTTCCCGTTTATATCAACCTTTTTGTAGTTATCAAAACTATCGGCGGATCCGAATGCGATGATACTCCGTTCACCAGTGGTGAGGTCAAGTTTGGTTACAACGTTCTTGCTTTGGTAGGGCTCATAGCCATACCCCACCAAAATAAGCTCATCGTCGTATGTAGCGATCTCATTAGATTGAGTCAGACTATCAAACGTGACTGCCGACAGGTCATCCTTAAGCAGAGTAAAATCCATCTTACCGCTGGTGGACTGGCTGAAACTAGCTATGAACGTTGACCCAAACGATTTATATTCTAGGGGACTGGACCAATCCATATCATAGAGCATCTGGTTAACAGTAAGATCGGGATTTAATGAATAGACTTTTCCATAGCTTGATGAGAGATAGTCTCCAACAATGTTGAGGGAGTACCCCAAGTCCTCATCCGAAAAATCAGTAATGCTGCCAAGAGCTGGATATATCTGTAGGAATTTGTTCTTGCTCAGAGTATAGTCATTTATTCTGTTTTCCTGATAATTCCACGTACCATTATATGGGTTACCCTTTGCCCATGCAGCATGCAGTTGATCATTGTGTTCAAGAAACTGTATTTGACTGACCTGGTTTGGCCTATTTTCAAGGTTATCAAGCACGAGACTGTACGATTCGCTGTGACCGTTCTCACTGTTTTGTCCGATGGCGTAAACGTCTCCCCCGCTGTAAATCAGGGAAACATAGTTGTTCTTGGCCTTGAACGGAAGTCGACCGATGTGAACAATGTCACCGGTTTCTAAATCCAGCATGTTGAGATAAGAGAAATAGTTGCGTAAGCTTGAGGAATAAGTTGTTTCATCAGCGAAGGCTACCAAGGCTTTGTTACCACCAATATATTCTACATCAAAACTATAATTATTTGAGGAAGGATAACCTCCGGCCTCCACATAGGTAGCACGGTTGATTAAAGAATTTAGTCTTGTCCGGGCGATGCTTTTAGAAAAAGTGCAACTTTGTATATCAAATTCAAGTATCTCGTAAGTCGTCCAAGTGGGTTTTGCCTGATAAGACCAATCATCGAATATCAAATATATCTTGTTTTCCGTTTTGACTGCCTTTGAGTATCTGATAAGATTCCATCTATCAGCGTGGTCAACTGTCTCCCCGTCAAATGTATACGCAATATGGGCCTTTTCTATGATATTTTCTCCTTCAAGGGCATACACCTTCCCGTTTCCAAAGATGAATACTGTGCCGCCCAAGGCAGCCAGAGATGTCTTGGTAGCGTCGCTTCGCTCTGTACCGACTGTGAAAGGCAACTGGTATGAGGTAGCAATAAGGCTCCCAGTGTCAAATTTGACCAGCTTTGAATCACGCGGATGAATAAAGTAGATCACATCGCCATCAGATGTGGGCTCGATCCAGAAACTTTCAACATCACCCGCATTGTTCTGAATAGTTATACTCTCGTTGTCACCTATATAGCCCCCAGAAAAAGAACGCCGCGAGATTTCGTCCGTAAAGATATCGAGATTCCAGAGGTAGCCGTTGAGCAAGATAGACTTTGTAGGATCGCTGAAGGTACACTGAAAGTCCTGCAAATCATCGACTTTGGTAGTGTTCCCTATTGTCGGGATGTTTTCGTTTTCAATAATTATGGGCTCAACAAAAGATGAACCACTCTTGTAGGTATAATAATATTGCTCCCTACCATCTGAGCATTTGACAAGTGCGTAAGGCGTCCCATCAAATATCTCGAAATCAGCTACCTCATAGTTCTTATCGCATACCTTTATCTTCGATGAAATGGTATCGCTGGATTTGTCATAGGTGATGTAAAACTTATTATTCACATAGATCAAGGTATCCTCTTCATCACCGGTCCCAGTATCCAAGTAATAACGGTACATATGCCCAACAACAGCATGCACTATATTGCTTTCATCTATTTTCACAAACTTGATACTCTGGTACTGATCTGTAGACAGAGCCTCTGCTGGAAAATCGAATTCATCATCGTACAAGATAATAGCACTGTTGAAAGGCGAAGGCAGCTCAGTATTGGCATCTATTTTAAACCTGCTTGAACGGACTGTCTTTGTATTCCCTCGAATGTCGGTTATTTCAAGTTCCAGGTAACAGTTCTGGGATGAGTAATAGTTCGCATCTGGGATGTTCCATTGATATTGATCCGCAGCTACTATGCCGTTATCATTTTGTTCGGAATATATCGTCTGGCTGCCCGATCCATATAATAACCTTACCTCGATGCTACGTATGTCGTTATCCGAATCATTCACAATGGCAAATGTAAGGTCTTCCCCAACGGTATATGCGGAAAGATTTGGCTCGATGGTGACATCGATCCGGTTGGAATAAATGGAGAAGATTTCTGATATCTTTATTGTCTCGTTATTTTTATCGTCATACAAACGCACCCTTACCTGGGCATTGTCCGTCGTTTGGATGCCTGTTGGAATGGGCCAATCAACAAAGTTACTACCACACTGGCTACACCCGATACAGTAGTCGGAATAAAATTGCATATTATCGTAATCATTTGTGCCGTCGTACAACAAAACCCAGTTCTCAGTCGTGTTGTCATAGTTCAGTTCAATAATTCCTCTGGCAACCTTAATATCATCATGGGCCTCAATGATAATTCTCAGTTCCTGCCCCATGCGTGCCCAAAATGATGTTCCCCAGTCTTCGTACATGCTGCCATATTCACGGATGTCAAAATATGTGATAACAGGCCCGCCGGCATCAACATAATTGATGGTGTAAAGCATTTCGTTATTTGTGCTATTGACATCCTGGCCGTCATCATAGGCAAAATAAAACCTGATTTGACTTTCCCCTGAGACTAGAACGTTATCGTAGACCACCCCGTTGCTTTCCCAAACCCTGTCACGGAACTGAACGGTTACGTCTACAACCTCTTCTTGACCAGGCGGGAGGTCACCGCTCATATAACCCCACCCGGTCCAGAACGGACTTTCCGAGCCATTTTTGATATAGGAACACTTGATACTCCGGGATATAGCTGTTTCGCTTCCCAGGTTTTTCACCGTCACCTTGAAAATTACCGTAGAATCCGGCCTCATTTCACCTTCATGAGCCACGCTCGTTATTGCCAGGTCGGAACCCGTTGCCACCGTCGTGAAATGCCATACCGGCGACTTGATATATTCTCCCCCATAGTAGTCGCTGTAATAGCCGTCTTCGCGAACCCATATTTGCCAGTAATATGTCGTGTTGGGCTTGAGGGGTTCATGATATTCCTGAGAAAAATCAAACCAATTCTGACCTTCATGATCTGATTTAAATCCTCGCAAAGGATAGTCCACGTTATTTGGATCTGTTCCATAGGCTACATAGTAATCAAGATTATCCCCGTCCACATCGTATGCTCTCCATCTCAATATTGGAGTTTTACTTACATTTGTGGCACCATTGGCCGGTTCCTGATACGACTCATCAAAATAAGGAAAATCTTGAATGTCTACCAGTATGCTTTCATAATTGCTCCATCCGCTTGTCCCGACATTATTTGTAGCCCTTACTCTGAAGTAATAGGTTTTGTCATCTTCAAGACCGGTTATGGTATAGCTAATCGTTTCGTAAATGTTTGCACCTGTTGCCGGATTCCCGATATTGATGTTTACCGCATTGTTGAAACTGCTGTTATCCGCATATTCAACTTCATAATAGGTTACGTTGTCATTATGATCTGAATCGATCACCTTTCTCCATCTCAGCGCAACCTGATTTGTGACCGTGCTGCTTCCCAATGCGCACAGGGTCGGCGCATAAGGCGCTTCGCTAATGTCTGAGGAGATGGTAAAGTTGGCACTGTAGTCATATCCAGCATTTCCAGCTTTATCGTATGCCGCTACACGAATGGCTGCATTGTTTGTGTTTACAGCCGGAGCGTTCCATGAATGAGAGCCGGTATTTGGGAGATTTGAGGCTATTTCTCCAGAACTTAACCAACCATCGGTGGTGTAGATAATATCTATGTGATCAATACCTATATCATCAGTCGCAATCCACATTATAGTCTGCTGGCCACCTGCCAACCAATTCTCTCCACCAGTCGGACACACCATGGTTACTGTAGGAGGAATGGTGTCCCACGTAATTTCAGATCCCAAAGGAAAAAGGGTAATAAAATTATCCCATCCATCTGAGGGAACATCGTAAATGTCTTCCCAACTGAGACCCATCTGGTTAAATGCTTCAGCAGTGGTTATCCACCTGCGCTGGCCGTTTTCAATGAAATAAACTTCATTAGTTCCCTCTCTTCTGATTAGCGACCCATCAGATACAATGTTTGGGCCGTCAGGGTATTGATCCAAAATCCCAGGGGAATAATCAATGATATTTGACCAATCATAGCCCAATCTATTGAAAATATCTTCATTTACTATCCACCATTTCCTGCCGCCTTTGAAAAGGTAAACCTTCACAGTATCGCTTGTTCTGACAAGGGAATTTTCTGCCGGCAATGTATCGTCAGCGCCCTTAATTTCAATCCCATCGCTCAAAGGAGACCAATTACTTTCATTGCCGGCATTATCAATTGCCATTACAGCAGACCTGATAACCCTTCCCACTTGACCCGAACCTACATTGAGAGTGTAGGAGGTAACATCCCCTACAAAGAAAGATGGATAGATGTTAATTCCATTTCTATCCCCCAGGGCGTCTTCCCAGTTGGTATAGG
>JABMPR010000348.1 GCA_013202895.1 bacterium | reverse complement strand
TTTAACATCCTTTCTGGGGTCTGCGCAGCAGTTCGGTTCAGGTTTCAATTCAAGAAAATGAAAATGAATCACCCAGGGTACCGGCATTTATCTCCATGGTTGCCAGTTATAGCGAAATACCACCGATTGGATTTCCAGACACAACCATGTCTCGTCTGAGTCTGTATGTCTCTGATTCAACTGGTTTTCCAGTGGATCAAGGAACGGAAGTGACCTTTACTACAGATATTGGATTCGTGACTCCATTTACGCTCACGAATGCAACAGGCAATGCATCGGCAATCTTCACTATGGGGGACTCATCAGGCATTGCCAAAGTTTATGCGCTCTCTGGAGTTGCCATAGATTCTGTTCTGATCCAGGTCCGGCCAATGGAAGCATCCTATATCGTGTTGCCACCCGTCTCACCCAGTTATATCGTGGTACAGGGGGGCTGGGGTGCAGAATCCACCACACTGAATGCCGAGTTGCGTGATGCCCGAGGTGAGTTGGTTGATATTATATATGAAGTCGATTTTACCATTGGTCCAGCCCCAGCCGGTGCAAATCTGGATGGAGTCGGAAATTCGGTTACCGTTGAAACCAATTATGGGTGGCAAGTGTTACCCTCAATAGTGGGACAGAAGCAGGTCCTGTCCAATTGACAGTAAGTACGACAACCGCAGGTGGCAACACTATCTCTTCAACTGGTATACCGGTAATTATTCGTGCCGGTCCACCTGCCCATATAAATGCCGATATTGATATTAACGCCATTACCCCGGTGGGAGGCGGTTTTTATGAACTAGAGGCTGCAGCCCTGGTCTGGGATGAATTTACCAATCCTGTTGAAGACAGCACCCAGGTTTACTGGTCACTTATTCCAGATTCTCTGGGCGATATAGTTGGAAATTCATTTACAAATAATGAGAATTTGAATGGCGATCATTATGCCGGTATGGCATGGACCAGAATCTACTATAATTCGGGAGTGATTTTTGACACAATGCAGATTGTGGCAAGAACCTGGGGCGCAAACGGTGATACGGTCAGAACCTTTGTCAATGCGGACGCTGATAGTGCCCAGATAATTCCTTTCTATCCCGGTACACTTACGGTGACCCCTTCTGCTTCCTTTCATGATTTTGGGACGGATCCGACAAACCCCTGGCCTGTGCTATTAACTGCCAATTTGACGGATTACTACAATAATCCAATTTTTGGAGGACGGATTCTGTTCTCCGCCATCGGGTTTGATCATTTTGAGGATCTGGATGGGAATACAGTCAACCCGCCCATTGCACTGACAAATGAACAGGGTGTTGCACAGATGGTAGTATTTTTCGATCGAGGATTGTGTACTCCCAACTTCAATGCAGAGGATGAGGTTATCTCATATGATCCATTTACTGCCTATGTCTGGGGTACCTTAATCGATCCTCAAATCACTGCAAGTGAGCAAATGTCCATCGAACTTAGACGTTCAATACCTGAGTAAATCTTAGTAGTAGAAAGTAAACTTATGTTCAATCCTCAATTTCAGAAACTCGGTGACATTCTTGTCCATGAAAGCTTTCTGGATCAAGCACAGCTGGATCAGGCCCTGGAGCGACAGAAGACAACCAAAGAAAAACTTGGTAAACTGCTCATTCGGATGGGGATGATCACAGAATCTGATCTGGTAAAGGTTTATGCCTTGCAGTTGGGTCACCCTGCCGTATATGAAGAAGACCTGATGAAGGTTGATGCTCAAATAATCAACATTATACCAGAAGATTTTGCTTACGAAAATATGGTCCTGATTCTTGGTCGATCCGAATCCACCATTGTGGTAGCAATGGAGGATCCCGAAGATCTGGGAACTGTGGATGCCATCGAAAAGCTCACTTCCCTGAAAGTTGAGGTTGTGGTTGCCGGTGAAAGTGCCTTAGAGGTAGCTGTAGAGTACCACTATGGCAAGATTCGTCAGACTGATGAAGTTGATGCAGCACTTTCAAGCATCCAGGTGTTTTCTGGAGATGAAGAAGATGCTGGCCTTGTTGATCTCAGTAAGCAGGACATTGCAGAAGAGGATGCCCCTTTTGTTAAGCTGGTAAATCTTATCCTCATCGAAGCTATCAAAGAAAGATCAACTGATGTGCATGTGGAGCCGCAATCGCATGTGGTGAATATAAGGATTCGTATTGATGGTGTTCTCCAGAAAATTATGACACCACCCATCAGTTCCTTGAGTGGAATTACCACTCGTATCAAGATTTTATCCAATCTGGATATCGCAGAAAGACGTCTCCCTCAGGATGGTCGTATGAGTATCAGGATGGGGGACAGGGAGATTGATGTTCGTGTCTCAGTTCTGCCTACTGTCCATGGCGAGAAGATTGTAATGCGATTATTGGATAAGGGTGGCTTCAATCTGGATTTGACCACCCTGGGCTTTCATATTGAGGATCTAAATACATTTGGCAGGTGGATTCGCCAACCTTATGGGATGATCGTTATTTCAGGTCCAACCGGTTCTGGTAAATCGACTACCTTGTATGCCTCTCTCAAAGAAATTAAAAGTGAGGGCACCAATATTACCACGGTAGAAGATCCTGTTGAATATCAGATGGATGGTATTAGCCAGGTTCAAATGCGCGAGAAAATTGGTCTTACTTTTGGATCGACTCTAAGATCCATACTGCGTCAGGATCCTGATATTTTACTAATCGGAGAAGTTCGTGATGCTGAAACGGCAGATATCGCCATAAAATTTGCCCTTACGGGACACCTTGTTTTCACTACAGTTCATGCAAATGATGCCCCTTCCACTATTACCCGACTTATTGATATTGGAGTTCCACCCTTTTTGGTAGGATCCAGCGTAAACCTGGTAATGGCTCAACGTTTGGTGCGTACAATATGTAAAAACTGTAAAGAGGAGTATACGCCTTCGAAGACAGAATTAGTAAGACTTGGGCTGGAAGCAGGCAAACAAAAATACTTCCATGGTAAAGGCTGCGTCCAATGTCGTCAAACGGGCTATCGAGGACGATCGGGTATCTTTGAAATGCTTGAGATGCGCCAAAATATTCGAAAGCTGGTTTTTGAAAATGCCAATCAGGAAGTCATTCGGGAAAAAGCTATTGAACAAGGCATGGTATCCCTTCGAGAAGCAGGTATTAGTAAGCTCAAGGAAGGTTCCACCACATTCGAAGAAGTCCTTCGCTCCACTGTGGAGGATTTCTAATTGGTTGAATTGACCACCAATCCTAATGCCGCGAAGCTGGCGGAAGAAAAAGCCAAAGAAGCAGCGTTTGCGAAAATCGCTGAAGGCACGAAAAAGAAAAAAGTAAAAGAAAAACAGTGGGGTGACGATTTTATTGAGGAACTCAATTTATCGCTCGCTAAAATAAAATCTCGTGTCCCACTCAAAAATCTGGTTTTCTTCACCCGTCAATTAGCAACTATGTTCGCAGCTGGATTAACCCTGGAAAAATCTCTATCCAATTTAGCCCAGGAAGAACGCAACACGGGCTTTAAGAAAACTCTCACCAATGTTGCAGATAACATCCGACGTGGTTTAAGTCTGTCTGATGCCATGGAACGGCACCCCGGCACATTTGATAATCTTTTTATTGCCTTGGTAAAAGCAGGGGAAGTAAGTGGTAGCCTTCAGACAATTCTGGATCAATTGGCTACCTATATCGAGAATGTGCATGATACCAATCAAAAAGTAAAATCTGCGCTATACTACCCCTTTATGGTGCTTGGCTTTCTGAGTTTTGTTCTGGCAATAATGCTCATATTTATCGTTCCACGCTTTAATGAAGTTTATAAATCACTAGGGGCTGAACTGCCTGCAGCTACCCAGGCTCTGGTTCGTGTATCAGATGCCATGACTGCCCACTTTGGTCAGTTCCTGTTTTTTGGAGTCGTCGGATATATAGCACTCTGGATGCTATCGCTTACAAGACGGGGTGGATACGTTATTGATTCATTCAAATTAAAATTTCCGGTTTTTGGCAGGTTGATAAACTACAATATCTATAATAAAATGACTAAAACTCTTGGAATATTACTTGGTGCGGGAGTACCGGTACTGCCATCGATGAAACTGATTCAACGTGTTGTGAATAATAAAGTATATGCCAAAGCCATCGGAACCAGCTCAGACTACATTCGTGATGGCTATAACATTTCTGCTGCCTTTAAAATCAGTGAAAAATTCCCCCCCATTATGCTTCAATTGATTAGCACCGGGGAAGAAACTGGTGAGTTGGACAATCTTCTGGATAAAGCATCTGAGTTCTATGCGAAACAGGTTGATTCAATGGTGACTCGAATGACCTCTCTGATCGAGCCTTTGATGATCATTTTTGTGGGGGGCTTGATCGCCCTGGTTCTGTTCGTCACTTATTTGCCAGTTTTCTACATTGGTCAAGCTATGAAACAGGGAATGTAAAACACCCACAGGATTGAGACATGACGATATCCTTAGTAAAGCTCCTGCTCGGATTTCCCATAGGATTACTTTTTGCTGGCGTTATGACTCATCTTGTTCATGTCAGATCATTGAAGCTACCACTAGCTGCACAGGTTCCAATCTGTCCCTCCTGCGGAAAATATCAGGGTCTAATATCTAAAATTCCAGTGCTTGGGTATGTTCTATACGGCAGAAAATGTTCTCACTGCAATCACAAATTATCCTGGAAGGAACCTGTTTCAGAAATCCTGACAATCCTATTTACCATGTGGGCTTTTTCAAGTATGGAATCCCTGGTTGCCCTGCAGCTCAGTATGTTATTCTTTGCCCTATTAGGCATTACAATTGTGGACTTCTCAAAATGGAGAATTCCCAACTTATTTGTGATGATAATCCTATTGGTTGCAGTTGTAGGAATCGCCTCGGGGATCGTGAGCCTGGACCATTCACTTAAGGGTATTGGGGTTGCCCTGGTAACTTCTATTCTGTTGGTGATTCCGCAAAAGTTAGTTAATCCGGAATTGGATTATGCCTGGGGTGATGTAAAATTATGTTTTGCAGTGGCATTATGGCTGGGCTGGATTCTGTCTATCTATGTTTTCTTTTTAGCGAGCCTGGGTGCGGTCCTGGTGTGGGTATTCTCAGGTTTGAAAGCAGGGTATTCTGCCAATCGACCCTTGCAATTTGGTCCATTTGTCGCGCTGTCAACCATGATTTTCGGCATCGGACGTGTTCTTCATCCTCAATTTATAACCGATTTATTGACTTTCCGGTTTTGAGGAAGACTTATCATGCCTGCCATACCCAGTAATCTATTTCAAAATCGACAAAGAAAACGGACAAGAATAAAAAAAGCTACACCATTTCCCCATGCATAGCATTAGTGTAGATATTTTTAATAACGTCTAAAAAAATATGAAGTGATATCATGAAATTAAAAATTATTGTCCCATTATTTTCTGTTTTCCTAATCATGGTGGGTTGTGATACCCGTACCCCAACTCCACCAGATAAGGTGGTCAGTATCTATCATCTGACTTTATCTACAGACAGAGCGGTTATTTACGCCGATAATGGTCAAACTGTCGCTCAGATTACTGCTTATCTTACCGATGCTGATGGGGTGCCAAAAAGCGGATCCAGTGTAGTATTCTTCCCGGCACAGGGCAAGATGGTTGGGACAGTAAATACTGACCAGACAGGCCGAGCCACCTCCAATTTTGATGATGATGGACAATCTGCAGAAGCTGTTCTCATCGTTGGCCAATATACCGATTCTGAGAGCAACGTGGTTCGTGATTCGATCTCTATCCAGGTCTTACCTATGGAGGCACTGGTTGATACTTTTTTTGTGGATACACAGCCTATTGATGGAATTATCGAGGTGACTTCTATTGATGAATCCAGTTCCATTGAAATCTTTTCACATGTGTTCGATGCCAATGGAAGCCCCGTTAGCAACGTACAGGTTGAATATCGAATCATCAATAGAGAAGCAGGTGTCGGATTTATCGACATACCAAGTGATTCAACCAATGAGATCGGTGTTAGCCAGACAACCTTTTTCACAAATATCGGTCGTCTCGGTGATGTCCAGATAGCGGCAACGATTTCAAATGATGCCGTGCAAACATTACTCAGAGATAATCCCGGTGTGTATTCATTTAACTTACAGGGATTGGCAAAAGGAATGGGGGCCGAGGGTATTGTCTTTTCTGATACTGCGGAAATTCATGCCGTTGCTTCACCACCTTATGATCTACTGGTTTCAACCCTGGATAATATCATTTATGCTGATCAGGGTATTACCACCAGCCGTATAGTGGGAATCGTCAGAGATACTGATGGAAACCCCGTTGAAAATGTGAGCGTCTCTTTCTCCTCAAACTATGGTACCATCAATTCTCCAAAACTAACCAATGATGCCGGTGTGGCGCAGACAACTTTTTCTGATCTCGGGAGTGCTTACATTGAAGATCAATTAGCCCGCATCACGGGTCGCGTGACCCATCCATTTTTTGGTGATATAGTTGACTCCGTAAATGTGTTGATTCGCATACAGGATGATGCTACAACGCCTAATTTCTTTGTCATTACCCAACCTGCCAGCGGGCAAATTCTAGTGACAAATCTAGACTCGGCTTATACGGCTAACATTTTGGCTCAAGTCCGGGATAACAACGGTGTCGCGCTTGAGGGTGTCACGGTTGATTTCAGAGTACTGTCTGGATCCGCTTTGGGCTATCTATCAGGCGGGACTGATATAAGTGATTCAACTGGCACAGCTAGGGTGACTTTTAACCTGAACCCCGGCATGGCAGGGACCGTTGTTCTGGAAGCATTTATCGCAGGTGATGACACTGTGGATCCAATATCCACCGAAATAGTTTTTGTCCCGCTATCCGATTATGAAATCAATGCCTTCACATACCAGGATTTAATCTATTTTGATAATGGATTGACCATGGCAACCGTTTATGCAGTAGTTCGTGATCTAAATGGAAATTCTGTCGACAGTGAGCGGGTTGAATTCTCTTCTGATATCGGAACTGTGGCTTCACCAGTTTATACCAGCAATTCTGGTGTTGCCGAAACTTATTTTTCTGATTTAGGCGCTGTTGGACCCGATCCCGCTACTGCAACGGTTACTATGCGGGTGGAACACCCCTTCTGGGGTATGCATTCCAGCGCAGTTGAAATCGAAATTGAACAGAATATATTTGAGATACCCCGTCTTCCAGCATTTATTGATATGAGTGCCAGCTATAACGTGCTTCCCCCTACAGGAATGCTTGACACAACATTTTCCCGCCTGACACTATTTGTTTCGGATTCCAGCGGTGTTCCAGTAGATGAAGGGACTGAAGTGACCTTTGGAAGCAATATCGGGTTTATAACACCTTTTACGTTGACGAATGAAGCCGGATGGGCATTTGGAATCTTCTCTATGGGTGACTCTTCTGGTATTGCCAAAATTTATGCCTATTCCGGTATCGCAACTGATTCCGTGCTGATTCAGGTTCGTCCAATGGAAGCAGCATACATCGTGATTCCACCCGTTTCACCAAGTTCGATTGTGGTTCAAGGGGGTTGGGGTGCTGAATCTACTACCCTCTTTGCAGAGGTTAGGGACGCCCGTGGAGAACTGGTAGACCTTATCTATGATGTTACCTTCGAAATAGGGCCAGCCCCGGGAGGGTCCAATCTGGATGGAGTTGGTAACGCGGTAACCGTTGAAACAAACTATGGTATTGCCAGCGTTACACTGAATAGCGGTACAGAGGCTGGACCGGTTCAGGTTACTGTGAGCACCACCACACTCGAGGGAGTAACTATTAGCTCTACTGGCATCCCAGTAAGTATTCGTGCCGGTTTACCGGCTCACATGACAGCTGACATTAATATCATCGATATCACACCTGTAGGTGGTGGCTTTTACGAATTAGAGGTTGCGGCTCTGGTCTGGGATCAGTTCACCAATCCTGTTGAAGACAGTACTCAGGTCTATTGGTCACTTATCCCCGATACGCTTGCCAATATCGTTGGCGAATCCTATACCTATAATGAGAACTTAAATGGTGATGCTTATCATGGTATTGCCTGGAGCAAGATGTACTTCAATTCGGGAAATATTTTTAATATTGGACAGATCATAGCCAGTACCTGGGGTGCCAACGGAGATACGGTCAAGGCTTATGTGAACGGTGAGGATGGAGACAGCACTCAGATGCTTACATTTTATCCAGGAACGCTTACGATAACACCTTCAGAATCCTTTCATGATTTTGGAACCAATCCGACTCCAAACCCTTATCCGATAACGCTCTCAGCTTATTTAATAGACCATTATAATAATGCCACAGCTGGAGGTAGAATTCTCTTCCAGGCTATTGGAGCGGCTTCCTGGGAGGATATCGATGGAAATCCCCTGGATCCGCCAGTGGTTATAACTGACCAAAATGGTCTGGCCCAGGTGGTTGTTTATTTTGACCGAGCGCTTTGTACCCCCAACTTTAATGCTGAAGATGAAGTCATATCTTACGACCCATTTACTGCTTATGTCTGGGGAATGCTTCTTGATCCGGTACAGGTCTCAAGCGAGCAGATGTCCATCGAATTGCGGCGCTCCATCCCTGAGTAAATAAGCGGGAATATCATACACCAGATTCTCGAAATTAGGATCAGGGAACAATTTTATTTGGAGTTGCTAGATCGATCAAGAATGCTTGATATAGGTCTCTAATCAGGATATACTGAAGCGATTTATACGCGAGTTTTTATGACACTGCGGCCAAGCTTTTTGAGCCTAATTATACTTTAATTAATATTTGTTGGATAGGAGAATTGTTTAATGAGCAATATCAATATCTCAGGCTACGGCGATGACCTAACGATCAATGGGATACGGATCGGGGACCTGGGACCTGCTGAACACGAAGCGATTGAATTGGAAAAAGGCGGGCAAAATTATGCCCCGCTAGAAAATGTTGTTGTAAGTAGTGTTCTGGACAGCTCCACCCTGATCTGTCGCAAACCTGATCCTGAAGGTATCAAAGCCTATATTGAAGAAGAATTGCTGGATGGTTTATGTTGTTATTCCGCCGTGAATCAAGGGCAATTGAATAAAACCATCGTAGATGCTGTTATTGCTCATCTGCAAACTGAAAAAATTCCCACTGTTCCCCGCTCCATTCGCCATAAATATATGGCAGCCTTTCTCATGGCAGCCACAGCAATCACCAAAATGGACAAGATCGTTCCCAAAGTTGCAGGGGTCGAGGCTCCTGAATTAATGGCAAAGCTATCTCGAAGATGGGGATATCAAGTAAAAGGAATCCCAGCCGACCAGGCTATCATCGTCGTCGCAGCAGAGAATTTTCATGGGCGGTCATTATTTGCGGTTTCTGCATCAACAGATCCCACAGCCAAAGAAGGCTTTGGTCCTTTTCTGCCTGGTATTGAAGTCGTTCCTTTTAATAATGTCGATGCCCTTGAAAATTTGTTTAAGGAGAAAGGGGATCGCATTGCCGCCTATATAGTCGAACCCATCCAGGGCGAGGCTGGTGTGATTCTGCCTGCCGCGGATTATCACCCACGTGTGGCTCAACTTTGTCGGGAATACAATGTGCTGTACTGCTTGGATGAGGTCCAAACCGGATTTGGTCGGACCGGGGCAAATTTCGCCCATCAATTATATGGTGTAAAACCCGACCTGATGGCCTGTGGAAAGGCAGCAGGGGGTGGTATTATGCCAGTATCCTTTGTCGCAGGAAGAAAAGATGTGATCAACGTTCTGACCCCTGGATCAGAGGGATCGACCTTTGGTGGGTTTCCGCTTGCTGCAGTGACAGCCGTCTATGCAATTAAAGCACTGGTAGATGAACATCTAGCCGAGAAAGCAAGGATCATGGGCGAACGTCTTCAGGGTCATTTTGAGAGTGTTAGAGCAGAATTTCCGGACAAAATAAAAGAGGGCAGAGGCGCAGGTTTGCTGACCGCTTTTGAGATGTTTGATAAACCTGGTCTGGATGGGCACAAAGTTTCATTGAAATTGCTGGAAAATGGGATCTATGCCAAAGAAACCCATAAAACTACGGTACGATTTGCTCCTGCTCTAACTATTACAACTGCAGGTATCGATCACATTGGTGAATCTATGCGAAAGGTGATTCAGGCGCTTTAGAACCGGTGTCAGGCGAGCTGATTTCGCCCAATTATTTCCAAATTGATTCCAAATCATTAACCACCAAGAATTGTTAAAGAGCGATTCTAAATTAGCTGATATCATCCTACAGTAATAATTTCGGATTTTATCCATTGAACAAAGCCCTGCTCCCGAATGGGAGACAGGGCTTTTTGGAAACGGAGGTTGTTAGACCCGCCTCGGATGCGGGTAGTGTTACCCCTAAGGGTCTCTAACGGTTCTTACAGGTTCATTGGGTCCTGTCTGCGTATATAGGTTGGGACCTTGAGGTCATCACTGAAATGCATGATCACCCCCCCTTCCTTTCGCTCCTGCTGACGCTCAAATGCTGGCGTTTCCATGCGTTCATGCTCGTCAAATTGATCCACCTCCACTGTAGGCGCAGGATTATTGTAGTCTCTGATTTCTGGTTCTATTTTAATCTCGTTCCGGTTTGTTGCCTCAGCTATTGGCTGTGTGGGTGAATACGCGCGGGCGGGTTGATTCTCTTTACTATCAAAGCGGAGATCATTATCATGATGGAAACCAGTTGCTATAACGGTTACCCTGATTTCATCGCCCATATTTTCGTCAATGACAGCTCCCAATATAATATTTGCCTGATCCCCAACTTCTTCATAGATGAGGTTTGAAGCCTCATCGACTTCGGACAGAGTCATATTGGGACCACCCGTGATATTTATAAGGAGTCCTTGGGCTCCGAGAATGTTGGTTTCATCCAGGAGAGGGGATGAGATGGCTGTTTGTGCAGCCAGAACAGCCCGTTCTTCACCAGAGGCTATTCCAGTACCCATAATGGCGTCGCCCATTCCTTCCATCACTGTTTTTACATCCGCATAATCCAAATTAATAAGACCATGGACGTTGATCAGGTCAGATATGCCCCTTGTGGCTTGATGCAGAATAGAATCAGCTTCTAGAAAAGCATCTACCATACTGGTACTCTTGTCCACAATGGACAGCAGACGCTGATTTGGAATAATAATCAGAGTATCTACATGTTCGCGTAATTTGTCCACACCCTCTTGACCGCGTTTGGCTCTTGGAGGACCCTCAAAGCGGAAAGGTGTTGTTATGATACCGATGGTTAAGGCGCCGATATCCTTCGCAATACGTGCTACCACAGGCGCAGCACCAGTTCCTGTTCCACCGCCCATACCGGCAGTGATGAAAACCAGATCAGAACCGTCCAAAGCTGCAGTAACAGCTTGGGCATCTTCCTCAGCGGCTGCCTCACCAACATGCAGTTTAGCACCTGCACCTAAGCCCTTTGTAATGGCTTTTCCGATCTGGATTTTCACATCGGCCTTGCTGTGTTCCAGGGCTTGAGCATCAGTATTTACGGCGATGAATTCTACACCAGAGAGCTCAGAATCAACCATGCGGTCTATGGCATTGCTTCCAGCACCTCCGACACCTATGACCCTTATACGAGCCTTCTGCTCCTTCAGACTGTCAAATTCAAACAACATGTTTTTATCCTCCGTTTTGGTTTATTTATCATTTAAAAATTATTGTGAAAAAAATCTTTCATCATTTTGAAAAACCGTGCGACAGCTCCACGATCTACGCGTCGGCTATCCTCACTGTGAAACTTCTCTGCATAGGCAATCAATCCCGCTGCCGTTGCATATTCAGGGCTATCAATCATCTCAGTTGTATCCGAGAAGCCAATCGGGTTACCTAGTCGAACTGGGACATTAAATACCCGTTTTGCCAGAGAAACGAGACCAGGTATCTTGGAACCTCCACCCGTAAAGACCAAACCAGAATTCAAATGTCTAAGCATGCCGCTCTCTTTCAGATTGGCCATAACAAGCTTAAGGATTTCGTCCATACGGGCTTCGATATACATGGAAAATTCTGCTTCATTGAGGTTGCGGTCAGGCCGACCACCAACCCCTATTACATCAAAAACTTTGTCAACAGCGGCATCTTCAGTGTAACAATGACCATATTTTAACTTGAGGGCATCAGCCTGTTCCTCTGTGATCCTTAGAATACCGGCAATATCTGCTGTGACCTGGTTTCCGCCAAATGGCAGCGAAACCGTATGTTCTACACCAAATTTTGACATTACAATGGCGTCTGTAGTTCCAGCTCCAATATCAATTAATCCGACACCAATCTGTTTTTCTTCCTCTGTGAGAACAGACTGGGCTGATGCGATTGACTCTAGAACAAAATCTTTGACCTGGCAGCCCGCCTTTCTCACAGCGGAAATAATATTCTTTGTTGATGCTGTAGCTGAAGTAACCAGGTGGACCTGCGCTTCAAGGCGGCGACCACTCATCCCAACAGGGTTTCTTATTCCCCCTTCGTCATCTACTGAAAATTGCTGTGGGATTACATGGATAATCCGACGACCGTTAGGTAGACCAACAGCTTTAGCAGATTCGATTACTCGTTCTACATCTTCCTCAGTAATCTCCAACTCTTTATCACTCTTGCGCTTGGACAGGTCTGCAATTCCGATGACACCGGTGGCATTCAGACTAAAAATGTGCTCACCGGCAATACCTACGGTAACGTTTTCTGCCTTAATCCCAGCGCTGGTTTCAATTTCATCCAATGCTTTCCGGATGGCTTTTGAAGTAGCTTCGATATCGACAATTGTTCCACGACGAAGACCTGTCGATGGAGAATTGCTGAGCCCCACTACCTTAAGCACGTCATCATGAAACGGTTCAGCCGCTATAGCACACACTTTTGATGTCCCGATATCTAAACCGATATAAATTCCACGGCTATTCATCGTGTTATTCGCTCCTTTACGATGACCTGTTGATCAAATCTCAGGTCGATATATTGATAGGTGCTGATGATCCCTGATTCTGATTGGGTGGATACAAATTCTGCCAGAATGCTGCTGTTTGCCAATGCCTCATCTTCGTTTCCGAGATAGACAGTGGTGCCATGGGTGGCTGAGATCAGTTTTATTCCACGGCGATCGTAGGATACTTCAGAGATATCCAGATATATATTTTGGTGTTCCTTGCGTAAAATCTTTAAAAATGAAACCAGCATTTGAACGGTTTCATCAGGAACCATTTCTCTAACTGGGGCTGCTTTTAGATCGGTTTCAATGCCAGTAATAATTGGCAGATTATATAACATCCCATTGTCAGGTAGGGGAAGGAGGGTGGCTTTATCATCAAGCGTCATGATGCTCCCTGCCGCGACGTATGCCACTGGGAGGATGTCGTAAAGATAAATATCCAGCGTATGGGGATAGTTTCGAGTCACTTTGGCACTACGAATTAGAGGATATTCAAGAAAGGCTTCCTGAATATGAAACAAATCTATACTCTGGAGAGATTTTCCAAGATAAACTTCGGTCAAACCTAGAACTCGTTCCGGGCTCATGGTTCGTTGACCAAAGAGATTAATGGTTTCTACATCATCACTCCGCAGCAGATCGGCATAGCTGATGCTTAGAAGCCCAATGAGAAACACGCTCACAACCAAGACTGCAGAAAAGCTCCAGCTCATTGGAGGAATGTGATAGATAGTTGATCTAGCCATCGTTTTTACCTCCCAGGAACATTTCATGCAGTTTCCAGATATCACCAGCGCCCATTGTTATGAGCAGATCGCCGGCTCTCAGGAGTGGCTGCAGGTAGGTATAAACATCAGTTAGAAGTGGAAGAAGGCGCAGCGCCCCTCTGGATGCGGATTGGATCAATTCTGAGCTTACTCCAGGAATGGGAAGCTCTCGAGCTGGATAAATATCCGTTAGAATGGCAATGTCAGCTACATCCAATGCCTGAGCAAATTCAGCAGCAAAATCCCTGGTTCGGGAATAAAGATGGGGTTGAAAGACGGCAATTATTCGTGAATTTGGCCAACCACTCCGTGCTGCATCAATCGTAGCGTCTAATTCCGATGGATGATGAGCATAGTCATCAATAAAGCGGACACCATTCAACTCACCTCTGAGTTGAAAACGTCGATCGACACCTAGAAATGCAGCTAAGCCATTTTTTATATATTTAAAATCAAGACCCATCTCGTGCGCCATGGCGCCGGCAGCCAGGGCATTCATAACATTATGTGTCCCGGGCATGTTTATCATCACAGTCCCCAACTCTTGACCCTTATGGAGTATTTTAAAATGACTGCTAAAGGCATCAAGTTTGAGGTCCACGGCCCGATAGTCTACAGCAGTGGAAGTTCCATAACTGATAATGGGGTGGGGGCTACGTTTTGCCAGATCAAGTAATTCATCATCATCACCCTGCATCACCAGAATACCCGAATCATCAAGTTTTGAGATAAATTTTAGAAAAGTATCACGAACATCCTGCAAATCTTTGTATATATCCAGGTGATCTGCTTCTAAGGCGGTAACAATTATTCTATCGGGCTTAAGTGCTAAAAATGAACGATCATATTCATCAGCTTCTACCACAATATGGGTTTGAGAACCAAGTCTTAGATTTGAATTCAGGTTTGGCAATACACCGCCTACAAGAATACTTGGGTCAAGCTTTGCTTCGATCAGAATCTGTCCGCACAAGCCGGTAGTGGTTGTTTTTCCATGAGTTCCTGCAATGGCCAGGCAATGCTGGTAGTTTGCAGCGATTTGACCTAACAACTCTGCGCGCCTGATCTCTGGAATCCCATGAGATTCAGCATAAGCTCGTTCAGGGTTATCGGGTTTAACCGCGCTGGAATAAACCAGTAAATCTGCAGCTGCTGCCTGTTCGGCAGCATGTCCAATGAATACCTGAATCTGGGCCGCTCTAAGTGTATCTAAAAGGGAGCTGTCCATCTGATCAGATCCTGATACTATCTTCCCCTGCTGTTTTAGCAATAGAGCCAGGGCGCTCATACCGATGCCACCGATACCTACAAAATGAGTATGTTGAATAGTGCTAAGCACTGGTACTGGCAATCCTGATGATATCGGTACAGATTTCTCGGGCGGCATTTGGCCGTTTTAACGAACCCGAGGCATTTGCCATTTTTGTTATTCGCTCCTGATTTGTGAAAATGTCTTTCACCGCTGGCAGGAACGCCCCTTCAGCGAGGTTTTTCTCTAGAAGAACCTTGGCTGCCCCTGCATTTTCAAGACTGCGTGCATTGAATTCCTGGTGATTTGCAGCAGCAGAAGGCAATGGAATAAGGATGGATGGTAAACTAAAATTATTGATTTCGGTGAGCGTCATGGCGCCTGCACGGCAGACCATTAAATCAGCAAGGGAATATGCCTTATCCATCTCCTTGATAAAAGCTACCAGTTTAATTCTAGGGTTGCTGCCAACGTGTTTTTGGCAAAACTCGAAATCTGCTTTTCCAGTTTGCCATAAAATCTGGATACCCAATTTCTCAAGGTAGAGGGGAGCCTTCTTCACGAAATGCCGGTTAATTGCTTTCGCCCCTTGTGATCCACCAAGAATAAACATAGTAGGTAATTCTGGGTCCAATCCAAAGAAACTCGCTGCCTCGCCACGCCCAACAGGGTTTCCAAAATGACGCACAGGATTACCTGTCATTAGGGTGTTGGCCCCTTTTAGATGCTTTTTGGCATCTTCATAAGTGAGGTAGATCTGGTGAGATTTCGCTGCAAAAAGTCTGGTGACTAGACCTGGATAACTGTTTTGCTCCTGAAGAACGATTGGAATATTATTTCTCAATGACTGCCGAACAGGAATGGCGCTTGCGTATCCTCCAGTTCCAACAGTGATGTGAGGCTGAAATTGTCTGAGCTGTTTATTGGCTTTCAGAACAGATGCCAGTAGACGGCCTGGCAACAGTAAATTCTGCTTAAAACCCTGAAGATTCAGCGACCGGGATAGTCCACGGACAGGCAAAGTTACCAATTTAAAACCTGCTTCTGGAATTATTCTGGTCTCCATTCCAAAGTCACTTCCAAAGAAGAGAAAATCAACATCAGTAAAAGCACTTTGTCCACTTACACTGCGTTGCAGTTCTTCGGCAATAGCCAGAGCTGGGATGATATGACCACCGGTTCCACCACCAGCCAGTGCCACCCGTAAAGTATTATCCCTTGAATTAGTGTTCATAATTCAACATCCTTTCGGCGGATACAACCTTTCCAGATTCATTGCTGGACGAAATATTGAACAGTATGCCCAGCATAATTGCTGTTGCGAGCAAATTGGATCCTCCATATGAGATCAGAGGTAGGGGTAAACCTGTAGTAGGCAATAAACCAGTCACAACACCAATGTTTACCATTGCAAAGCTGAAGAGCGAAAAACTTATACCGATTGCTAAAAGCATGCTGAAAAAATCTGTAGAGTTTCGGGCAATCCGTAATCCTCTTAAAAAGAGTAGGAGGAAAAGCGCTAGAAAGAAGAATGAACCGATGAATCCGAATTCTTCCCCCAGAATACTGAAAACAAAATCTGTATGCGGTTCTGGGAGGAATAAATCCTTTACATAACTGTTTCCAAGACCAACCCCACTTATCCCCCCATGAGCGAGGCCCATTAGGGAGTGGTGCACTTGAAAACCTTCGTTAGCAAGATCAACATTTTCATTTAGAAAAGTTACGATGCGCTTCCACATGTAAGGCCTGCTCCAGGCATAAATCATTGCGCTTATTGATCCAACAGAGAGGAATGCTGATATGTGGCTAATTTGAACATTACCCAGATAAAAAAGAATCAACGATAACATCATGATCATGAGTGAGGATGACAGATCTGGCTGAATAGCGATGAAAGCAACCACAGAAGCGACCAGCAGAAATGCTGGTAATACACCTTCTTTGAAATCATTGAGTAAATGTTGCTTCCGATGGAGATAGTCCGCGATAAAAATTATCATCCCCAGACGTACAAAATCGGCTACCTGAAAACTAAATCCGCCAAAATACATCCAGCGGGCTGGATGCGTATAGCCCCACATTCTATTGTAAACCAATACACCAATCAAAAGTGCATAGATACCAATGAGAATTACATAGCGCAATGACCGGAAATACTGATGTGGAAAACGGGAAAAAACCATTCCCAGTATGATAGCAACAGAGCCATTTAAAAGGTGGCGTTTGAGGTAGTGAGCGGAATCAGGATGCTGAGATGTTGAGGCTGAGTACATTACGACTGAACCTGCAACAAAGAGGATAATCACTATAATTAACAGCACTTTATCTATATGAAAATGTTTCACATTGACCAGCCTTCTCGAGATTGAATGCGGTCCCTGAAATAATCACCGCGGGCTTCAAAATTTGCAAATTGGTCAAAACTTGCGCAGGCTGGAGAGAGCAGTAGAACATCTCCTGATTCAGCATGCTTAAAACAGTATTCGATAGCTTTTTCTATGTTTTCCAGCTGGCACGTTTTTGTGGCCTGACTGAGCTGAGTGTCAATAACATTTGCAGCATCGCCAATGAGGAGTATTTCACGCGTGTATTGCTCAAGTACTGGAATTAAGGATGTGAAATCGCCTCCCTTATCCTTGCCACCAAGAATCAACCATATGGGTTGAGAAAAGCTGCGGATGGCAACTTCAGTAGAAGCTACATTTGTTGCTTTAGAATCATTGTAACAGCGGATGCCATTAATAATTCCCACGTATTCAATGCGATGGGGAACAGCCGAGAAGGTTATGAGAGCATGTGCCATGGTTTCTGGATCATCGATGAAATCCATAGTTGCCGCTATCGCAGCGAGGGCATTACTTAGATTGTGACGACCCGGGATGGGGACCACTTTAGCTGGTAGAATGGGATTCCATCCATTTTCTCGCATCATCCCCAGGGATCCTTCAGCCAACATTGCAGCTCCACCGGCCTGATTATCTACGGCGAAATAGCGAATATTATCAGCAACAATGTCACGTTTATTCAATTCTGGATCATCCCGATTAATGACTACGGTACAATCCGCGTCAGTATTTAGGAGGAGTTTCAGTTTGGAATCATAGTACGCGTCCAGACTGGGATAGCGGTCGAGATGGTCGGGGGTCAGATTTAGAATTACCGCAACCTGAGGCTTGAACTCCTTAATGTTATCCAGTTGGAAGCTGCTCACTTCGAGGACAAAAATAGGTTTTTGTACATCGACCTTAAAACTGTCGAGCAGGATTTCCGAAGCCGCCACTCCTACGTTTCCGCCCAGAAAACTGTCATAGCCGGCAGTTTTTAGAAGATGATGGATCAGATTAACTGTTGTCGTTTTGCCATTGGACCCGGTCACTGCAATGATGGGTGCATCAATGAACCAGGAGGTAATTTCGATTTCTGAATAAACAGGTATCTGCTTTTCGCGGATCTTCTGCATTATTTCGACATTTTCGGGTATTCCAGGACTAACAACGATGAAATCGCTTTCAAGCACATCCGGGGAGTGATATCCAAATTCGAATTCAGCTCCGATATCGGCGAAAATTTGACGCTTCTCTGCACTAAAAAGTTCAGGATTAATCTCACTGAGTAGGACCTTGGCACCAAAGTGACTGAGCAAGCGTGCTGCCCCCATTGCTGAACGCTGGCTGCCTAACACAGTTACTTTTTTATTTTTAACTCTAGACTTATCCACGCTTACCTGATCTTGAATGTTGTGAAGGTGAGGAAAGCGAAGAGGATGCCCAAAATCCAGAAACGGATCACAACCTTATTTTCATCCCAACCTTTGAGTTCAAAATGGTGATGAAGGGGAGCCATCAGAAAGATGCGACGACCCTCTCCATATTTTTTTTTGGAATATTTAAAATAGCGCACTTGGATGATTACGGAGAGCGTTTCCAGTATGAAAACCCCACCGGCAAAGGGGAGTAGAAACTCTTTCTTTAGCATAATCGCCACCGCTCCTAGTGCGGCTCCCAGGGCTAGCGATCCGGTATCGCCCATAAAGACCTCTGCAGGTCGGG
>JABMPR010000347.1 GCA_013202895.1 bacterium | reverse complement strand
TATATGAGGAGGATGGACGCGTACGCGTCATACTGCCCCATGAAAAGGGCAGTCGTGTTGAACTCATCCTTCGAGAAGGTGAATTGGTGAACGAGCTGCGCAAGGAAATTCAACTTGAAGGATATGATCTGGCCATCATTGGCGGTAGTCAGAATAAGCGTCACCTGGCTCATTCACTACTCCAGTATTTACCCTCTTCAATTTTTGTGCTCCAGAAATTTAATCCCCGGAAAAAATATAAATTGTTATTACTGGTTGATGATTCTACGGCAACCCTAAAATCGGTTCAGTGGGGAGCATTAATAGCTGAAAAACTTGGTTGGCCTGTGCGTACTTTAACCGTATCAAAAACGAAACAGTTTGGTGCGGGCTATCAAGGTGCTGCTGATATGGCAAAAAAATATTTTAAAGACAAAGGGATTGAAGTCGAACAATTTTTCCTGACAGGTGACCCTGTGCGGACTTTTGTTGAATTTGCAGGCGATAACCATTTTATCATTATGGGAGCATCTGGCTTGAATCCTGTAAAACAATTATTATTTGGCAGTAAACCGATCAAGACTCTCGAACAGACCGATATTCCAATTTTAATCATTCGATAAAGCCCTTATTCCCTTGCGTATTTCCGCCGATATGATTTTCTGGGTTCAGCGGAAACGCTGGCTCCTCATTGCTTTGGCTTTAGGAGCTATACTGTATTATCTGGTTCCCAAACCTGCAGAGTTAGGTGTAGAAGCCTACCATATTTTGATCATTCTCCTGATGACCCTTATCCTCATTCTGAAGGAACCAATACCACTTCCTGCAATTGCACTCCAGCTGATCTTCTGGCAGGTGATCATTGGAGGCAGCACGCCCAATGAAGTAGGAAGCTACTTCATGAACGACGCTGTTTTCTTCATAATGGGGTCACTCATGCTGGCGGTAGCCATTGTTAGTCAGGGGATCGACAAACGTCTGGCATTGGGGATCATTCGTCTCACAGGGAATAAAACCTGGCGGATAATTTCAGGATTTACTCTGCTCTCAGCCATTATCTCGAGTTTTGTTGGCCCGCATATGGTAACAGCCATGCTGCTGCCAGTGGCTATTACACTTATCAGACTCAGTTCAAAGAACATGAAAGCTCATCCAGGTTTGACTGCGGCGCTCTTATTTGCCATAGCCTATGGAGCTACGGTAGGATCTATAGGAACTCCCAGCGGTGGTGGACGAAATGTGATCATGATAAATTATTGGGCAGAATTTGGATCAGGAAGTCTGAGTTATTTAGAATGGATGAAAATGGTCTACCCCATGGTTCTAATTGAGATTCCTATAACTATCCTGATCATTATTAAAACCTTTCCACCAGAAATGCAGACACTTGATACTGCTGTTCGACGCCTATCTGTTGAAGTTGCACGTGCCGGTAAAACTTCAGCCAAAGAAATATTTGCGCTTGTCTTATTTGCTGGAGTACTGTTGGGTTGGATTACCTTGAGCGAGGACTATGGCCTGGGCAGTATTGCCCTTATTGGCGTCTTTCTGTTTATAGCATTTGGACTGGTTAGCTGGAAGGATATTAGCACCAATGTCAACTGGGGTGTCATCTTGTTGTTCGGAGCAACCATTTCCATTGGTGTCCAAATGAAGAACACCGGCGGAGCAGCCTGGCTGGCAGGGCTCAGTGTCAATTTTTTACAGGGATTAATCCCCAATATAGATGTTTTAAGAGCCATCGTCTCAGTCGCCCTAAGTGGGATTATGTCAAATCTATTGAGCAGCTCAGCCACGGTGGCGGTAGCGGGGCCAGTTGTGCTAAATCTGGGAGGTGATCCAATATTATTGGGTTTAGCTTCAGTTATTGCCTCGGCCTTTGGCTATTTCACAGCAGTTGCAGCACCAGCCTGTACAATTATTTATTCCAGTGGTCTGGTGAAGGCACCAGACTTCCTGCGTGCCGGATGGAAGATGGCTATCATGTCCGTAGTTTCTCTCACCTTGCTTGCTCTATTCTGGTGGCCTCTTGTTCGATAATGCAATTGATGGAGATATCTTTTATTCTAATAATCTCCATAATGTCTTCCTGAGCAAGCCTGTCGAAGCGAAGGATCTCTCAATCGACCCGATCTAGAGATTCTTCGTCTCGTTTCACTCATCTCAGAAAGACATTTAAAAAAAATCATCTTTTAGCTTATCTTTAGACATGCAAAACTATGATGTGATTGTCCTCGGTGCCGGTATCAATGGGTGTGGTATCGCTGAGAATATGGCTCGTGGTGGGAAGCGGGTCTTGCTTCTGGATAAAAGTGGAGTAGGACGAGGAACATCGTCAAAATCATCAAGATTGATCCACGGTGGTTTACGATATCTGGAAACAGGGCAGCTGCACCTGGTATATGAATCACTCCATGATCGTCAACGTCTGGTTAATAAATATCCGAAACTGGTCGAATATAAACGTTTCTTTCTACCCATTTATAAAGGCAGTCCAAGACCGGGTTGGATGATCCGTATTGGTCTCAGGCTATATGACCTATTGTCTGGTTCCAGATCTGCCGGTAAATCCCGGAAGGAGAACAAGGAAGATTTC
>JABMPR010000346.1 GCA_013202895.1 bacterium | reverse complement strand
TACCTGCCTGCGCGGAGACCGACTTCGGCATAGGCAGGCGGCTGGCATGCCCATATACAGCAGGGGTTCGCGGGTTTAGGTTGCTAAAAAGTTGCTGATCATCTTAGATATACCATCTTGATCGTCTCGCTGTAATTTCCTGCTTCAAAGCGGCAGAAGTATACACCGGTACTCACAAATTTACCTAAGTCATCAGTACCTTTCCACAGGACATCATAGTAGCCTGGCTGTAAATGGATATCAACGAGAGTGCTGATTTTGCGCCCCCTGATGTCATAAATATATAGTGCTACATCCGATGGTTCCGGTATTTGATATCTTATTGCCGTGACAGGATTGAATGGATTTGGATAGTTTTGGCTAAGGGCAAACCGAACGGGCGTAATTGCGATATTATCCTTCAAATCTAGAGCGGGATCGTAGATGATCACGTGTGCCTTGACACGCTCTCCATCGAGTGAATCATTTAATGTAAACATGATACTGTCATTGCTGCTAAAATGTTGGACAAGCTGCTCACCAGAAAGAGTAGTTGCATACACCTGTATGCCATCTAAGTCAAACCAATTGACGGGTTTCGAGAATCTGATATCTGTAATAGGGCTGTTTGGGTGATGCACTGTGATAATTGTATCTCCTGATTCCACAACCAGGAAATGATCACCGGTGGATAATTCCATACCATCATAACGTCTGAAAATGCCGGCGATGAGATTGCCATCATCGGATGCTACTAACGAGCCATGGGGAGATAAAATATGTGAGCCTAAAGTATAAGCGTTTGTTTGATCCCAATTATATGTCACGGTAATATCTTCGAAACTACTCTGGGAAATATTCGATGTGATGTCCTGATAATCAGTCATAGATTTCCCGATCAATTTGGAAATCACCAGCTGTTGGAATTCCTCGAGAACAGGAATCCAGGGACTGTTTGTTGACCTGATCGGAACTCGGTCATCGATCCAAAAAGTTTGGCTTACTCCGAAAAGCAGGTTCCATGAGAGCAGGTTCTTGCTGATGGTAGATGCATTCCAGTAATGAAGAGCGGCTACTTTATCATGAAACAATGCCATCGTAGCGGGATATGGTCGCCAGATCATTGACCCATGTTGGTATCCTCCTATGGGAGAGCCAGTATAAAGAGTACCAATAAAGCCAGTTAAACACTCGGAAAGACGATCATAACCACCTTCGGTTACTGTCAAATAATCAGAGTGTGATAAAAAATGATCCAACCAGCCCTGCCCAAGATCCATAGGCGATGGCAAATTTGGGTTAAAATCTAGACCAGCCGGATGACTACCCAGTACATCCTCATAGATTAGATCTGAACCGTAAGTATCAAATATATCAGTATATATTTGATTGATCCGTTGCTGGACAAATGGATGGCCTGGTGAAATCATGTATCCCCAATCACCACCGCCACTCCAATCATGTAATCGTGGATTACCGCCAAGATCAATCTCTGAAATATCTTCTATAGTAACATCAGAGAGGTTTTGTATGGTTGGGGAATTTTCATGCCACCAGTTTGGTAGCGTAAAGGGCATGACCAGTTTTTGTTGTCCATGCAGATCACTTACCATTTGTACAAAATCCGCCGTCGTACCATAAGCAATGCTGGGGGGTAAATAGTCAGGATGATATCCTTCAAAACTCCCTGAGTAATACCAGGAGATAAGGGCAATGGCTGGACTTGGGTGACCCGCCGTCCAGTCTGCCAGATCGCTAATGGAATAAATTGGACCATCACCGAAACTATAATAGAGAATGGGTGATCTGGAAAAATCGTCGAATTTATCACCCAGCTTTGTCTGCAGAGATGGGTATGAATTGATCATATTATCAGCTTTATATGTAGCTAGTGTGCTGAAATGGCTTTCCCCAATATGCAGTCTGATCACAGGACTGATCCATGTAGAATCGTTTTCAATCCATAATTGATTGTATTCATGGTTGCTGCGATAGTTAATTCTGCCAGAACCATCGTCATAATTCTCTAATCCGAGGCGCACTGAACGCACGGGATAGTCGTACAGGATGGAGTAGACCGCCAGGTTGCTACCCTCAAATCCCAAAGATAGATAATCCGCATAAAAGCAGGCAGGATACATACAGCTAAAGTCCATTCCCTGATTGAAAAAACTTGATTCGAGGAGCATGCCAGGATAACTCACGGGAAAGAGCGCTTCATTATCGTCACCTAATAAGTAGGTCAGTCCGTTGGGAAAGGACATAGACATGAGTGCTCCTTCCCACCAGTTTTTAAACTCCAATTTCAATTCGATGTAAGAGTTGATGGTGGGGGTGAGGGTTACGGATACAAATAAACCACTTGTAGAGTTCGTATCCACCCCGAAGATCATGGTAAGTGTGTTTTCGCTACTATCCCACGTATAGTCGAAAGTTCTATCTGTTGTTGTGTAATCAGAACTATTGAGTGTCCAATAATCCTGGTTCATGGCCTTCCATAAGCTCTCCTCCGAGGATCCCATAGAAACGATCGAGTTGTGTCCCACATCCCGGACGTGAGTAATAGCCCCATTGGATTTTAATACACCAATTTCGTATACGCCGGCATTAGAAATAAATATGGTATCAACGTTTGTATCGTCAAATAAAATGGTTTGTGACCATAGGATTCCAATACTTGAGCACATCATGATGATGGAAAGCACGCATTTTTTAGAGAGGACTAAGATGGTTTTCATGATTCCCCCTTATTAGCTACACCTAGTTTAGAATCTTGAAGATGAGAATCAGACGATATCGATTGAGCTCGGAGATGAATCACTTATGAATATAGACCAATCGAGTTGTTGGTGCGAACTGAATAAACCAATGGATTTGAACTTAACTGGTGGATCGCCGCTCATTGCTGTCACACGGAAGCTTGGTTAATTTCACCTCCAAAGCATAAAACCCAAAAGACCTCTTTCGCGGACCTTTTTACTTTTGTGGCTCCATCTACCCCTTCGACAGGTTCAGGGTACGCCGGATAGGCACCCCGCCTTCGATTCGAAAGCTCAACTACGGCCTGAGAGTGAAGCAGCGCAAAACCTTTATGACTGAAACTCACTACTGATTGCTCAGCCTGGGAACGAGTTTAGTTAGAGGATGTTAAATTAGAAGTATTCATGCCTCAATAATGCCATACATGGCTTGATCTTTCCCTTTTTTTATTGCCCAGCTGACATTTCCATAGTCAAAATGCCAGTACTCCTTGAGGTCTACTACAAAATCCTGTTCTTCAAAGAGACCGATGAGTAACCTGCGATTGTTTTTTGCTTCGGGGGTAATGTAGGGATGATAAGGGTAGCACTTGTCATTCAGGTTTATTTTGAATCCATCATTCGTTCCAAACCGCATGATACAATCATTTTTCAAATCATAGATAAGAGCGTCCACAGCCCCACCAGTTGCATGCATGGATTTACTTGGTGGAGCGATAAAATATGAAACC
>JABMPR010000033.1 GCA_013202895.1 bacterium | reverse complement strand
TTCGAAGCCTGGAGCATTATCCGCTATACTACACCCCCATTTTAATAATAAAAAGCTTCTGACCGGAGTTGAACCGATAACCGGCGGTTTACAAAACCGCTGCTCTACCAACTGAGCTACCTTGGCCGTTTTATCGAAAAGCTCGAGAATATAGATGCTAATTTTACGGACACAAGAACTATTGGCTAAGTAATTCTCAGAATATTTTTGTAGCGGTTTTAGACTGATTTATATGGTGTTGATGTCTTGCTGAGGTGCTGCTATAGTGCCCTTGGTGCATCCTTAACTGTCGTGTTGGAATATCGACATTGGGTGTTGAAAATTCCGAAGTAAGCGAACATACTTTATTCTAGCGAGGGCTATTGGATTTATTTCAATTTCCACTTCGTTCCATCTGCTGTATCAATAAGCTCCACCCCCTGGGCTGCCAATTCATCTCGAATAGCATCACTTGCGGCAAAATCCTTGTTCGATCGAGCGGTATTACGATCGGCAATCTTTGATTCGATAAAGTCTGCATCCACTATTTGATCCAAGCCACTTTCCATATCCAGAACAGCCAACACATGATCGAATTTGCCCATGAGAGTTAAAATATGCTTCGCTCCAGATTCACTCAACTCAGCGTGATCCATACTTCGGTTCCCCCAACGAACCAATTCGAATATTGCAGCGAGCCCACCCGAAATGTTTAAATCATCATCCATGGCCTTAGTAAATTGATCATCCGCAGTACGAACTCGTTTTTCAGCGTGATCACTCCCGGCATCCTTGTAATTGACTAATTTGTTCCTGAACTCACGCAGTCGATTCACAGACTTTTGAGCCTCATGCAGGCGGTCAACTGAAAAATTTATTTTTTGACGGTAATGGGTAGTTATCAGCATCCAGCGTATGGCATCTGCATGATAGCCCTGATCCAGCAGGTCTCTCAGGGTAAAGAAATTGTTGAGAGATTTGGACATTTTTTTATTGTCCACCAACAGATATTCAGAGTGCAGCCAGTAATTGACAAAATCTGGTCCATTGGCACAAACACTCTGAGCAATTTCGTTTTCGTGATGCGGGAATATGTTATCCACTCCTCCACAATGAATGTCAAAATGATTCCCAAGCAGTTCAGTGGACATAACCGAACACTCGATGTGCCAGCCGGGACGGCCCTTGCCCCAGGGTGAATCCCACTGAACATTTCCGTCTTCTTCCTTATAGCCCTTCCACAAAGCGAAATCTCTGGCACCCTCCTTCTCATAGCTGTCATCTGCGACACGTTCCCCTGTCAACATTTCTGCGGGATTCAAATTTGCCAGGCTTCCATACTGCTTGTATTTTTGGATGTTGAAGTAGACGCTGCCATCATCCGTTTTGTAGGCAAAGCCCTTGTTCTCAAGCCTCTCCACCATCTCAATCATTTCAGGTATATAACCTGTTGCTTCGGGGTATTCCTGAGCAGGTTGAATATTCAGGCTCTGTAAATCGGCATGAAAGGCGGCCTTGAATTCATCGGTCAGCTCAGTAAGCGTTATGCCTCTTTCACGACTTCGCCGAATCGTGTTATCATCCACATCAGTCAAATTCATCGCCTGTATTACTTGATAATCTCGAAATTCCAGGTAGCGGCGTAAGATATCCTCGAACATGAAAGTCCGATAGTTACCAATATGGGCGTAGTCATAGACTGTTGGACCACAGGTATACATCCGAACCCGATTACGATCGATAGGATTAAATATTTCCTTCTCACGTTTTTTTGTGTTGTAAAATTGTATGCTCATCGAGGGTTCTAACTGTATTTCTTTAAACTTATGTTGAGGATTTCATCGATGAGCTGTGGGAATCCAATTCCAAACGCTTCTGCCCCCATGGGCAGCAATGATGTTTCGGTCATTCCTGGAAGTGTGTTTATCTCCAGGCACCAGGGCTTCCCCTGCAGGTCAAGACGGAAATCAACCCGTCCATAGACCAGCACCCCAACTGCATCCATGGCCCGTCTGGCGAGAGTCTGAATATTTTCGGCCAAAGCTTGATCCAGAGCTGCCGGGCACTCATAGCGACTCATGCCCTTTGTATACTTTGATGCATAATCGTATAACTCGTGTCCAGGAAAGATCTCAACAATTGGGTATACTTGATCACCTACTACCCCAACAGTCAGCTCACGTCCAGGAATAAAGCTTTCAAATATCAAACGACTATAATTTCCTGACACTTTTTTAGCATCGGGAAAGTCTTCAGGCTTATTGCACACAGAAAGACCGATGGTTGAGCCCTCGTTGTCAGGTTTGATAACGAAGGGTAAGTCAATTTTAGATTTTGGAAGATCCGTGCCGGGATCGTGTTGCAGGAGTTCCCAATCAGCAGTTGGGATGCCGTGTTTTTTGAATAGACGTTTTGAAGCATCTTTTGAGAATGCTATCAGGCTATCGTTCACGCCAGCACCTGTATATGGAATATTGTAGGCTTCAAGAACAGACTGAAGTAATCCATCCTCTGCAGCTCGGCCATGGAATCCTAAAAGGACGATATCATATGAGTCATCCCAAACTTTAGTAATATCCAGCTCACTTTTGAAATCAACACGTTTGTAATCATAGCCTAATTCCTGGAGAGCTCGCTCCATAGCTGCCGTCGTTTTCTGCGACACTTCCCGTTCGTGAGAACTCCCTCCACCAGCTAACAATACTTTCATGATTTCTTCCTGATTTTCAATCTAATTCAATCATCGTGACCGCAATCACAATCTTCTACCTCATCCTCAGTGGATCCCAATCCTTCAAACAGGTTTTCAAGCATTCCGCGAGGACCAATTCGAAATAGTGAACCTGAAAAAAGGATTAACAACACTGCTCCAGTCAAAATATTCAGCCATGAATAGTCATCCATATGTTGAGCATTTTCGGCTATCTGGCCTGTGTCCCCTATTAAATAATTTACACCTAATCCAACAATTATGGTCAAACTTACAATCACCAAAGGGAAAATAGCTGCAACTCGTCCCCCATGCAGTTGTTTCATCACTCCCAGGGTGGTAATATTTGTTGCTGGACCCGTAATTAAAAATGCTAAAACTGCTCCGGCTGAGACACCATTCATCAGCATTACTGCTGCGATGGGAGTAGCACCTGTGGCACAAACATAGAGCGGCATACCAATAAGTGCCATGATAGGAATATCTATTCCTGCTGGTAATGAACTCCAATCAATCTGGGACAGAAATGGATCCATGATTGCCGCTATAATTAAACCTACAATGACCCAGGGACCCAGATGATCGATCAGCTCATGATTCAATGTTGACCAAAACCGCTGCATGGGATTGACTTCTGCCGAAAGCTCTTGTGTTTCAATGATCGTTGCGACCGTATTCCTAGCGGGAGGTACAAGCAGGTCCATGATGTATCCCGTCAACCAGGCAATAAGGGCAGCAGCCATCAATCGTACAAGCGTCATTTTCCAGCCTAAAAGTGGGATCGAGATCATCATAGCATCGATACCCAATTCAGGAGTAGCGACTAAAAATGCCATACCGGCTCCAACCGAGACGCCGCGTCTAACTAAGCTATGGTAGAGCGGCACAACTCCACAGGAGCAGATTGGCAGGGGTAATCCAAAAAGCATCCCCTTTCCAACTCGAATTGACCGACTTTTTGAATCAAGCCAATTTATTCCTGTTTCAGGAATAAAATTTTGAATACTTGCCGCAATGATAAACCCGAGTAATAAAGCCGGGGCGCTTTTCAAAAAAAGTGACAGTGTTATATTTGCAATTGAGCCAATTGAATGATCATCTGGTAAGCCATAACCTAACGGCAAAAAATATAATATGCCGATAGCAAATAAGGCTCCTACTGCCGCAGGAAAAGCTGTCTTGGAGTGAGAAGCATCAGTTTTGAATTGCGATTCTCCACTTGCAACCTTGTGTAAATGACGATGGAAAAGAACATGCAGTAAAGATCCGGTGACCAAGGCTTGGAAATAATTTATCACCACTGAATGCCCGCTAAAAAGTTCTGCCCCACCAAATCCAAATCCAGCAATGGTTGAGGCGCTCATGAGAAAAAGGACAGCTAATATCGTCCTGACACCACTTACGGGTTTTAGTGCCCACCATATCAGCAATCCTATAGGAAGACGGTGTAGGATGACAGCATAAGCCAGTGCTTGTCCAGCACCATGCCCGGTAGAAGCTTGTGATAGTGCCATTCCATCCAGGAGTGTATGCACTAAAATACCGCTCAAAGCAAGTACCAGGACCCCTCCATGGGTGGCTTTCTCGTAACTATGAAAGGCGTGTTCAGCAAAATATGGCAAGAGAGCACCGAGCACCACCATGAGCAGAGCCATCCCTCCAATTTCTAAAACAGCTTCAGGAAGCAGGTGGGTCACTGCAATTCCACCAATAGAGACCAGAATAAATCCGTCTAGAAAACGATTGGCTCCATCCTGCTTTTCAAATACCCTGGCCAGAATGGGTCCAATTAAGAGGGTAGCAATTGAAATGATCAACAAGCTCATTTAGTAATTTCCTGGGGCTGCTGGGCCTGTGTGTAACCCAGATACCAGACCAAACCCGCAGCCAGCATCATCCCAATACATAGAAACTGTCCCATGCTGAATTCCCAGAGAACAAAACCCAGATGGGCATCGGGTTGTCTATAAAACTCGACGAAGAACCTCACAAAGCCATAGCCGAAGATATACAAGCCAGAAATAAAACCTGGGAAGGGAGATCTTTTTCGCAGGCTCCATACCAACGCAAATACTACGATTCCTTCAAAAAATGCTTCATACAGCTGCGATGGATGCCTGAGAAGTCCATCTTTTGCACCAGGGAAATGCATCCCAATCCAGCTTGTGGTAACTCTGCCATATAATTCGCCATTGATAAAATTTCCTATCCGCCCAAATGTGAATCCCAGAGGTATCCCGGTCATGATCAAATCAGTCAGCTCAAAATATTTCATTTGATGTTTGCGAGCATATAGCCAGAATGCGACTGCAACGCCAGATATGCCTCCATGGTAGGACATTCCTGAGATACCCGTGAACCGCCAATTCCCATTGATGCGCGCTATGGGTGAAATTATGCGGATGGGATCCTGGATAAAATCCGAGAATCCATAGAAGATGACATAACCCAGTCGGCCTCCAAGGATCACACCAATTATTGCCCACATGATGGCATCTGCAACAAAGTCCAAACTGTAGGGTAGTTTTTCACTTTTGATTCGATATTTAGCAACCAGATAAGTTGTCGCAAAGGCGGCTATATACATGGTACCATACCAACGCAAGGGGAAGTTCCCAATACTGAATATTACAGGGTCCATTTGTGCTGGCAGGTGCTGCCACCACTCAACAAAACTATTCAATAGATCAACTCCTGATTCAAATATTTCATTGGCGCAAAAATAGACAAAACGCCATACATACCAAGAAAAAGTCCTGAAGCATTATCAGGCACTGCTGACCAAACGTGTATCCAAGGGCATGGGTTCCAAT
>JABMPR010000345.1 GCA_013202895.1 bacterium | reverse complement strand
GAACGAGAACGTACCACCATGGAATACAAAATTGATAAAAAGATCATCAACGTGGGTCAGGACATTACATCCTCATCAGGGACCGCAGTAGAAGTGCTTGAAAATGTGCCTTCGGTGACGGTTGATATTGATGGTAATGTTGAGCTGAGAGGGAGCTCCAACTTCACTGTTCTGGTAGATAATCGACCTTCTATCCTCGAGGCAAATGAGGCCCTCCAGACCATTCCGGCTAGCACAATCGACAATATTGAGATCATCACCAACCCGTCGGCAGCTTATGATCCAGATGGTGTTTCAGGAATCATTAACATCATTACCAAAAAGAGCATGCTAGAGGGCATCAGTGGTATAGCAAATTTTAATGTTGGGATGTTTGGTCAAATTGGTGGGGATATGCTCGTCAATTATCGCAACCACAAATACACCGCCTACATTAGCGCAGCCTACCATACCCGAATACATGAAGGACAGGATACCTCTTTTAGCATGACCACCGTTGGAGATACCACATATTATGTAAGTCAATTAGGGGATCGTCATTTTGAGCATGGGGGCTATCGTCTCCGTGGCGGGATAGATTATAATTTCACCGATCAAGACATACTGGGACTAGGCCTGTCATATGGATCCAGGGGATTCAAAAGGTCTGGGAGTAATGCATTTAAAGAATATACCAATCATTTCATTGTTCCATTTGAATCAACAACAGAAACCAGCTCCAAGCGGGGCGGAGCCTATTATGATATTAGAGCCAATTATGAGCATCAATTTGGCTCTCCCACCCATCGATTAGAGCTGAGTGGAAGGTATAGTATTAGAAGTTCTGATGAAGACAGTAAAACTGAGCAATTTGATGTGAGTAATAAACAGGTCAGTGGTAGGCGGACGACAGAAGATGGACCTACCAATCGTGGTCGCGTAGAGCTTAAATATGAGAAACCTTTTGCCAATGAGGGCAAGCTGGAGGCTGGGTATCAAATTCGGCTGGGTAGCTCCATGGATGAAAACGGTCTCATGGATTGGGATTCAATCAGCTCTGAGTACGTGAATGTAGCAAGCTATGATTTTGACACTGAGTATCGACGAACGACTCAATCCATTTTCACTGTGCTATCAAACAATTACGGTAAATTGGGTTTGCAGGGTGGATTCCGCGGTGAATATACCTATAGATATATCGGAGTAATTGATAGCATTGGAGATGAGATTGATCGTTGGGACTATTTTCCCAGCTTGCATCTTTCGTATAATATCACACCCACCCAAAAATTCATGACCAGCTACTCAAGGCGGATCCACCGTCCCCGGGGTTGGTATCTGGAACCGTTTGAAACCTGGATGGATGCCTACAATGTCCGTATGGGGAATCCAGCACTTCTACCAGAATACATCAACTCCATTGAGGCGGGATACATGAAATATTTTGGAAAGAACATGCTTTCGGTTGAAATCTATTCTCGGGAGACCACCAACCTTGTAGAACGAGTTCAAACCGTTTATGCTGAAAATATTTTCCTCCACACATTTGATAATGTTGGCAATTCACTATCCATTGGAAGCGAGCTATCCTTGCGTCTCATGCCATTTGATTGGTGGGACTTTAACTTGATGGGCAATTTCTATCATTATGAGATCAACGATCAGCCCAGTAATTTTGCTCAAAATATTGAAAGTGATAACTGGAGCATGCGTTTCAACAATAATTTCACCCTAAGCAAAATGCTCAGGCTACAGCTTAACGCCATGTATAATAGCCCTTCTGTGACGGCCCAGGGCGAAAGAAAGGCCATGTTCTTTCTAAATGCCGGTGCACGGTTGAATTTGATTGAAAACAAACTAAGTGCGACGGTCAACATAAGAGATATTTTGGACACTGGAGATCATGAATCTACCATTGAAGGAGTGGATTTTTATCGTTTTCACTCTTCTGACAGAGTGGCACCCGTATTCTCAGCCTCATTAAAATATATTTTCAACAACTATCGGAGTGGGGAGCAGCAAGGTAGAGGCGAGGGTGAGAATGGTGGGGACGAAAGCGCCGAAGGTGATGATTTTTAGGAATGCGGTGTAATTAATTAGTGTTCAGGTTCTGCTCGGGCTTAATTTACATAGCTCGCGTTGGGGCTTAAAGTTTGAATACTTGAATCGGATAAATAGAGGGGCTTACACATGATGCAGCAGAGAATGAGAATTGTAATTTTGATACTAGCAGTTGTTTTTGCCGGCACGGGTTTACTCTTTGCCCAGGGTGGAGGAGGTCATGGCGGCGGTCATGGCGGTGGTCACGGAGGAGGTCAGGGTGGAGGTCATGATGGACCAGGAGGACCTGATTTCCCAGGAGACACAACCGGTTGTGATTCTTCAGGTGGAGATTGGGATCATGGTGGTCACGACTGGGGTCACGGTGGTCATGATTGGGACCATGGTGATAGTACAGGTTGTGGTGGAGGTCATGGTGGACACTGGGGGCATAGTGACAGTACCATGTTTGATTCTATTTTTGTAAGTGGCAGCATTAGCACCGTGCTGGACACTATTGTTTTTGATGGTGGGGATTGTGATCATGGACATCCTGATAGTGGAGAGTTCGTCCATACTTCATATTTTCTAAATGTGGATGCAGATGATCAGGTGGATTATCAACTCATGCACTTATTTATGCTAGCCCATGCGGATTCCAATTTTGTCTTGCCAGTGGATGGAGATCAAGTTGAAATTTCAGGTTTATTGATGATAACAGATTTTGAACTGGATCGGATATTTGTTTTGGAGTTAAGCTATCTGGATGATGCCGATGGACAGGGTGAAATTTTGGCTACCGACAATACTCCGAGAAAAACCGGGGAAATGTTCCAGTCGACAAATTATCCAAATCCATTCAATCCCACTACGACGATTGAGCTTACATTATCAAAAGCCGGATTGACTACAGTCAAGGTCTACAACATCAGGGGAGTCGAAGTGGCTGTCCTAGCTGACAGATATTTTGATCAAGGGATACATAAACTAAATTTTAGCCCAGAATCAATCAGTGCTGGAACCTATCTTTATGTTATTGAATCAAACGGCTTCCAGGAAGTTAGAAAGTTAGCCTACATAAAATAGTATCAACTAACATAGCACATGGATTTCAATGGCCCCTGGCAATCGCCGGGGGCTTTTTTGACACACTCCAATTCCACTCAATGGATCAAAAGCCTATTCGTAAACAGTGGATTCAACTCAAGTTTTATTCTCGTCTTGCCCAGATCAAGTAATTCGAATAACTTGCGCCACGGCATTACATGATATAATGAATCTATTTTCGGAGGACTGGAAAACAGGTCATGCATTCATATGAATAGCGTACAACTAACATAAAGGAGTATATATGTACGAATCTATGGTTAATTATTGGGCTGTCCTGGTATCAGCACTCGTCTTTTTTGGTATTGGAGCATTATGGTATGGTGTGCTTTTTGGAAAAGCCTGGATGAAGGCAACAGGTATAACCCAGGAAAGCCTGGAAGCCGACAAGGCTGAAACCAACATGGTCAAGTCATTTGGCATCATGTTTATTTCTTCTTTACTCATGGCTGCCGCAACTGCCCACTTAATAGACTATCTCCTGGTCGTATTTCCAGATTCAAGCGCCATAAGTATCGGCTTGACAACGGCATTCTGGGCCTGGTTGGGATACATCCTGGCCTATATCCTCACAGCCCCAGCTTATGAAAATCGACCCTGGTCCTATGTTTTCATCAATGGAGGTTATTGGCTGACGGGTATGTTAAGTACTGGTCTGATTGTGGGTCTCTGGCGTTAGACCATTCTCTGAAGTAGTAATCTGAAATATTGAAAAGGGTTCCTTTTATGGGGCTCTTTTCATATCTGGTCCTACTTGATTTATTAAACATTTGATCGGGATTATGTGGTCTATTCTTGATAGCAAAAATGGCCTGGGTCGAGACGTCATTTATCGTAACATGATTTCTATCAGCTGAATCTTATCCCTTCGGCCTCATTGACTCCAGAATGCCTGGCATGACCAATTGCTGAAATATGGCATCCATTTGTGCAGGAGAATGAGGCTTATTATTGTCGAACCACCAGCGCAGAAGTGAAAGCACAACACTGGCCACATAATGCCCCATAAGTGGAATGGGAATGGCCGGCGCTTCATCTTCTTTGAGCCATGAACGAAGCTCGTCCTCAATATGTCGACCCAGATGTTTTTGTATTTTTTGGACCATGAGGTTGATCCCATGTCCGCCCATAATGGCTTTATGAAGTTGGAACTCATCTTGAGCATGTTTAAAAAGCGGCTCAGTGGATAATAATTTATGCTGATCTGGCTGGACTCCAGGATTTTCCAGGGTTAATATTAAACTATGAATAATATCATCAAGTCCGCTTATAAGCAGTTCTTCCTTATCCCTGTAATGTGAATAAAAGGTTGATCGACCAATATCTGCACGATCCAGGATATTCTGGACTGTGATGGAGTCATATCTCTGCTCCCTCATAAGCGACATCAAGGCTTCTCTTAGCAAGTGTCTTGTCCGGGTCACCCGTCGGTCTGTTTTTCCATGATCCATATTTATTTCTCGCTTTCAGAACAATTTTACCGGAATGTTCATAATTGAACAGAATTCCCAGCTTGTCTCTTGACAATTGATCCTGCATCTAATATAATATTTCCGAACACAGTGTTCAGTATTGAATTGTATGTATTAAGGAGAAGGATATGAATACAGAAAATCAACCAGGGTCAGAGGCTCCTGCCACTGAAGGGCGCACCATCCTCTGGGCGGCATTTTATGATACGCTGGTTGGCATCCTATCCTTTGGGAAAGCCAAAAGACTTAGAGTTGAGATTGGCGCTAAGGCTCCCTACCAGACAGGTGATAAGGTTCTGGATGTGGGCTGTGGCACTGGAGATCAAGCCATTCTAGCGAAATCCACTGTAGGAGACCTGGGGGAGGTGTATGGCTCGGACGCTTCTCCCAAGATGATAGAAATCGCACGAACGAAAGCCTCAAGACTCAAGGCAGACGTGAACTTTCAAATAGATCTTATCGAAAATATTTCTCATCCGGAAGACACTTTTGATGTCGTTATGAATAGTCTCGTGATGCACCATCTCCCCGGTGATCTAAAAGAAAGGGGTATCCGCGAATTTCATAGGGTCCTAAAGCCAGGTGGCCAGATCTACATTGTGGATATGGAACCGGAATCTGGTGGGTCTTTCTTTCAACGATTTACTGATCTGATGATACACATCCACGGAGGAGAGAAAGCACTCAGAGATAACGTGCAACAATTGATTCCACTCCTGGATCGAAATGGGTTTCACTCGATTTCAACGGGGCGTGTCAATCGTCAATTTGCCTATATCTGTGCAAAAAAATAATCGGATCATTTAGCCCCAAATAGATCAGGAAAGGGGAATTCCCCTTGAAGAAATCACATCATCACAATCATGATGACTTAAAAAATGAAACCAAAACATGGCGCGTTTTTGTTCTGACCTTCCTAATGATGTTTGTGGAAATCGGCGCTGGATACCTGACTGGTTCAATGGCTTTGCTGGCAGACGGCTGGCACATGGGTACCCATGCAGCAGCATTTGGAATCAGTATATTTGCTTATCGTTATGCTCGCCAGAATATTGACAGTCGACGTTTTTCCTTTGGACCCGGGAAAGTGACCACTCTGGGAGGCTTTGCCAGTGCCGTGGCTCTGGCAGTTGTAGCCCTATTCATGATCATAGAATCCATCGAGCGCTTTATTGATCCAGTATCAATCCAGTTTAGCGAAGCCATTATTGTGGCAGTCATTGGCTTGTTTGTAAATATAATATCTGCAATCCTGTTGCTGGGCACCTCCATTAAGGATCACTCACACAGTCATGATATTGGAGATCACAATCTTCGCTCAGCCTACTTCCATGTCCTGGCCGATGCCCTTACCTCTATTCTCGCCATTGGAGCGCTGTTAATGGGAAAGTATCTCGGTTGGCAGATGATGGATCCCCTAATGGGTATCGTGGGCGCCATCATAATTTTGAAATGGTCACGGAGCTTGCTGACTACATCAGCCTCAATTCTGCTTGATCGAGCAGCGGGAGGTGAAATTGAAGATCAGATTCGCAATGTGGTGAAACATGAATCAGGAAGTTCTAATTTCGATCTGAAGATGTGGTTTGTGGGTCCTGAGGAGGTAGCGGCAACCCTGAAATTTGAATCTCCTGAAATCCTGGAAACCAGAATTGCTAAAAAGATACTTGAGAGTGTTTCGGGACTTTCATATCTAAATGTTGAGGCTTTTCCAGCTGAAACGTGAGATCATCTAAGCAGGTTCTCAACTTCTTCAGAGGACCAACGGCGTGTCCCGTCCAGAACAATGGCATCTGGATGATCCAGTAACCATTCATCATGCAGGTCTTCCAGCTGTTTGAGATAATCCAGAGGGACTTGCTGCTCTTCATCGCGCCCCCTCAGTTTTATTCGCTCCAGACAAACATCAGCTGGTGTCCGTAGGTAGATAATTCTATCAGGTTCTTCGCAGTAATTCAAGGCCAGAAAATCCCAGAGTTGCTGGTATAGCTGCCACTCCGAATCATTCATAGCCCCCCCGGCATATAAATTCCGTGCAAATACATTTCTGTCAGTATAGATGGAGCGTTCTAAGATGACATTGTTCCCACTGACCCGCTTTAAGATCTCTGACCAGGTTTTGGCTCTTGTAGTAAAAGCCATAATCTGGAAGGTGAATGACCAACGTTTCATATCAGTATAGAACATTTCAAATAAATTATTTGCAAAGCCATCCCGCCAGGCTTCAACAGGCTCTTCAAGGAATTCATATTGACCAGAATTCTTTAACACCTTTCCCAGGCTTGTTTTTCCAGCTCCAATATTGCCCTCGAGTAATAGCATGCTACGTTTTAACTCTGGCTTATTAGGCGCTTTATTCATAGTGCTTATGTCTTCCTTTAATTAATCGTAGCGTGACAATGTATCCTTTGTGAGAACACTTGCTACAAAGTCTTGATGATATATCCTGTTTAATCCTCATCAAAATGGATGGTTTTGTCAAACACTTGATTTCCATTCACAGATCGATATGATCTTTGGGCGAAAATCTGGATTGGGGCTATATAGTTAGTTTAGTTTGATCTAGAGGCAATATTAAACGCCCCAAAAGGAGCAGGAAAATTATGGCTGGAACCATTATAAAATCATTATTACTGAGCGGAGCTTTAGTGTGCTTGTGCATGTGCAGTAATAATCAAACGATACTAAGTAAAGTAGGAATGGAGGGAGAGATGATCGAATTTGGGACTCCTGAGCAAGTTGGAATGTCATCAAAAACAATAGAACTGGCTGAAAAGCTATTTATCGAAGCTGTTGAACAACAAAAAGTGTTGGGTTATCAATTGGTGGTTGCGCGGAAAGGGAAGGTGATTTTAGATGTGGCAGGGGGTTATCGTGATCTTGAAAAACAACTGCCAATGGAACGAAATAGCATTCTCAGAATGGCATCAAACGCTAAATCTATAACAGCAGTTGGAATTCTAAAACTTGTGGATCAAGGTTTAGTGTCTCTGGGCGACCCCATCTCAAAATATCTTGATGGATTCGAAGACGACCCGGCAAACAAAATTACGGTCGAACAACTTCTATTGCATCAGTCGGGATATACTAATTTTGCACCTTTTGTGGGCGATTTAACACCGTCTTCATTAACGCCCAACGGTTCCCCCTCACTTGAGCACGAGGCGTATAAAATTGGAAAAGAGGGACCTGATGCTGAACCTGGTACAATGTTTAGGTATAATAATCGTGGCTATAACATATTGGCAGCCCTAATCGAAAAAGTCAGTGGTAAAAAGTTAGCCACTTTTATGGAAGAGACACTCTATAAACCCCTGGGTATGACCCAGACCTCACACCGTCTGTGGGGTGTCGATTCTACCCGAATGGCCAGCCAATATTGGTTTACTAATGGGGCTTGGGAGAAATTGGACGTCTGGGAAATAGAATTCCCACGAGGGAGTGCCGGTCTCAGTTCTACGGCTGGCGATTTTGCCAAGTTTGGCCAAATGCTGCTCAACAAGGGCAAATATGGAGAACATCGGATACTCAATGAGGAAACGGTGAAAGTAGCAACCTCTCCCTTGATTGACGTTCCTGAAGCATATCTGTCTCCAGAGATCGAAAAAGGGATGGGTTATGAGTCCGAGTGGTATGAATATCGAGATCATCGTGATCGGGGTATTGATACCTCACGAGGATATGGATTTGTAGTTTCCAACGAGGGTGTTTATTCACATGCGGGAATATTTGGAACCTTCCTGTATGTGGATCCCAAAAGGGAATTGGTGGGAGTCATATTAACCCAGAGCATCTATGGCGGAAATCCCGGCCAGGCCTTCATTGAAACCATTAACCAGGCTATCATTGATTGAGGCAGGTTTGATACCGGGATAGGATTATTATGATGAAAATCGGCATTATCGGCTCTGGAAAAATGGGCAAAACTCTGGGCAGTCTGCTATACCAGCATGGTCATGAAGTCACGTTGGGTACGCGCAGAATTAATGAGCTTGAGCAGTGGGCAGTCGAAAATCAGTATCAGCTACAAATCAGCGATTATCAATCCACAGCTGAATCATCCCACATTATTTTCCTGACGACCGCTTACAAAGAAACACAATCTGTGGTTTCAATGTTGGGAAATATAAAAAATAAAACGCTGGTTGATTGTACCAATCCTGAAGATCCAGATAACAATTATGAGCATAGGATTGGTGCCTCAATATCCTGGGCTGAGGAAATCGCAGGCTGGCTACCAGAAGCAAGAATTGTAAAGGCATTTAACCATATGTATGGATCAATGTTGATTAAAGGAAGTGATTTTAATGGGATTCAAGCTCCAGTCTTCTATTGTGGGGATGATGAGGAGGCAAAATCACAAGTCGCTTCGATTGCCATGGATCTGGGTCTTGATCCCATTGATGCCGGAGAGTTAAAAAGGGCTCGTCAGCTGGAACCCCTGGCAGAATTGCTGGTTCATTTCGCTTCAATGCCTGAATACGACGGAAGTGATATGGCCTTCAAACTTCTGCGAAGATGAAGAATTGAGCTCAAGAGGGAAAAAGAATTGGAGTTTTACAGTGGCGGTTAGGACAGAAAATTATCCACTTTCGAGAGGCCTCTTGTCCCGGTGAAGATTTATTTCTGATTACCTACAGAATAATCAGTTTCAAGACTAATACTAACACGGATAACAAAGCCCCAACCGCCAACAGCATATAACTATATCTTAAGAGCTGATATTTCTTTTTGAGGACAACACCAATCTGATAAATGTCTATAATCATCAATTCCCTTGCGGCTTCATTGCTATTCACAGTCTCCATCATAAATTCAGTATACGCTGTTTGAGTAAAGGAGGCGAAAAATCCAAAGAATAAGGGATTTGGCATATCTGCGGGTTTGGAAAAGCCCTTGTTTTTGATCCTGGGTAAAACCACTAGAATGGCAAGAAAAAAGGAGACAAAAACAGTGAGGGCCAGGGCGCTTAATGGTAAAAAATAAGCCTCACTCCCAAATTCTCTGGAGAATATCTGTGATTGAATCACTGAAAAAAATATCAGGCAAATCCGATGATGATGTTTGCTTTTTGATCCGCGATCAAACTCAGGGTCACCTGATGTTGTTGAGCCGTACGCAAAGTATGAATAATATCCTGACCTGCGGGTGTATTATCCTTCACTTCATTTTTTAAGTCCTGCGATTCAGTCATATGTATAAATCCTCGTCTTTTCAATTTATTGGCCATGTTTCAAATTAACGAATCATGGGCTTAGTATAAAAAAATAGACGGGAAACAGGTAGTTTCAACAAAAGATGGGAAGGCAGAAAATTGAACTGAGTGTATCCGGGGTACTATAAAACCACAAATTAGCATAAAACGGATTTCAAGCGGCAGAGCGATTAAGCTGCCCTCCCAAGAGACAGGGTGGGCATTTATGCTGAAGAAAGCGTTACTTAATGGTATACCGAAAAGGAAGCTCATATCGAATGGGAATGCTCTGAGCGTTGTAAGAAGCCGGTATCCAGGTTGTATTCCTAACAGCAGCGATGGCAGCTTCGTTGAAAATTTCCCCTCCACTTTCAACCACTATGATGTGTGACACGTTTCCCCTTTGATCAACCCGAAAGCTGAGTACTAGCTGACCTTCCATTCGGTTTTCACTCGCAGATAAGGGGTATTGAGCTTGATTTATAATAGCCTGCATACCTCCTACTGGTCTTGGGGGTGTCACGCCTGTGATATCCCGCGGGTTTGCAGATGCACCTGCAACCAAAATAATGGTAACAAGCATCGTCTTGATAAGGGTTCTTTTTTTCATGAGGACCTCCTCCGTTAGTTTGTTCACGTCCATTCAAAAATCCATACACAGATAAAATGTATATACACAAGCTATGTGCCATAATTATTTGATTATACATATATAATTGTTAATATTAGAGATAACGGCTCTACTAAATTGTCACAACATGCCACTTCTCAAATATCTGCTTCATCGATGATATGAAGGTATATCTTTATGATATGCCGCAGAGTTTTTTTAAGGTCTCGGTCTGTTTACAGCTGATATACCGTAATTATTTAGAAGAATCTTACAATATGCTGCAAAGGAAATACCCTTGAAATTGTGCAATGGGAGATCCACGCTTAAAAAGTATTTACATTTGCTGTGCAAAACGCGGGTGAATTATGTTAACATATTGTACTTAATTGATGACTGTATAAATTTCAGCAACACTCAGTGGTAGGAGTAATAATAGATTTGAATAAATACAATTGGGGAATGGTAGGTACCGGTTTCATTGGGAACCTATTTGCCGAAGGCTTAAAATCATTGGCAGCGGCAAATATTCATGCTGTAGGATCCAGGTCCATGGCTACCGCTAATTCCTTTGCTAAAAAATGGCAAGTATCCCAGGCTTATTCTAGTTATGCAGAGCTTTATGCCGATTCTGAAGTCGATATAATCTATGTAGCTACGCCTCACAATTATCACTATCAAACTGTAACAGATGCTCTGAATGCCGGCAAACATGTATTATGTGAAAAACCTTTGACGCTCAACGCCGGCCAAGCCCGAGACTTGGTAAAGCTTGCCCGGCGCAAAGAATTATTTCTAATGGATGCCATGTGGAATCGATTCCAACCCTGGTATTCCGTAGTAAAACAACTTCTAAATGACAATCGTTTAGGGGATTTGCAGCACCTGAAGGCAGATCTTTCCTTTAAATTTGATGTAGGTCCTGAACATCGTATTTATAATCGAGAATTAGCAGGGGGAGCCCTGTTGGATCTGGGAGTTTATCCCCTGGCACTGGCATCACTATTTTTTGGTAAACCTGAAGAAGTGATCAGTAGCTGTCATCTCTGCGAAACAGGCGTTGATGATCAAGTCTCAATGATCCTCAAATATTCCAGTGGAGCCACTGCAGAATTAGGCTGTTCCAACCGTTACTTTTCAAAGAATAATGCGACGCTCCATGGCTCTAAGGGATTCCTTGAAATCCACGGTATGCTTGTCCGACCAGAAAAGATCAGCCTTTATGAGAATGGTAGCCAGCCCATAGTAATTGAAACTCCTTTTACTTCAAATGCACATCAGTATGTAGCCCAGGCGGTTATGGACATGCTGGACCAAGGTGCTATAGAACATCCATTAATGCCCCTGGATGAAACCATCGAAATCATGGAAACTATGGATCTCATCCGTGGCGAGGCTGGTATTATATATCCAGAAGAAGAATAAACAGAAAATCCGTTACTTTGGATGAAAGATGAGTTCTATTCCAAGTTGAGGAATAGCGAATCGTCGTATTAGATTGAAATTTTTCTGTACTCTTAATAACATTTGATCCATCTATATTGCTTTTTGGTTAAGCACTGATACATATGAAAAATAGTATGAAAGATATCATTGAGGAGTAAAAACGGCGTCGGGTATTCCGTGTGGCTGCCGTATACTCAGGTTTTGCATTCATTGTATTTTAGATTATTGATGTCCCATTCGATATTCTCCAGATACCAGCATGGTTGAGGAAATATACCGTCATTTTGTTGATCCTCAGGTTCCCGGTTGCAGTCGATAATAAGCTAACCTGTAACCCTTCCCTCCTTATTCCCGCCAATTCAATTCCCTACTATATATAATTTCAATATAGATATATCATATTGATACTATCTTTCGAATTTTCTAATCAAAGGTGGGCTATCTATATGCCAGTTTATATTAGACTAAGGGTATATCTTCGGGAATTGGCATAGCCATTGTAATTAATCCAGGAATGGATTTTATCAACACCCCCACTCTAGCTAAACCGTGGTGCTTTGAATCGTTAATAATTAATCCAATGTCCATTGCTATATGAAAAAATGACACCTCTATGACACAAGAATACCAGTCTCCGCTAAGACTAGCTGCTGGATTCAATACTTTGGGATGATTATGAAAAAACTTATTCTATTATTATTTTGCTTATCACTATCGCTTGCATATGAAGAACCTTTTGATCCAAATAATTATCGGGTTCGCGAGGTAAAAACAACTCGAATTCCGGCACCTCTGGAAATCGATGGGATGCTCGATGAGGATCTTTACAGTGGTCCGAGTGTATCCAACTTTATCCAATACGAACCATTTAATGGCGCCAAAGCCTCCCAAAAAACTGATATGTGGATCGCCTATGACGATGAAGCCATATATGTTGGAGCCCGGATGTGGGACACTGATCCGGATTCGATTGTCGGTAGAATTGGACGTCGCGATGCCTTTTTAAATGCTGATATCTTTGAAGTGATTATTGATTCTTATCATGACAAGCGATCTGGATTTTCATTTCAGATCAACCCGGCTGGTTCAATTCGTGATGAAGTCTATTACAATGATACCTGGACTGACGATTCCTGGGACGGAATCTGGGAGGGTAAAACCACTATCGATGATCAGGGATGGACTGCTGAAATGCGCATCCCCTTTTCCCAGCTCCGCTTTGGTGAAAAGGATGAATACGTGTGGGGCGTATTGCCCACGAGGTACATCCAGCGTCGTGGTGAATGGGACTATTTTGTATACTTTCCCCTGGATGAAAGTGGAGCCATGAGCCGAACGGCTGACTTAACAAACATTCACGATATTGATCCACCTAAAAGAAGGGAGTTTCTACCTTACTTTTCATCTGGTGTGAGTAATTTACCCTCTTTGAAAGAGAATCCATTTTTTGATGGTCGGGATAGTAATATCGGTATGGGAGCAGACCTGAAAATGGGAATCGGTGCCAACCTGACTGTTGATGCTACTATTAATCCAGATTTCGGCCAGGTGGAAGCGGATCCTTCTTCAATCAATTTATCTGACCATGAGACTTTCTATTCAGAGAAACGCCCCTTCTTTTCGGAGGGACGCAACATCTTCAACTTTGGCAATAGTGGCCCTACCAACAATTTTAATATCAATTGGAGCGAACCCCGCTTTTTTTATAGTCGGCGTGTCGGTCGTGCTCCACAGGGTTGGGCAGATTCAGCCCCCGATGACTCGTTAAATCATCCCTACGCAACCAGGATTCTGGGAGCAGCAAAACTCAGCGGGAAAGTTGGAGATAATTGGTCCATAGGAGGTCTCTCAGCTCTGACAAATCGTGAATATGCTAAGTATTATAATCCAGAGGGTAGTGTTCTCGATGAACAAGTTGAACCATTCACTACCTATAATGTATTAAGGAGCCTAAAAGAAATTGATGATGGTCGCTATGGGCTTGGATTTATGAGTACATACACTTTCCGCTTTATGGATGGGATTGGGCTTTTTGGCGATCTTGACGAAGCCCATAATTCAGTTGAATTGTTATCTGATCAGGCCATGGGGTTTGGCGTGGACGGTTGGGCATTCTTAGGCGAAAACAAAGACTGGGCTTTAGGAGGCTGGGCTGGCGTGTCCCAAGTCAGTGGTTCAAAATCCAGAATGTATGACCTTCAACAAAATCAGAGTCATTACTTCCAGCGACCCGATGCCGATCATGTGGATTTGGATACAATGTTGACATCTCTTAGAGGTCATGCTGGTCGCATTAAAATCAATAAAGAGAATGGAAATGTTTTATTTAATGGCGCCTTGGGTTGGATATCACCTGGATTTGAATCCAACGACCTGGGCTTGACTTGGTCCACAGATGTAATCAACAAGCATATCGCTGTGGGTTATCGTTGGACGGAACGAGGCGAATTTATCAGGGGGGCAAGAGCAGATATTGCTTATGCGACCAATCATGATTTTGAAAATGTAAAAACTGCAGATATTCTTTTCGGGATGGGAAATATCCGCTTTGTCAACTTCTGGAGTGTCAATTTTAGTGGTGGCTATTCCGGCGAGGTTATGAATGACCGAGCTTTGCGCGGTGGTCCCAGAGTTATTGAAGTCGCAGGTGATTTTTTTGATGCGGGTCTTAGTTCAGATTATCGGAAGGATATTTCATTCCACACTTCTGTAAGTTATGGATCAGAAACTGATGATGGAACCAGTCGCGGTCTCTATGCCAATGTGAATATGAAACTTGGAAACCGAATGAACATTTCATTTGGTCCTAACATGGATTGGAATACAGATAAAACTCAATACATCACCAGTATTGAAGATAGTGCCAATACTGGAATGTATGGGAAACGCTATGTTTTTGGTCAACTTGAGCAGACTACTGCTGGAGCGGAGATTCGTCTAGATTATCCCATTAGTCCCCGTTTTACGGTTCAGGGCTATTTCCAGCCCTACTTCGCAGTTGGAAGCTATTCAGACTTTAAAGAGTATAAACAACCAGAGTCAAATGATTTTCTGGTCTATGGTGAGGAAGGATCCACCATTGATGAGGATTTTATAGTCGATCCCACCGGTGGTACAGATGAAGATGCTTTCGAACTATGGGATCCTGATTTCAATTATAAAGCCCTGGTTGGTACCCTGGTCTTGCGCTGGGAGTTCTCGCCTGGATCTACCATGTACCTGGTCTGGACCCACAACGGCACCAATTTTGAGAACCCTGGTCATTTTGATTTATCTCGTGATCTGAATAATCTTCTGAAATCTGATGCCGATGACGTATTTGCGTTGAAATTATCCTATTGGTTTGGGCAATAGCGGGATATTTCGACTTTACAACTTGAAGCGCCAATAGCGTTACCGCAAAATCTATTAAGGGCACCACTGAATTCATTGGTGCCCTAATTTTTACTTGAATGAGTGTCTTCTTCAGCATTTTGGCGAAAAAAAATATCGTCAAGATTATTAATTCTCCCCATTTCTTTTCAAAGCTTTATCCCGTAAAGGTTTTAATTTAGCATCATATTTGCGATGATTGAAAGGCAATCTGAAATTGCAGGGATCCCATCTATGAAAAATTCGACTGGAACTTCCACGACTTGCTTTATCATATTCCTGGTGCTGGGTATTTTGAGTTTTAAACCCTGCGCATTGCAGGCTGATGAACCCTATGAGATACTATTTATTGGATCCAGCTATTTTAATTACAACAATCTACCAGATATTTTTGATAGCCTGGCTGTGAATGCCAACAAGGATCTATTCATAGATGAAATAATCCCCAATGGCCTCTATCTCGCTGACCATGCTGCCAGCGCAGTCACTGAAGCCAAAATTAATGAAAGAGATTGGGATTTCGTAATTTTACAAGGTGTTGGGAGGATTACAGCTTACCCCGATTATTATGTTGATCATCCGGTTCTTCAGGCCTTAAGCATATTGCAGACAAAAATTTACTCCAATTGCGAATCCAGCGGCATGATATTCTGTATGCCCTGGGCCTTTGAAGATGGAATGACCTGGATGGAGGGTTGGAACGACACATTTGCAGACATGCAAACCCACATCTATGACAATACCTTGCTTTATTCAGAAGAACTTGGATTCATGATCTCACCCGTCGGCTGGTCATGGTTGGTGGTGCTTGAAGAAGAAAATTACCCGTTGCACTATTTACACCAGTCGGACTGGAACCATCCATCTCGTAAAGGTTCGTATCTAATGGCATGCACCATCTTCACTTCTGTTTATCGTGAGAGTAGCGATGATATCCCTTATTATTATACAATTGGTGAGGCAACGGCAAATAATTTTCAGGAAGTTGCCTCGAATATGGTTCTGGACAGTCTGGATTTATGGAATATTCCAGCAGTTAATCTTAAGGGTACAAATCCTGTTACTCCTGATCAATTAAGACTTAATCAAAACTTTCCAAATCCCTTTAACCCAAGCACTAGGATTTCATATCATCTTCCCCAAAATGCCAATGTATCATTATCAATCTTTGATGCCCTGGGTCGAGAAATCGCATCATTGGTTTCAGAAACTCAAAAGAGTGGTAGTTATCAGGCCAGTTGGAATGGAATAAATCAGTCCGGATTAACTGTTTCAAGCGGAGTGTATATCGCCCGCTTACAGGTTGGATCTGATGCCTCAGCCATCAAAATGATCTACCTGCAATAAATAAGCAGAAGTCAAATAATGTTTTCGAATCTGTCTTGTCCTGAAATAGGTTGACTATTATTTGGGCGAGATAATAAGCATAAAAGCCTCAAGTAATCACCAGATTATTTGAGGCTTTTTCATTTCGCCATGTTTTTATTTTGACCTTAT
>JABMPR010000344.1 GCA_013202895.1 bacterium | reverse complement strand
GTTCGAGTCCGGTCTCTCGCTCAATAAAAAAAAGAGGCTGATTTTAATCAGCCTCTTTTTTAATCTAAATTTATTCTGATTATTTTTTCTTGACCTTTTTTCCTGTTTTCTTGACTTTCGCATCCTTTTTCTTCGGCATATACTTGGCAACGATTGGCGCCACCTCAGGAGTATCAGGTACCTTATCATCCAATGCAATGGCCTCAAAATAGTAGCTATTTTTCAGTTTTTTAATCAGATCTTCGTTATGGTTTTTTTCATCCTTTAATCGATTTATCAGCTCAAGACGTTTATCATCACCGGCATAATATTGTTCTAGAGCTTGACCTTCCTCTAAGACTTCAGCCATTGAAGCTAGGCGCTTATCTGCAAAATCGATCCGAGTGTGTTGCGCACTAACATTTGTCAACTTGTTAGTATCATCTACTTTTCTGATTTGTAATACACCGGCGTACTTGCCTTGATTTCCGTTCCGAATCAAGACCACCCCATTCTGCTCTTTAGGATTTCGGTTAACTGCACCCGTTTTTGAACGTACAAGAAAATCAATACCCTCGAGTACATTCATTAAATCTTTCTCCATAACATCATCAACATTGGCTAGAAGAAAAATCAAATCAACCTGGTCTTTGATTGCATTGATTTCTTTTTGTGCGGATTCAATTGGATTTGCGAAAGTAAATTCTTTTAACCGTTTATCTCCAATAGTTACTCCCACCAATCCAAGTTTCAGATCAGGAGTTTCTATGATAGCACTTGCTTGAAATAATGGTTTCTGTGTCTCAGCATGTAAAATATTGGATGACAAAAATGGAAAATTAGCCTTGGCCTGCATTTCAGTTATGAAATCTAAACCCGCTGCAAGATCATTCATCCCAACATTCATTGCCGTGCAACCCATTACGTTATAGGCACCTATGATAGCTCCAGCAACTTCAAGCAGGTGTTCACGTTTTGATTTGACGACATATGGGGATTTGAATAAGGCATCTCCAGCATCAACAAAATAGGTAGCTGATGTTTCAGCCAACTCTTTTAAAACAGTATGCTTCCTGGCAAGACCGCCAAGTGGATGAGACTTTCAGCCGCAGGGCCCCACTTCACCGTGATTGCTGGTTGCTAAGAGCAGGGTAAACTCATTGGGAGAGTATTTTGAATCCACTGAATTACTCTTACAGCTGAGTACTCCAAGACTAAATATGATTAAAGCAAGAGTGATGCTTCTTTTTCGTTTAAAATTATTCATTCCACATCCTGATTAGTTTAATGATTTGCCATTAATAATTCTATATCATCAATTTCTTTTGGAACAGCATGAGTTAAGACCTTGTTCCCATCTTTTGTGATAAGAATATTATCCTCAATACGAATTCCCATCCCACGATATTTCTCTGGAGCTTCGGATCTGGAATTCACATAAATCCCAGGCTCAACGGTGAAAACCATCCCGGGTTCAAGAAATATGGATTTACCATCTACCATGTATTTTCCCATATCATGAACATCCAGACCAAGCCAATGTCCCGTTTTATGCATAAAATAGGCTTGATAGCTCTCGTTCTCAATGAGCTCTTCCGCTGACCCATCGAGCAAACCGATATCTATCATCCCATCTACTAGCATTCTTAAATCCAAATCGTGGAGAGATTGAAACGAAACACCAGGTCTGGCCGCCTCAATGACTGCTTTTTGGGCATTCAAGACAACAGTATAAAGTGCCCGTTGGGTATCAGAGAATTTTCCGTTGGCTGGAAAGGTTCGGGTAATATCAGCAGCATACATCTCATATTCAGCTGCAGCATCAATAAGAATCAAATCTCCATCATTGATTTTGTCACGATTTTTTACATAATGCAGAACCGTGGCATTATCACCGGCTCCGACAATAGATGTATAGGCCGGTCCAGACCCACCCTCATGCACAAAATGACTCTCCAGGATAGCTTGCAGTTGATATTCATACATTTCAGGCTTACAGGCCTGCATCGCTAATTTGTGAGCATCAGCTGAAATATCAGCAGCCTTTTGCATTGCCCGCAATTCACTTTCATCTTTTATCTGCCGCATACCATGAACTATCGAACCAATTGATTCAAGACCAGCAGGTCCCCCACCATTTCTTTGTACCTGACTGCGAATCTGTCTAAGCTGGTCCAGCATTTTATATTGGTGATCCTTCTCATGATTCAGGTTGGTATATAGCTTGGAGGCGGATTTCATGGCATTTTGGATCATGGTTTCATATTCAGCAATATCTAATACCTGATCGGCTTCAAATTGCTCCCTGGTTTCTTCGAAACTCAGACGCCAGCCTGTCCATACTTCCTTTTTAGGATCTCTGGGTAGCACAAACAGAGTAAAGGGCAATTCCTTATTATTTGGATCTATTATGCAAGCTGCACCTGGCTCGGCATAGCCAGTGAGATAGAAAAAATCTGAATCCTGACGGTATGGATATTCAGTATCATTCGTGCGTATCTGTTCAGGAGCTCCTTTTAAAATAGCCACCCCATTTCCCAATGCCTTCATCAACCTTTCACGCCGCGATTTGAATATATTCAGATTGCTCATAGTCCTCTTTACAACTCCTATTATAAGACGTTGAAAATAATTGGGACTGTAGCCACTATCAAGTTGCAAGTTGAGTCATTTCCAAGTCTGTTATTGGATGTATTTGCGCTGAGTGAGTTGACCTGGTATCGCTTGCGAATATTCTATGAAGGGAACAATTGTTTGCTTATATCCATAAAAGAGAGAAACTTGGTTTAATCCTCCACCAGATTTAGATTGAATTGAAAGGATAGCAATTATTAGGATATTTTATAAGATATGGCAAACTTTTTTTTAGATCACCTTGAGCTTCTGACCGAATATCAACGGTATAAGACCCGAGTGGTGAATATTGGAGACATACCGCTGGGCGGTAACAATCCTATCCGAATCCAGTCTATGACAAATACAGATACCATGGATACGGATGCCACGGTGGCACAAACAATCCGTCTTGTAGATGCCGGGTGTGAATATGTGCGTATTACAGCACCCAGCGTAAAAGAGGCGCTGAATCTCGGAAATATTAAAGCAGATCTTCGAAAGCGAGGATATTCCGTTCCTTTGATTGCTGATATCCATTTCGTGCCCAGAGCGGCCGAGGTGGCTGCCCGTTTGGTAGAAAAGGTAAGGGTTAATCCTGGGAATTATGTTGACCGAAAACGATTCCAACAGTTGGAATATACTCCTGAGGATTATCAATCAGAGTTGGAACGCATTCGGGAACGATTTACACCTCTGGTCGTTTTGTGCCGCGAGGAGGGTACGGCATTGCGGATTGGTTCAAATCATGGCTCCCTATCTGATAGGATTCTTAGCCATTATGGTGACACACCGTTGGGAATGGTTGAATCTGCCATGGAGTTTGTGAGAATCTGTGCAGCTGAGAATTTCCACGATCTGGTAATATCTATGAAAGCCAGTAACACCCGAGTCATGATCCAGGCCTATCGCTTACTGGTTGAAAACATGGAAAAGGAGGGATTTAACTACCCCCTCCACCTTGGTGTTACTGAAGCTGGAGATGGCGCTGATGCACGG
>JABMPR010000343.1 GCA_013202895.1 bacterium | reverse complement strand
GGCATAAAGATTTCTCCCATGACCGCCAGGGTTTCGCTGGATTCATAGGCATCGAGGTGTCGCTTGAGCAAGCTTGGTGAAATCTCCAGCTCCCGATCGAGAAACAGGATGATTTCATTTTTTGACGCAGCAACGCCGAGATTGCGTCCTACAGCTCGGTTGCTTTCAGAATTGGCAGAAACAAATTTCATGTCAAAGGAAAAGTGATGCTTTTTTAACATCGCTTCAACTTTGGCTGACAAGCCCGCGAGTACGAGAATAACCTCGAACTCGAGATTGTCATGCTCAAGCCGCTCACAGTCTGTCAGGATGCGCACGCAACCTCCTGGGTCAGCATGGCTGAAGATAACAATACTGAGTTTGGGGGTCGTCATTTTCAGTGCTCCTGCTTCAGGTTTTTACGATATCCTTTCAGCACATGCCAAGCCATAATGTATTGAATAGCCCTGAAGGCAAGGACGTCTGGTAACAGTACCTTTAATACCGTGGAAAACAGGTATCCCAGCCGATTAAAGACGATTTTAGGCCAAAAGACTTTCTCGGTTTTCCAATCCTCGTTATAAAATCGAGAGATGACTAAATTCGAGCCTATTTCTGGATATGTTTTTAGGAGATAAGGCATCGTTTCCTCACCATACTCTTCCAGTTTTATCAAGGTCGCGTTGAAGCTTCTATGGTGGTGAAAGATCATCGCTTTGGGTTGATAAATGATTCGACCTACGTTTTGTCGGGTTATCTCATAGGCAAAAACCATATCCTCCCCGCCATAATAGATGATCTGTTCATCGAATCGTAATCCAGAAGCTAGTACGGATGAGCGAACCGAAAAATTATTTGTATTCACATCTTTATAGCTTATTTCTGTCTTTCCACTCTTTGAATATTCGTGACGCGGCCCCCTTAATTCGCTGTCCAGATAACGTATCCATTTGTTTCTCTTAGTACTTTCCGGCGCTTGATTCTCACCGCGAACAGCGAGGACGTCGGGCGTGCTGTATGACTCTATATGCCTTTCAATTAGATCTGGTGCTGCTTCCAAATCACTATCCAAAAACAAGATCAGGTCTGCCTTTGCTTTTTCCAGTCCCATGTTTCGAGCGCTTGCCGGTCCGGCTTTTTTGGCGTGAGTTAGCATCTCTATATCAATCTTGAAAGAGAGTCTTTCAAAGTGCTCCACGGTCTTGTCTGTTGAGCCATCATTGCAGATATAAAGCTTTATTTTTTTCAGTGGCCATGTCTGGCGTTCCAGGGAGCTAACGAGGCCGATTAATCCATCCAGGTTATTATAAGAGGGGGTAATAATGGCAACATTGTTGATTGATTGCTTACTCATCTCTCCAACCTTGGTTCTGATACAGAGAATAAATTTGATCCATTACTGCTTTAATCGCGTGGGTTTTTTCAACCCATAAGCGTCCTCTTTGTTTATGCTCTTCTATTTTTGTTGGATTTTCAACCAGAGCTTTTAGGTCATCATACAAATTATCTTTAGATACATTTACAAACGGGTGGTCTGGAATAAAGGTCTCATACTCTGGAACCAAGTTTGTAGCGCAGGCAAGTCCCAGAGAAAGCGCCTCTACTGAATTCATACCATATCCCCAACCCCCTAGGTTGGAAACTTGATCAATATAAATGTCCGCCTGGGATTTCCTGTGCAATGTTAATTTGTGGGGTTGGTTTTCAATAAGATCAAATTGTATTCCGTGAGTTTTCACGAGCCTTTCGCACGCATCAATAATTGCCTCCGTACCTTTCCAATATCTATCGCGTGTAGCATGACAAATGCGTATGGGGGAATTTAGTTCTGTGTTTGGAGTAAAGTCCTCAACGTTAAAGGGTAAATAGACATAATTCATGTTGGGGTGCCTGTTCATCAAGTCTAATTCAGAGGTTGTGTGAATATCTCCCAAGTTGTCAATCCATGGAAAAACACCACGTGTTCGCATGTCGGCTCCGTGGTAATTAATCACAAGACCTTTCCCTTGTTGATGCCAGGTTTTTAGTGGCCAAGAAAACATGCGTAAGAAGCCGTGGCCTCCTTCTATGTGGTAAATATCAAATTCATCCAGTTTATGTCTTTTTATCGCCCGCTTGATGAGTGGAAACCAGACAAAATCTCTAAAATAGAAAAAACTCCTGTGGAACAGGTCAGCATTCCAGGTGGGCGGGTAGCCAGGGGCTTCTGCATATTGATCTACTTGAGAAAATATCAGATCTTTGCTTGACTTAAACCAGGAATTGTTGGGTAGGAGTGGTAGGTTAAGACAAATATCTTCCTGAAAACCACCGGTTGCCCTAAACAATGTAACGAAGCGCGCTTCATTACCCCTGTCTTGATGTCCCTTAACGAAATAAGGTAGCGTGTTAGCTGTGTTCTCAACCATTATGTAAAGGATTCTCATCTCCCGCTTCGCTTCACTTTAAAGGTTCCTTCTGGTCTCTGTTGGTTGATCGCCCCGCCGACGCCGGTTTGGGTTTGCGGTCATTAATGTCACTGGAAATTAAGGCCAATCACCCGCGGATGAAGAACATTGTGACGCCTCGGATATGTCTTTCATTATTCCGAATGTTCCGCAGGTAGAAGCTGGCCTCACTTCTATGGCCCTGAATTTTATTGGTGTCCTAAAAATATCTTTTCCGCTCCGGATTTTTTCCATCTAGATTGCTTGTCGTGATACTACCATCAGAACAAATAATCTCTTTGAGAAAATTTCCTTATCCCTACCGGGCTATGTTTGCTATCAGCAGCGATCTTGATCATGCTATTTCGCTTCCTGCGTATCTTGAATTTATGAAATATCTCAACACCTCTCAGGACACCTGTTATGGCAGGGGACTGGATCTAGAAATCTCTAACAGTTTCTGGTTCTTCAATACCGAAAAAGATAACCAGCTTAGCTATTTCCAGGGACTATCAACCCTGGAAAGCAAATTTGCTGGAGTCTGCCGGGAACTCTGGAAATCAGGTCACATTGATACGCTTCACAGCTATGGAAATTTCAACAGGGGTGATTTTAGGAGGTCTTTTGCCGAGAAGGCTCTAGAAGCGCTTGACAAACATGGAGTCGACATCCCTGTTTGGGTGAATCATGGCAATGATAACAACCTCCAGAACATTGGTGATTTTCCCTTTTCCCCCGGTGCCAATCCTGCTTCAAAAGCCTATCACTTTGACCTGTTAAAAGAATATGGCCTTCGCTTCTTTTGGACCGGACGTACAACCCACGTAAGTGGTCAGGACACTATTTTCTCATTGGGGAATTATCTGCAACGGAAGCTTCAGAACCTGGCCCTTAAGACCAAATATCGAAAGGTTCAACGTCCCCTTCCAGATCCGGCAAACCGACTCTTGATGCAGTCATCTCTTGAAGATGGAAACCATATCTTAGAGTTTCAGCGCTTTATTTCACGTTATGGAGAGGTTAAAAATACCGATATACATGATCTCGGTCTACAGTTAACCCGTGGCAATTTGTCCTCCCTGGTCAAGAGCGAGGGCTATATGTTGCTTTATACACACATGAATGAAAACCTTCCAGAGAGTCAGGCTCTCCCGGTTAGAGTCGAGGCTGGTTTTCGACGGCTCGCAGAATATTCTCAACAAAAGGTATTATTGGTGACGACGACCTCGCGTTTGTTGCAGTATGCAGACACTCGAGAGCATCTAGGCTGGAAAACGGTTTCTTCCTCCGGGCTAACCGAAGTCCATTTTTTCCGAGACGATAAGCGTCCGCTGACCCCAAAAGAACTTCAAGGTGTGACCCTTTATTGCACTGAACCAGAACAAACCGCCCTGTTTTGCGGCGAAGAAAGGCTTTCCGCACAAACGAACCCGGCTGATTCATCCGGGAGGTCTTCCCTTTCTGTGGTTTGGGAAGCGCTTGAGTTTCCGGTATGATAGTCAATTCCCTTGAGTCCGCTTCAAGAAATCCTAACTTCTAAAACTTATGGAGAACTGATGTTGTGAATCGTCTATTTCAAGTACTGAAAATCTTGTTTTCTCCTGTCTTTTGGAGACAGAGCACAAAGCGTTTTCGTTTTTTTATTCATGACAATGTTCTGGCAATACCTCGTCTGGCAGCAATGGGGGCCGGCACAAGCATTTCCCCTTCGGCATCATTTGCCTACCCTGAAAACATTTCTCTAGGCGCGAATTGTCTTATAAACCACAATAATCGGTTATATGCTGGACCGAACACAAAAATCGTGTTATCAGATGGTGTGATGGTAGGACCGGATGTCTTTATCACTGCAGATCATTTTTCTGAGTCTATGAAAAATACTACAGCGGCTCATTCGGGAAAAGCTGCCGATATTTTTATTGATAAAAATGTCCGGGTGGGGGCTCAGTGTGTCATTTTACCGGGAGTCTCTATCGGAAAGAATGTTACTATCGGTGCTGGATCAGTTGTAACCAAAGATGTTCCAGCCAATGTTGTTGTTGCCGGTAATCCGGCCAGGGTGGTCAAACAGCGCCCTTAGTTAGCCTCTCGCTTAAACAGTTCCCGGCCAATTTGTTTCAGTGATAAAACGCCTACCACATCCAGCAATGGAAAATAAATCAAAACCAAGACAGTATTTAACCAAAGCGATGTCACGCTAAAAAGGTTGGGGATAAAGAACAGCAGGGCTATTATGAGAAAATTTTTAGCCATCTTCCAGAAATCATAGGGAACCACATAAAAGCGCCTGACAGAAAAATAAATTACAAGACCCTGAACGATATAGGTTAACACCAGGGCATAACCGGCAGCGAGAAAACCAAACTTAAAGACTGCGAGAAACAGAATGTTCGAGCTTAGGTTAACTAAAAAACCCACCCCCGTAAACAGGGGTATATAGATGGTCTTTTTCTTGATGTATGCACCTACGATAAAATGTTGTGATAGGCCGAAGAGCATATTCCCTAAAAGGATATATGGGACAACCCTGAGTCCTTCGTGAAAGTCTCTGGCAATTATGTAGAAATCACCATAGGGCATTTTTAATAGCTCAACCAAGACTAAAGCTACACCCAGAAAAATGAATCCCGTTATGGCAACAAACAGGGTAAAGATTCGGGCAAAGATATAGGGCGCGTCTGGGTCTTCTCCTTTTGAAAGATAGAAGGGTTGCCAGGCAAACCTGAAAGCCGTGATCAAGAGAGCCATAATCACACCGATTTTGTATCCTGAAGCGTATAGCCCAACCGCCTCTGCCCCCAGAAAATACTTTAACAAAAACCGGTCGCTGACACTGATAAGAATTAAAAAGAAAACCGCTGGTACTGTTGGCAGTCCATATTTGAGGATGTTTTTCCAGATTTGCCTGTCCCACCTGAACCGGAACTGACTTAAAAGCACCGGAGAGCTCATAAGAAATTTTGCAGAAGAACTAATCACATTGGACAAAAGAATACCGCTTAAACCCATTTTTTGATAAGCCACGAAATAAATATTCAGGGAGAGGTTGATCAGGACCTCAACAAACACAATGAGGACATAATTGACCGGTTTATTTACAGCCCGATAATAAACGATGGGTAAAAAGGCCAATGCATCAAACAGTATGATAAAGGTTAGGTAGAGCAACATCACCGAGCTTGAAGGGATGCTGAGAGCTTCAACAGAAAAGTAGGGCAGAAAAACGTAGATTCCTGCTGAAAGCAGGATGGTTGAAACAAAAATACTGGTATAAACAGTGTTTAGGATCTGCTTGCGAATTGATTCGTCTTTTTCGGGGATAAAGAAGCGCATAAAAGCTGTATCCATGCCGTGGATGAAAAAAACGTTGGTCAGGGCAATGAATGAGTAGATCAGGCTATATATACCATAGTCTGAAGTGCTGATAAGATTTGTGTAAAACGGTAACAGCAGGAAGGTTAATCCGCGATTCAGAATGTTTCCGACCCCATAAACCAGGGTGTGTTTAGATAGCTGTTTAATGCTTGTGGACGTTTTGCTCATTGTTTAGGACCCCACACTTCAAAAGCCGGTTGATATTGTAGAAAATCGATGGGGTAATAGCTTAGCATGTTAAGTTTTTTGAGAAACAGGGGTTCCTGTTCGCCTTCAAGGCTCAGTTTTAACTCATAGTTCCTGGCTGTGCACAGGGAATCGAAGCGTTTTGACATTTCTCTGGAGTTTACAAAGGCGACACTGCTGCCCTCAAACCAGAAGCGATTGATCACTGCCCAGTCATCTCCGATCTCACGCCATGTCTCAGGAAATTCAAGTGATTTTATACTCCGTCCTGAGTAGCGCTTTGATGCCCAGACATCCCACCCGGCCCGCAACCAGTCTGCGTTTTGTCCAGCATAAAAGGGTTGTGTTATAATATTAGATTCTTTGTCCTCCATCTGTTCTCCAGCCCAGCGGAAAGCCTTTTGCATAACCACCTTATCTTCAAAGTGTCCATGGGCATGCAGCAGGGTACGCACAAACATGGGCGAGAAAAGAATTGCCCCCATCAGGACAAAGCCAATAACTGTCATTCTGGGGGAAACATTATGTAGGCTTAACGAATTTCTTAGCGCAAAAAAAGCGCGAACAACTCCTTCAGCCCCAATCAAAAACATGGGGGGCATGATGGGGATAAGCAGTCTTGGTTTAACCCCAAAATAAATTACCGATAGCGCCCCCAGAACAACCCAGGGCATAAATAACCACAAAACGTCTCGCCGTTTTTCTTTCCATAAACCGATAATAGCTAAAACACCAAACATGGCTAACAGGGGAGAGAAAAAGTCCCAGGTAAATAGCATTCGATAGATAACCCTGATAATGTTTTTCAGATAAACAAAGATATCAAAGACAAATTGTTCACTGTAATCCAGTTGACCATATCCAATCATCAGAGGATTTCCGAACTGGTTAAAGTTGGTAATAAGCTGAATTGCTATTCCGCTAAGAAAGCCAAAAAAGCCCAGCAGCCAAAAAGATGGATAGAGATGAAAAGCCCAGATTCTGCGATCACCGATGAGATAGATAATAAACAGGGGTAGAAAGAACACATAATTCCAGCGGAAGACAAAAGCGATTCCCAGTAAAAAAAAGGATAAAAACAAATCTCGGGGGCTTTGGGTATCTAAAAATAATAACATGAGGTAAATAGCGCCCAGCAACATTGCCAGGGAGCCTGGGTCTGAAGCCGAATTGATGCTATGGATAAACGGGCTTTCAGCAAGGGAGAGAAAAAGCGCGCCAACAATGCCTGTGGCTGGGCTAAAGATGCGTTTACCCAGTAAATAAGTAAAGGCTACTGCCAGGGAGATAAAAAAGACACCGTGCCAAAACGCGGCTGCTTCAGGTGCTGCGCTGAAAAGCTGGCTTAGAACGATAAAGGGGACAAGTGTCAGGCTGGTACCAATTGGCCAGATTGGTGTTTTTCCATCGATAAGGTATTTGCCTGATTCAAGCAGGCTCTCGGCACCAGAGAAATAAGCCACGGGATCTCCGTTATACAGGTAGGGTCCCTGAAATGGTATCCGCGTGAGTACGGTAATAAGGAGTAGAACGAACAGCACCAGATAATGCTGTTTTCGAGTGAATGGTTGTATGGCCAGCAGAGCCTCCTGGGTTTAATCAGAAATTAAGCTCGAAGGTATCCCGAAAAACGCCACTGGCACCAAAATTTTCCTTGAATCGAGCCAATCCAAAATTGGGTTCCATGTTCACCGTAAAGATGCCGAAATCCAGATACTTGAAGGCCTGTTGATGACACCACTTGATGATCTCAAAAAACAAGAGGTTTACAGCCCTTAAATTTTGAAATGCTTCATTATGGCTAATGTAAAAGGCCAACACCACGTCATTGTTTACAGAAAAGTTGACCACTCCGGCAATTAGTTTCTCGTTGTAGAAAGCCCCAAAAAGTCGGATTCGTTCATGATATAATGCTCTCAATTTCTGCAGCTCTTCCTGGCTGTGTGTGGGGATCACATTATGGCGGATTTTAAGGTTTTTCTGAAGAATTTTATAAAAGTCTGACCATTCTTCACATTCGCGGATACTCACTCCCAGTTTGATCGCCTTGCGCACGGCTGTCCTGTGCGTAGACCTGAAAAGCTTTAGGTTTTTATCGGGCGATTCCTCGATTGTCAACATTGAAGAAATATCTCGTTTTTTATAGCGGAACCCATGTTTTATGAGGGCAAAGTCAATATAATTGCTCTTACGGCTCTGGTATATTGCCGGGGGCAGGGTCATTTGGATACGCTGGAATCCTGCTTTCCTAACATGGTTAAGCAGGGCTTCCACATAATCATAGCTATCTCGGAAACTTAAGTCCCGCTCAATAACCAGCCCTCCATAGGATGACCCCTGGTGACTTATGAGAGCGTTTATTCCCTGGGCTTTTGTTTCTACAGCGGGGAAAAGGGCTTTGATTTTGCCGTTTTTTTCGAGAATCAGACTGTGATCAACAAACCTGCCCGAGGGGTGATATCCTAAAAACTTGCGTTCGTGAAACAGGGTGCCGTTGTTGGCTGTCTGGACAAAAGCCTCCCAGTTGAGAATGTCTGTTTCTAAATATTTTCGGACAAGAATTGACATGGGTGATTAGGCAATCTTCCAATCGGCCAACACGTCTTCGGCATGGGTTGCTACATTTACTTTTTCATAAATCTTGTCAATCACACCTTCTTCATTAATCAAAAAGGTTTTTCGAAATACGCCGAGATATGTTCGTCCATACATTGATTTTTCACCCCAGACTTGATAGTCGTTAACCATTACCTTGTCAACGTCAGCCAGGAGGGGAAAGTTCAAGTTTTGTTTTTCTATGAAATTTTGATGTGATTTTTCGCTGTCAACGCTAACGCCCAGTACGGCAATATCGCTTTTTGTATAAACATCTATATTGTCTCTAAAGCTGCAAGCCTCCTTTATGCATCCGGGGGTTTGATCTTTTGGATAGAAGTAAATGACCAGCTTTTTTCCTTTGTAGTCGCTCAATTTAACGGGTTTACCATCTTGATCATTTAGATTGAAATCGGGGGCCATCTCTCCAACATTTAACATATTCAATTATCCTTTTTTGTTTGTTGTTTAGCTGTCAGGCTCTAAGAATAGGACCTGATACGCGCCTGGTAAAAGCCTTTATTTCTGCGTTAAAAATATCGTCTGTTTCCATTTTCTTTTTAATGTTCTTGCAGGCATGAATAACCGTTGAGTGATCTCGTCCGCCAAAAAACAAACCAATGGATTTTAAAGAGTTGTGGGTAAGTTCTTTTGATAGATACATGGCTGATTGACGAGCCAGAACAACCTCCTGCTTGCGTCCCTTACCATAAATATCATCTTTTTTTATGCCAAAAGATTCTGATGCCTGGTTTATGATGTCTTCCATGCTTACGATAGGTTTTGTCATTTTTCCTGTGATATCCATTAGAACTTTGTGGGCTAATTCGAGATTAATATCGCTTTTTGCCAGAGATGAATAAGCCAATAGTCGAATCAATGCTCCTTGTAGTTCTCGGATATTACTTTCAATGTTTGTTGCAAGATATTCAACCACATCATAGGGAATTTCTATTCCGCTTTCTTCAGATTTCTGTCTGAGGATGGCAACGCGAGTCTCAAAATCAGGAGAATGGATATCTACCGTAAGACCGGCTAAAAATCTTGAGGTCAACCTTTTTTGTAGACCGATCTCCCCTGGTGGGCGATCGGTTGAGAGAATGATCCTTTTTCCATTCATGTGGAGTTCATTAAAGGTGTGAAAGAATTCTTCCTGGGTGCGCTCTTTTTTCTTGAAAAACTGTACATCATCCACGATTAACAAATCTACCTTGCGATAGCGTAGACTAAACAAGCCGGCTTTATTCTCCCGAATGGAGGTTATGAAATCCAGCGTGAATTTTTCTGATGATATATACAGGACTCTTTTTTGGGGATTGAATTGACAATAGGCATTCCCAATAGCGTGAAGCAGGTGTGTTTTTCCAAGCCCTACACCCCCATATACCAATAGGGGATTATACAGATTGTTGTCGTTGGAGTTCACCACCGCCTCTGCGGCGGCTTTGGCGAACTGATTGTTGGGACCCTCAACAAAATTATTAAAGGTGAACTGCTCATTTAGATTGGATTCAAGGTGGCCTGGACGAATTCGCTGTTCGGGTTTTTCAAAAAAGGGTTCGGGTTGATTGGCCGAAGGTTGATCCTCCAGCACAATAGAATATTCTATCCGCATTGGTCGCCCACTAACCTCTGCCAGAGTACTCTGGATAATCTCTCCATAATGAGAACGCATCCAGTCATAGAAAAATTGATTGGGTACTTTTATGGTTAGAATGTCTTGGGCTTCAGAGAGTTGTTTCATGGGTTGGAACCAGGTTTGAAATGTTTGGTTGGCTACCCTGGTTTCCAATACCGCTTTAACTTTTTCCCAAAGCTCTTGACTCAAAGATTACCCCGTTAGATATACACAAGTTATCAACATCTATAGGAATGTCGTTTTTTTAACCCGGCGTTAAAGTAATCCTCGATTCGCTCTTGGAAATAGCTTTTTACTCGCCGCCCTAAATCAATCTTCTCAAACCGGTTCTCACGTGGGTTTTAGTGATTTGTTTTTCGCTGTTCTTTATTCCTTTTTGCAAGGGGGGTTCGCTTTTTGTGCTTATTAGATTGTGACCCTTTCTACCCTTGGTGGCTTTACAGTTTTCAACACAACATCTTGTGTGTGTAGCTGGAAACTCCCAACAAATTCCCAGGTCATTGGTTTCGGTTTTTTAAAATCAAAGATAATGGTCCGGTGTGCATGAAAAATTGATTTTGCTTATCCCAATGTTATATTCGTCCGCTTTTAAAAAAAATGTTTTTATTGGAGTAATGACTTAGAATGAAAAGAACATATCAACCTAGTCGGCGCAAGCGTCGCAACAAGCACGGATTCCGCGCTCGTATGAAAACAAAAAATGGACGAAAAGTACTGGCCCGTCGTCGTGCCAAGGGAAGAAACCGCCTTACTGTTTCCGGTTAAGCAGATCGACAGATCCAGCATCGCGGACTACCTAAAGCGCGGTCATCGATACACTTTTCAGGGAATCACATTGTACTCAAAACCCACGGACATTTTGGAGGTGGGTTTTTTAATTCGGGCAAAAGCCGGAAATGCGGTTCACCGGAATAAGACCAGACGGTTATTCAGGGGATTAATTATTAACGCTGTACCCACTTTCTCAACTAAACATGGATACTTATTTCTTTTCCATCGTTCTTTTTTTTCCACGGCTATTCTGGACAACACCATTAATCAACTTATTACCCGGATAGAACATGCTCCTAAATAAGTTTTTTATCCAAATCGTTCGCTTTTATCAGCTCGCAATTAGCCCGTTGTTTCCTGGCAGTTGTCGCTTCTATCCAACTTGTTCACATTATGCAATAGAGGCTTTTGAAAAACTCCCCCTGTGGAAGGCTTTACCAAAATCTACCTGGAGAATTCTCCGCTGTAATCCATACACAAGAGGTGGATTCGATCCCGTTATAAAAGAAGAAGGACACTTGCACACTCATGTCTGAACAAAACAGAACACTTATTGCCATAGCCTTGATGGGGCTTATTCTCATGGTTTTTTTCTCCGATTGGTATCAGGAACAAGTATCTCCCGGTAGCACCGCAAAGGAGAAGCCTTATATAGAATCTTCCTTCGCGTCTGAATCGGATTCCTCTGCTGTGGTCGAAAATGAGGAAACTCCTGCTGCTTCACCCCAGCGTCTGCTTGGTGACGAAACACCCGTTGATGATACATCAATCTCTCAAGGCGGAAAAGAGACCAATATTATTGTGAGCACGCCCCTTTTTGAAATGCATATCTCCAATTATGGCGGTGGTACTCTGGAGAAGGTGTTTCTCAACGACTATCTGACCAAAGACAGTTCTCGGGTTCAACTTATTGCCGAAAAATCAAATGGCGTTCTTGCAAATCAATTTATTGGATATGACATAGAGGATTTCAATACTAGCGACTTTCTTGGCATCAGCTCACTGGGAGAGAACGACATCTATGATTTTCCGGTTTTCGGTCGTTCAGCATCTTTTTCTTTTGAGCTTAATCTAGGATCTGGAGCCAAGCTGATTAGAACCTTTACTTTCTATCCTGACAGTTTTCATTTCGCGTTGGAGCAAGAGCTGGTGAATTTTGACCAGGTCAATGCAGGCCGCTATTTTGCAACCTCCTGGGCCGGCGGGGTCGCTCCCACTGAAAAGAACCGCAAGGACGATCTTTATTACTCAGAAATGTATGCACTTCTTGGCGATGACAGCAGCCCAACAGATTATTCTGCTGACGAAGAAACAGAAACTGATGTTCAAACTGCACGAACTCGCTGGGTTGGTGCTCGATCGAAATATTTCACAGCAATTTTAATTCCCAGTGCTCCTGTATCAGAATTCAAAATGGTTCGCTATCAAACTACTGGCAGTCCGGATCATTCTGTTAAGGTCTTCGATTTTGATGTTAGAGATTCTTTCAACCGTCGTAGTGCTGTCTCCCGTTCTAATTTCAGGGTATACGTAGGACCTTTAGATTATAGTATTCTAAAAGAATACAACATGAGCTTTGAAGAAATGATGAACTGGGGCTGGTTTGGAATTATCGGCAAGGGAGCGCTCTGGGTTTTCAAGGCGCTTTATAAGGTTATTCCTAACTACGGAATCGTGTTAATTCTTTTCTCCATTCTTGTCAAACTACTCCTGGCGCCTTTGACAAAAAAACAGTTCTCTTCTACCCAAAGTATGCAGCAGGCTCAACCGAAAATTGCTGCTTTTAAGTAAAAATTCAAAGACGACCCGAAACGCCTGAATGAAGAAACCATGAAGCTTTACAAGGAGTTAGGTGTAAATCCGCTGGGAGGCTGTCTCCCGCTATTGATTCAGATGCCAATATTGATAGCAATGTTCAATCTCTTTAGAACAACCATTGAATTACGTGGCGCTTCGTTCAAGGGTCTTGAATTTTGGATCTCAGACCTATCTTTACCAGATACTGTCGGAAACGTCATGGGGGTCGACATTAACCTGTTGCCCATTATCATGTCCGCAACAATGATTTTACAACAGAAAATGATGACGCCTTCATCCAGTGCCACAAACCCACAAATGAAAAACATGCCTTACATCATGACGGCTGTATTCTTTTTTATGTTTTATACTTTTCCATCAGGTTTGAATCTGTATTATACCTTATTCAACCTTATGTCTATTGCCCAGCAAAAGCTGACCCCCAAACAGCCCTTGCCAGCTCTCGCGACTCCAACAGCAAAGCAGATTGCACCGCGTCAAAAAAAGAAACGCAAGAAGTAATTTAATGAGGATCTTGTGTTCCCTTTTAATGATGATACTATTGCCGCCATTTCAACCCCGCCTGGAACCGGGGGTCTAGCTGTTGTTCGGCTTTCGGGCCCCGAAGCCCTGGATACAATAAGTAAACTTTTTAGCGCCCCTGAAAAGCTAACACCCCGTTACGCCAGTTATGGAAAGTTGATTCATCCCGATCTCGGCGAGGGTGAGTTTGACGACTGTGTGGTTACTTTCTTTAAGGGTCCCAACTCTGCCACGGGTGAAGACCTGGTTGAAATATCAGTTCACGGGGGCTCATATGTGCAACAAAAACTGCTTGAGGTGCTACTTCTTGCGCCAGGAGTTAGAATTGCTAGTGCCGGAGAGTTCACCTTCAGAGCCTTTTTACGGGGGAGAATTGATTTAAGTCGAGCGGAAGCTGTGGTTGATCTGATTCATGCCAGGGATGCTGCGGCTCACAAAAATGCTCGCCAACAACTTCAGGGTGGTCTTCTCAATTTAGTTGGTTTAATGTCTGACGATCTTATTAAAATCCTAACCATACTTGAGGCAGAGTTAGATTTTTCAGATCAGGAAATAGCTTTTACCCCCACAGAGACTCATCTTGAAACCATCCGTGACTTAAAGACAACCACCAGCGCTCTTTTAGAAACTTATTTTTATGGTTCTCGTCTTGAAGAGGGCTTTCGCTTTCCGCTTGTCGGCGCCCCAAACAGCGGAAAATCTTCATTGTTCAACATGTTGCTTGGTCAGGATCGAGCAATAGTAACTGCTCAACCAGGAACAACCCGCGACACGATTGAAAAAACAATTATTATTGCGGGCCATTCAGTTGTTCTTGTGGACACTGCCGGTCTTCGTGAGGCACAAGGCGAGGCAGAATTGTCTGGCATTGATCGCAGCAAGGAAGAAATCGAAAAAGCCGATCTCGTGATTCTTGTTCACTCCTTAGACACCGAAGACCTGATCCCCGTAATTTCAGAAAACACGCCCCATGTTATTGTTTATAATAAGATTGACCTGGGGCCAAGGCGACCAAAAAACAAAGACATTTATCTTTCCTGCAAGACGGGTGAGGGCCTCACAGAGCTTAAAGAGTTACTTTATTCACATGTTATCAACAGCATAAATGCCGGAGTCGCCGGCGTTATCTTAAATAATGAGCGTCATCGCAATGTCTTCGATCGGTTTGGCGTGCAACTGTCTGCCTGTTTGCTTGCAGTCGAAGACGGCTACGGTCCGGAGTATGTGGCTTCTGATATTAGACAGGCCTTAGATATCTTGGGTGAAATCACTGGCAAAACTACTCCTGAAGATATTCTTAACAATATTTTTAGTGGTTTTTGTGTTGGGAAATAATCCGGTATGACTGTTTCACGTGAATCATATGCCGTTATTGTAATTGGCGGTGGACACGCTGGCATCGAGGCAGCCCTTGCTGCCAGCCGTCTCGGTAAAAGAACATTATTAATCACCATGAAAATCGATGCTCTTGGCCGGGCATCTTGTAATCCAGCTATAGGTGGTCTTGCAAAAGGGCACCTGGTGCGCGAAATCGATGCTCTTGGAGGAGAGATGGCAAAAGCCACTGACGTCACAGGCCTGCAGTTTAAGATGCTAAACCGGTCCAAGGGCAGAGCTGTCTGGTCGCCCCGAGCACAGATAGACAAGCTCGCATATAGTGCTTATATGCAGTCAATATGTCAGGCCCAGCCGGGACTTGAGCTCTTAGAGGATGAGGCGACTTCGGTTCTGGTTAACGAATCGAAGACAGGGATTACAGGCGTACGTACGCGCAACGGGGTCGACTTTTCCTGTCAAACGCTAATCTTAACCAATGGTACATTCCTTAATGGGCTGATCCATATTGGCGCTAATAAGTTTTCTGCCGGACGAATAGGTGAATCTGCCAGTGTTGGTCTCACCGAATCGCTGACTGAACTAGGATTTGAAACCGGTCGTCTGAAAACGGGAACCCCACCCCGAATAAAAAGGGAAAGTGTTGATCTGTCTAAGACAACAATTCAAACAGGTGACGCCAACCCCGAGCCCTTTTCCTTTTCAACAAACCCGTTTTCTCCTCCCGATGAAGCCTGTTATATTACAAAAACAAACGAGCAAACCCATGCAATCATCAACGGCTCCATCGAGCTTTCCCCTTTGTTCTCTGGCGCGATTAAGGGTATAGGGCCTAGATATTGTCCCTCTATTGAGGACAAGGTTGTCCGCTTTTCGGAAAAATCTTCACATCAACTTTTTTTGGAACCGGAATGGCTGAACGCGGATCAACTTTACGTAAACGGCTTTTCTTCCTCACTACCTGAAGCGGTCCAGCTAGCCAGCCTTCGAACTGTCGCTGGTTTGGAAAGAGTAGAATTTATACGCCCTGGATATGCTGTCGAATATGATTTTTTTCCGCCTTCGCAGCTGCGTGCTTCGCTGGAAACAAAGCGAATCAAGGGTCTTTTTTTTGCAGGACAAATTAATGGCACGTCCGGATATGAAGAGGCTGCTGGACAAGGCTTGATCGCGGGCATCAACGCCAGCCGGTTGGTCGATGGTGATGAATCTTTTGTCCTTGGCAGGCAAGAAGCCTATTTAGGCGTGTTGATTGACGATTTGGTAACCAAAGATACGGATGAACCGTATCGCATGTTTACATCCCGCGCTGAGCATCGCCTTTTGTTGCGATACGACAATGCCCACTTTCGGCTTAGCCCTGCGGGCTACTCCCTGGGTCTGGTAACTGAAGCGCGATACAAAAAAGTGCTCCATGATGCAGCCCTGGCAAAAGAGGCCGAAGATTTGTTTGAAACTACTTTTATTAAGCCCGAGAGACTTTTGGGGCTTTTTGAAGCACAGGCCATCATCAAAAAGAATCAGTCTCTGGCTAACCTGTTACGCCGACCAGGGGTGTCAGTTGACCAGCTCATGCCCTTATTCCCAACGTGGGTCAAGGAATTGGATCCGGCCTTATTAAACCTGGTTGCTACAAACACAAAATATCAGGGTTATATGGAGCGCGAAAAACTGCAAGTGGAACGTCTTTCCCGGCACCAGAACATGTTAATTCCTGAAAAGGTGGACTATTTGTCTATGGGGGCAGTCTCTCTCGAAGCCCGTCAAAAACTTCATAAATTCAGACCAGAGACTATCGGCCAGGCATCCAGAATAAGCGGGGTTAGCCCGGCGGACATCTCAATCCTTCTTATTCTTATAAAAAAACTTGTTTCACGTGAAACATCCTGACTTTCACTCTATAACAAGCAAGCTCTTTCCTGCTGCGGACCAGTCGTTTTGCGGGGTTGAGCCGCCCTTGCTTGGATTCCTTCTTTCAGCGGCTCCCCTGGAACATGCTGTCGTTTTGGTGATGCCAGACAAAGCCTCTGCTGAGCGGGTTTTAAACGATCTTGTTTCTCTGTGTCCTGGCCGAGTTGTTCATTTTGTTGGTAGTGATCGGGTTGACGGTATTGACACAGGACAGTCTGTGCGCGCGCTTCGGTCACTCTTGGAGGGCTTGCCTGCAATATATATATCACAGGCGAGTGAGTTGCTGGGAGGGGTTTCTAAAGATGTGCTCAAAGAGTCCTCGTTCAGTCGCGGTGAGGATTATCCCTTTGGGGGTCTTGAACAGGAACTTGTTAATCTGGGCTTTGAACGAGAGTCTTTTGTAGTAGAGCCTGGCTGCTTTGCTGTTAGGGGTGGTATTCTTGATGTCTTTCCTGGTGATAGAAACAAACCATTAAGGTTAGATTTTTTGGGCAACACTTTGGAGTCGATTCGCGAGTTTGACCCTGCCTCTCAGAGGTCGGGGCGTGAGCTAGCGACTTTTTCGCTCTTTTCGGAAAATCCTTTTGAGCAGAGTTCTGTCGACCCATTTATAAACTCTATCCCTGCAGAGGTTCGTTTTGTTCAATACCAGCCCTTGCTGGAAGACACGAACTCTTCCAGGATTGCAGAATTGCTGGAAAAAAACAGAAAAAAGTATACCCGATATCTCCTCCAGGGTAAAAACGCTGGGCTGTTGACGCTAAATGTTGAGGTCCAGGCAAACTTCCAGAGGAATCTGGACGCATTTCGTGCTCGCTTGCACTACTTGAATGAGGAGGATTTTCAGGTTTTTATTTGTGCCGACAGTGGCATTCAGCTTGACCGCCTGCTCGTTTTGTTCGAGGGTTATCGCTTTGAGACCGTTCGTCTTTCTCTGTCTTCAGGTTTTGTTGACTACGGCCACAATATCGCCGTCCTAACAGACCACCAAATTTTTGGGCGAAGCAGAAAACGCAGCATCGTACCTCGCATTTTTCCAACAAACCCTGCCACCCGGGTTGAGTCTTTTGAAGAGGGTGATGTGGTTGTCCATCTCGATTATGGAGTCGGTAAATATCTGGGGATTGAGTTGATCCCTGTAAATAAGACCCGTCAAGAGGTGCTGGCTCTTGAATATGATGCTGGTGACCGCGTGTATGTGCCTGTCGAAAAAATGCACCGCGTCCACAAATATGAGTCTCACTCTGAAACTGCCCCAAAACTTACGCGGCTGAGAACAACTGACTGGGATCAGGTCAAACTCAAAACCCGCAAAGCTGTTGATAATTACGCCTCTGAGTTAATGGAGCTCTATGCAGGTCGATTGGTAGAGGAGGGTTTTAGTTTTAGTTCAGATACAGATTTCCAAAAGCGGCTGGAGGCTTCTTTTATATACGATGAAACCACCGATCAACTCCAGGCGGTTAAAGAAATTAAGCGCGATATGGAGTCTTCTCACCCCATGGACCGTCTTTTATGTGGTGATGTTGGTTTTGGAAAAACCGAAGTTGCTATGCGGGCAATTTTTAAAGCGGTCAACGATTCTAAGCAGGTTGGCGTTTTGGTACCCACAACCGTGCTTGCCCAACAACATTATGAAACGTTTTTAGAGCGGTTTACAGATTTTCCCGTCAGCGTTGGTGTTCTTTCCCGCTTTAGAACCCCAGGTCAGATCAAAGAAAGCTTGAAAAACCTAGCGCGAGGTTCTCTTGATGTGGTTATCGGCACTCATCGTATCTTGTCCAAAGATGTTGTTTTTAAAAGGCTTGGCCTTCTTGTTGTTGATGAGGAACATCGCTTTGGTGTAAAACACAAAGAGCGGATCAAAGAAATGAAGCTTTCGGTGGACTCTTTATCTATGACAGCAACTCCGATCCCCCGAACGCTTCAAATGTCGCTCATGGGGGCTCGTGACCTTTCCATGCTGAAGACCCCCCCGAAAGAGCGTCAGCCAATAGAAACTATTATCATGGATTTTGATGAGAAACGGATTCGGGAAGCGGTCTTAAGAGAGGTAGATCGGGGTGGTCAGGTCTTTTTTGTACATAATCGGGTTGAGTCTATTGGGATAATGCTCAAGCGTCTTCAGGTCTTGCTACCCGAGGTGAGGTTTGGACTGGGACATGGTCAGATGGGTTCGCGAGAGCTGGAAAGGGTCATGCTGGGCTTTTTTCACCGCGAGTTTGATGTGCTTCTATCAACAACAATTGTGGAATCCGGTCTTGATATACCTAACGCAAACACTCTGGTTGTGAACCGGGCTGACGCTATGGGTCTTTCACAGCTCTACCAGCTCCGCGGGCGGGTTGGGCGGTCTCATCGAAAAGCCTGGGCTTTCTTTCTTGCTCCTGGTTTCCGGAAGTTGAGTGCCAATGCTATCAGGCGCTTAAATGCCCTTGAAAGACATGCACACTACGGAGGGGGGTATGAAATCGCTATGCGTGACCTAGAAATTAGAGGTTCCGGTAATGTTTTTGGAACCGAACAAAGCGGTCATATCGTAAATATTGGGTATCATCTCTACACAAAAATTCTAAAAGATACCCTCGAGACACTCAAAGAGCTGTCCCCAGAAAAGGCCGTCGTCTTTCCCCCGCCAGACATGACGCTTATCAACCAGGAAATGCAAATTCCTGCAACCTACATAGAAAGCACCAATGAAAGGGTTGCGTCTTATCGTCGAATCGCTGAGGCGAAATCTGTGGACAGCCTGCATCTTTTACAAGGTGAACTCAGGGAAAGGTTTGGACGCCTGCCTACACCGACCCACAGTCTGATTAACGCCGCGCTGGTGAAACTTCTTGGGCAAGCGCTTGGTCTTAGGAGTCTTGTTATTCGGGGCAATCGAATCCAGTGTGATTTTTTACCGGAGCATGTGGAACAAGCAGGGACTGAGATCATTAAAAGCCTGTCAAAAGCACTCGGAGAAACTGGTAAAAATTGTGAGATAATGAATAATCGAACCCTGACTTTTATACTGATAAATGAAAGTGCCGTACCACCCCTCGAAACCCTTCGAATATTCTTGGAAAGCCTTGTTCGCTCGTCTAAATTTCCCGACCATGGCAATAAAACTTAAGTCTAATATAATTAAAAGGTTAATCAAATGAAATTTCGTTTCGCCCCGCCCCTTCTTACGCTGAGTCTTCTCAGTTTCCTGTTCACGTGTTCCAATATGGATAACGATGTCCTGGCAACCATCGACGGCAATATCATAGCCCTGGATGATTTTACTGCAAAAAACCCTGCCGAGCGCCTTGCAGACAAAGACAATAGTCAGATCGACGAGAAGGTCGATGAATTTGTCCGCCGGTTGGTATTCACACGCGCCGCTCTCGATCGGGGGCTAGATGCTGATCCTGACATTCAGGACAAAAAAGCAAAGGCTGAGCGCAGACAGATGCTTCAGTATGTTTATGATCGAGCCATTATGGATAAGGTAATTACTGACGAATACCTCCGTGAAACGTATGAGCAAACCGGGACAGAGTTAAACGCACGTCATATTTTACTGCAGTTTGAAGGCACCCCTCGCTCTGAAGCAACACGAACACGGATTGATGCTCTGGCATTGATGGGTCAGATAAAAAGTCGCCTTTCTGCCGGTGAAAGCTTTGAAGATCTGGCTACTGAATTTACCGACGACCCTTCAGGTAAAGATAGCGGTGGAGATCTTGGTTGGTTTGGCTGGGGAAAAATGGTCGGTCCTTTTCAGGAAACGGCCTTTTTATTAGAACCTGGTGAGATTTCTGATATTGTTGAGACCTCGTTTGGATTTCACGTTATTAAGCTGGAGGCAAAACGGGACGTGAAGCGCGGTTCTTTCGAAGAAGAAAAAGTAGCTCTCAAGAATCAATCCCGCAAAGACAAAGGCCAGGAGCTGAACAAGGCAGCAACTGCTTTTCTAGAGGGACAGAAAAAGGATGCTGGTTTTAAACTAAACACTGACAACATCCATACTTTTTTCATGCTTTTCGAAAAATCCTCCTTTAAACAACTCGCCATGGATGATGTTTTCGAAAAACTGAATTTTCAAGCTCCTTTGTTTCGTCTGCACGATGAAGAGCTCGGGGGTGCTTGGATTATAGAAGAGTTAAGCGTGCTGGATGATGGTCAAAAACCTCGTTTTAAATCCGAAAATCAACTCCTTTCTATGCTGGATCAACTGGTTACCCAGACGCTGATCATTCGTTATGGCGACGCTGAAAAATATGCTGAGGAGGTCGCTTTTTCTGAAAAAATCGATGAAATGGTCGAGCGTTATGCTTATGATGCTTTTGTCTCTCAGGAGATTAATGAAAATCTGGATCCCACAGACGAGGAACTTCTGGAGTTCTATGAGGCAAACAAAGATTCCAAGTATAGTGAAAAACGCAAGGTTCAGGTTAGAGAAATTTTTGTCAAAGACAGCTTGCTTGCTGTTGACCTGAAAAAGCGTGTTGATGCTGGGGAAATGATCGATTTGTTGGCTGGTCGCTATTCTGAGCGAAAGGCTACCAAAGAGAATCGTGGGGAGCTACCACCGTTTCAGGAGGGTCGTTATGGCTTGATGGGGAAAAAGGCTTTTACCATGGCCGTTGGTGAGTTTGCTGGACCCATAAAGCTCGGAAACGGATACTCCATAATCAAACTGGAAAGCATTATTCCTGAAGGTGCAAAGCCCTATAATAAGGTCAAGGGTCGCGTAAGAACGGAGATTTTGGGTGATTTACGCAGCAAGCGAAATGGTGAGGTTTATTCCGAGCTTGTCAAGGAATATCCGGTTAAGGTCAACTATGCTGCAGTCCACGCCTTTTATGCAGGGGCAACGAGCGAATAGCCAAAGCGAGAAACATGCAAAAAACCTTTCTTTTGGCTGTATTAACCCTTTTCCTGGGGGTGATGGCTTGTTCAGATAATAACTCTGATAATCTCGTAGCAAAAGTGAACCATGATCAGCTGTTACTAGATGATCTTGTTCTCATGTTTCCGGGTTTTGTCTCGCTGGACAGTCTTCAAAAGTCTCTCCTGGTGGAGAACTGGATTAGAGAAACACTCCTGGCCCAGGAAGCGGAAAAGAATCTCATTCATCGCGATCCTGTTTTCAATTACCGCGTAGAAACTTATCGTCGGCGACTGCTGGCAGACAAACAGCTTGATGTTGTGTTAAAAGACAGGGGTAATATCAATCAGGATGAAATTGAGGCTTATTACCAGAAAAACCTGTCTTCTTTCCAGCGACAGAGCAATGAGTTTTTCGGGTTCCATGTGTTAATGTCCTCAAGAAATGATGCGCGCGAATTAGAGCGGGCGATTGCGGACGGTGACCTCGAAAAGAAACAGGCTCTGGTTGCCATGTGCCCAAAAGAAACCGGTCTTTTTAAGGTCGAGAATCTACTTCCGGAGGTTAAGGAATATCTTCTAAAAAAGAAGCGCGAAGGTATTTTTGGTCCTATCAAGTCAGATCTCGGATATCATCTTGTTGAAGTCAGAACGTGGCATGACCGAGGGTCTCTTAAAAGTCTTGAAGAGGTGTGGGAAGAGATTGCTGCTCGCTTATCAATTAATCGTCAACGTCAAATAGAAGCACAGCTTGTTGATAGCCTTAGAAAAGCTGGAAGCCTGCTGCTTAACAATGATATCCTTTATGAAATTACTACGGAATAGGTATTACATGCGTATCGTCATATTTCTTCTTTCTTTGCTTTTTGGTTTAACCTTAGGAGCTCAACAGCTCATCGATGGTGTTGCTGCTATTGTTGGGGAAAAAGCGATTCTCTATTCTGAAGTAAATCAGGTGACCCAACTGTTTGCCATGCAGACCAAAGTCAACGCCTATTCCTCTCCCGATGTCTTACAGCAACTTAGGGCGCGGGCTTTGGAGGAGCTTCTAAACCAACAGGTTCTCCTTGAGTATGCTCGCCAGGAGACCATTCTGGTGGAAGATCGAAACGTAGAAATGCAGCTTGAACAATCCTTGAAAAATATTGAGCTGCAATACGGCAGCCTGCAGAAAGCCGCCGATGCTTTCGGTGTAGACAACTATAAAATTAAATCATATTACGAAGACCAGATTAGAAACAATCTGTTGGTAGAACAGGTTAAAATGGAGCTCTTTAGTGATATCAAAGTGAGTCGGCGAGAGGTAGAAGATTTTTATATGACCTGGCAGGACAGTTTTCCAGATAAAAATCCCCAGGTTGACTTTTCCATTCTTTCCATCCCTGTGGAACTTGGTACAGGTAAGCTTGAGCGGCTTTCGGGTCAGCTTCTGGAGCTCAAGGCGGATATTCTTGCTGGGAAAATTTCATTTGAAGACGCCGCAAAACAATTCTCTAAAGATCCCGGGTCGGCCGCTAACGGGGGAAGCCTTGGTTTTGTAGGTCGTGGCGTTTTTGTGAAACCCTTTGAAGATGCCGCCTTTGCATTAAGTCCAGGCAAGTTGAGCGGTATTGTAGAAACTCAGTTTGGCTTACATTTACTAAGGCTTGATGAACGAGCGGGGGACCAGATCAAAGTTTCCCACATTCTCTTAATGCCAGAGCCAGATGAAGTGGACCGGCAGTTTACATCAAATAAGCTTGAAGCCATCCGCGAAAATATTCTATCTGGAAAAACCAGCATTGCTGATCAAGTTGATTCTTTGGTAGCTGATGAATATGTGCGCTCATTAAAGGGTAGAATGGGTCTTACTGACATATCCCTTCTGCCAGAAGATATCCATGACTTGTTACTTAATATTCCACTGGAAAATCTATCTATGCCCGTTTTTAGTGCCGATCAATACCATCTAATAATGGTTCACTCTCGTGTTGCCGGTGGCAAAGTCAATCTGGCTGATCACTGGTCAGAAGTTGAATCAATGTCCCTGGAGTTTAAAAAGCGCGATCGCTACCAGACTTGGATAAATGATCAACGAGAGCGGATGTATATTCAGCTCAAATAGATCACCTGACACTAGTCTTCTCTTATCAAGCTATCTGTGGCTAAATCATTGACTTGCTATTATATCTCGGTACTTTTTAAGTAATACCTTTTTCTATATCTGGAGTGTCTTCAGTTTCGATTCTTCCCTCTTTTGATCCTTATTGCTGAATATTTTGAAATCCTTTTTAATTCACTTTAAGATGATAGATTTCCTTTTGATTGATTCGAGTTATTCACACTCTTTTCGAGTATCGTTTGTAAATTGAGGCTTGATTCTTTTGTCTTTACAGAAGTCTTCTTTAATTATCACCACAATTCACATAACCTTTGTCAACATCGGCTTTTCAGGAATACCCATAAAGAATAATGTGAGTAAAGGGCTGAATTGACAACAGCCGCAAAACACTAATCAACATTTTTTCATAAGATATAAACAAAACATGGTGTCTATATCGTTCACCTAATAGCATGTATTTTATGAACTTACGTACTCATCCACCAACAGTTGTCAACAAAAATGAACTACGTAACTACTACTACTATATAATTAAAATAACTATTTATAGTATTATACCGACTTGTTGGTCCCTGGTTAACATCGTCTTATTAGCTTCCATATTATTAATTATGTAAATTTGTGAATACACCTTCACCGTAAAAGTCTCCTTTTTAAATGCATCCACTGATATTTCACTTTTTCTAGTAAAACGTATTTTACCATTTTACAAGGATAGTAGACCATGAGAGCTGCTGTCCAATGTGCAAGAATTACCAAGATCAATTGGTGTCGACCGCCTTATACATGACTAAATAAAAAATATTTGCAAAAGCAATTGACTGATCAGAGGTCAGGATTACATTCATTCAACTGGCAATAATTTAGGCCAAGAGAAATACAGACGTCGCTTGGAGAAAAAGTGTATCAAATAAAGGGGATTCAGTGAATCCGGAACTACGACAAAAGATAATAAAAACATTAACTGTAATTATAACAGTTTATCTGTTTTTATTAAGCATAAAATTACTTGGACATAGTTTTAAACTCTTTGGAAAAGATTTTGCGGAAGCGATGCTTCAAACAACATCCAATCCCTTTACAGCTCTTATTATCGGAATTGTAGCTACGTCATTAATTCAAAGTTCATCAACCACAACTTCAATAGTTGTCGGTCTTGTTGCTGGAGGGGTAGTCAATTTAGAAAATGCAATCCCAATCATTATGGGCGCAAACATTGGCACAACGGTGACAAATACACTTGTATCATTGGGTCACATCGGTAGAAAGAACGAATTTAAGAGGGCGTTTTCTGCTGGGGTGGTCCATGATTTTTACAATATTTGCACAGTTATTCTTCTTTTTCCATTAGAATTAAAATTTCACTTCATTCAAAGCACAGCCATCTTTATGAACAAATATTTTCAGGGTGTAGGGGGAATGAAACTATTTAATCCACTTAAAGCAATATTGGACCCGGTTATTCATCAAATAGACTTTATAATAAGTGGTCTACCATTCAAGGAAATCCTATTGCTTATTATATCTGTATTAAGCATGTTTGCTGCTTTAGCTTTTCTAATTAAAACAATTAGATCATTGGTTGTAAATAAAATGGAATTAATTATTAATAAATATCTGTTTAAAAATGATGCCCTGGGAATGTTCTGGGGAGCGGTCATGACGTTTATTGTACAAAGTAGTTCCGTTACAACTTCGTTGATCGTACCGCTAGCCGGAGCCGGTATTGTAAATCTTAGAAAAATATTTCCTTATACACTCGGTGCAAATATTGGAACTACCGGGACTGCCCTACTGGCGGCCTTAGCTACCGGAAACCCCATCGCTGTGACTGCATCATTTGCGCATCTCGTTTTTAACATATTTGGTATATTCATTTTCTATCCCTTAAAGAAAATACCTATAGGACTTGCTGAAACTGTCAGTGAATTTGTTTCTACTTCAAAGAAAAACTTGGCGATATTTCTAGTGGGATATTCAATGATATTCTTTGTACCAATAATATTTATAATTATGTCTTAATAAGATAAAAGGTGACATCATGTGGAAAGAATTAAAACAATTATGGACAGCAGATAACTTATTAAACGAGGCCTGGTCAATGGCATATGAAGCCATTAGTCTGGACGCTGAGATGTTTGATGATGCAGTTGAATCTCTCTGGGGAGAGAATAAAACCGCTGTCCAAAAATTAATTTTCAAAAAAGATAAACTAATTAACAAATATGAACGAGACATTCGGCGAAAGGTGATCACGCATTTATCCATTCAGGGGAGCGAAAGTATTGTTGCCGGACTGGTTTTGTCAACGGTGATTATTGATGTTGAACGAATAGGTGATTATATCAAAAATATCGTTGATCTAACAGAAATGCATCCCAAAGAATTACCTAAGATAGATGCGACAGTGATCCTTCATGACATTGAGAAATCCATTAAGAAAATGTTTTCAAAAATAGCAGAGTGTGTCGAAGAAGGTGATGAAGATCTAGCGCTGGAGATGTACACAGAAACAAAGGAAATTGGCAGAGTCTGTGATGACTACATAAACAGTTTTTTAGCTAAGGAGCACAAAGACCTCTCCGGGTCGAGCCAGACTGTCTTCGCCCTGTATTTTAGGTATTTAAAGAGAATAAATGCCCACTTAAGAAATATCATTTCAAGTGTAATTAATCCTTACGATAGAATTGGTTATAAGGTGAAAACGGATTCCGAATAAAGCATGATCCCCCATGTAAGAAAAGCAGGAACACAGGATGTTCCACAAAATACAGCTTTCAACACTGCCATGGCGATGGAAACAGAGTCTTTAGAATTAGATCCAACGATCCTAAAAAAGGGCGTTGAGGCCGTCATGTCGGACCCCCTAAAAGGATTTTATCTTGTAAGCGAGCTGGAGAACAGAATTATCGCCTGTTTACTAATCACATTCGAATGGAGCGATTGGCGTAATGGTCTTTTCTGGTGGAATCAGAGCGTTTACGTGGACAAGGAATTCAGGAGACAGGGCGTTTGTAAAAGAATGTACGAACATCTCGAAGAGACTGTAAGAGAGAAAAAAGATATTGCTGGATTGCGCTTATATGTTGAAATAAATAATGACGCCGCGCAATCAACATACAACGAACTTGGAATGGAAAAACCCAAATACGTTCTATTTGAAGCCCTGAAAAGTAAAACATAGTTTAATTGTAATTTTGCCACTCCAAAGAACACTCCAAGCCTGATAGCTTTTGAATAATCACTACTTAATCCATATTTTCTCTCCATCCACCACATTTATGACAGAATGATATAAAAAAAGTGGGAAAGATAAATAACACCCGCAAGTCAACACAATACAACTGATATGCAGCGATACGCAAGCCATTATGACTGATGCTGACAAGAAGCAAAAAGGATTCAAGTGGAAAAAAAGGCAACACACCAGAACCAGGAGATGCTACAGGGTGTCAACAATCACGGGTCTGATCTTCAGTAAGGAAGGTTAAAGAAAGAATGGGTATAAAACCATTAATTTGAATTTTCAGTTGGAATAAAGGCCAATCTAAGAATACAATATTGGACATGATAATCGTAAGTTAGGCAGATAAAAATAATTCAGGTATACATTGCTAAAGCTTCTAAAAGTAAAGAGCGAAGCTTGAAAACAGGTTACAATAACAAACAGAAAGTGTACAAGAGGCTCAAACAATAAAACATCTGAAGTTCTGCGAAATTAAAATAAACGAAAACTCATCCCTGAGCGAAAGACTGTAAAAACTTTTTAATCCTCGTCAAGCCAGGCTTCGACAAGTTCACGAGAAGAGACACTTCCCCGATGTACCAAAGCTCCATTAATAACGACCCCCGGAGTTGACATCACATCGTAAGCCATAATCTCCATTATCTCATCAACCTTCTCAAGCTTGATGGTTTTCCACTTCTCTTGTGCCACCTCTTCAAATAAAGCATATGTGCTCTCACATTTAGCGCAACCAACCCCTAAAATCTTGATATCATTCATTTGTACATCTCCTACAAAAACAAGATTAAAAACTATACCGACAAGGAGAATTCCCATGGCGACGGTACTGACAAAGACTCCGATGAGACGCAGACTAAGAACTTTTCTGAGAATAATCAACTCTGGCAACGAAAGCGCGATAACGCTCATCATGAAGGCAAGCGAGGTTCCCAGCGCTGCTCCTTTTGCTAGCAAAGCCTGAACCACGGGAATGATACCGGCAGCACTACTATACATTGGCACACCAATAATCACAGCCAGGGGTACAGACCACCACACATCTTTTCCCATAAAGCGTGCCATAAGACCACTGGGAACATAGCCATGGATGAATGCGCCAACAGCGATCCCCAAAACGATAAAAAGCCACAGTTTTCCTACAATGTCCTTCACAGAATCATACCCGCCGTTCAAACGCTCGGATAACGTCTGCCCCACGGACTGAAAGACAGGCGCTTTTTTTGGAATATCCTGCACCCATTTTTCAAGATATCGCTCTAAGCGCAGCTGGCCCATAAACCAGCCTGCTACCACTGCGATAAACAGTCCCAACGCTAGATATAGCAGAGCAATCCGCCACCCAAAAAGGCCAAAGAGTAGTGTTAGCGCCACCTCGTTAACCAGGGGAGCTGCGATCAAAAAAGAAAGGCTTACCCCCAGAGGAATTCCAGCCTGAATAAATCCAACAAAGAGAGGAACTGCTGAACACGAGCAAAAAGGAGTAACCACACCTAGAGATGCAGCCAACATATTCGCCAGACCAGGGGTTCGTCCAGAAAGTAAAGCACGCGTTCGCTCCGGAGTGAACCATGTGTTTATAACCCCCATGAGAAAAACCACTCCTGTAAGCAAGAGCAGGACTTTTGGTGCATCATAAACAAAGAACGCCAGGGCCTGTCCAATAGAACTATGCGGGTCAACACCAATGCGCCTCACAAAAAAAGTGGCAAAAGGGAATAGACTCATATAAAGCATCACCCATACAGTAGATAAGGAGACCAGGATGAGAAGAGGTCTATTTCTGATTGATGTAAAAATGGTCGTCAAGCGCTTTCTCCCCAAATCTGGAGCAGTCTTTTTAGGCTCCAAAACCGGTATCAGATTAAGAACCCAATGTTGAGGAAGAAAGAACAATATATAAAGAATTAAGTCAACACCCCGCAACGAAAGCACCCGAAATCTCTTTGATAGAGTTAAAATTACTTTCAGGAATCACTCAACAGGTGCATCTTTAAAGAACATTATAAAATAGGATCATTATATGAAATTACTCTCATATGGTCTGGACCAGAGCATGGAACCAAGATTGGCTTTTTCACTGAAAAATTATGCCGTGGATGTGATGCGTGCATCTTTGTGGATGAAGGAAGATCGTAACGCCAAGGATTTTCTCAACCTAGCGTCATCTATGAAGCTGGTGCTCAATGAGTGGGACCGCTCTTTACCCATACTAAAGCAACTTGAGTGGGCATTTCAGTCGATAGGGTTTGAAAACCTGAGTGTATATGATCGACCGCTTGCCCTGCCTGAAGCAGAGATTGTGTTTTTTGCACCAATCCCGGACCCTCCCGGAATGCGATATTTTAATGCCTTTGATGAAAAGGAAAACCAGGGATTTAGTTTTGGTAACACCCAAACTCTCCTGGGACACAAGAGCACCCTTAGACAACCCGGACTTTCTGCCCGGGGTGAAATAGCCGCAATTATTGCAGGGAATAAAGTGGGCTCGACCCTACAAATCGCTGGATATTGTGTTGCCAACAACTGGGTCGATATCAAGTTGCTATCCAGGGAATCCGAAGGCCTTTCCTGTGGAATGTGTACCAGCCTGGGACCCTATTTAATGGTTGCTGAAACGCTGGAGCCACTGAAGCTGGGCAAAGGATTCAATTTGGATATGCAGATCAAGGTTAACGGATCCTTAATCGGAGAGAGTCGACTCAAAGAAATGAAATTCGATTTTTCCGAGATGATGCAGGCAGCATCCCGAACCAATGTTCAACCAGGAGACATCTTTTTATCGGGCAGCCCCAATATTGTTAGAGAAGCACAAGCCCTGAAGAAGAACGATCAGGTAGATGTTGAAATCCAGGCGCTGGGTGTCCTTTCAACGACCATAGGATAAACCTCTGGAAATGACCTCAATCCAGATACCCGAACAGGAAGTGGAATTAAAAGCCATTCGCTCCAGCGGTCCCGGGGGTCAAAACGTGAATAAAGTTGCCTCTGCTATTCAACTCCGTTTCGACAGCCAAAAATCAAGCTTGCCGGAGCATATTAAAAAGATCATTTTGGAATTGCGCGATCGTCGTATATCAGCAAAGGGCATCATTACAATAACGGCCAGGCAATTCCGAAACCAGGAAGCAAATCGACTTGCAGCCCTGAAGCGACTGGACAAAATTGTCCAAAAAGCCCAGGAGCAGCCCAAAAAGCGCAAAGCAACCAAACCCACCCACGCGTCAATTTCAAAAAGACTTGAATCAAAGACCAAACGTAGCCGCTTAAAACAACTCCGGGCTAAAATCAAACCACTTGATGAGTAGCATAAAACAAGGACTTGAAATGACAAACAAGATTCTCTGGACACCGAGCGATATTCAAATCAAACAGGCTCAAATAACTCAGTTTTGTCAGCAGGTCAACCTGAAATACGAAATAGATCTCGCTACCTACGACGATCTTTATCGCTGGTCTCTAACTTATGCTGCTGAATTTTGGTCGGAGATGTGGATCTTTGGCGGTATTATAGCTCATTCAGAACATACCAATATTGTCGACGATATAACAAAAATGCCAGGTGCAAAATGGTTTGAGGGAGCCACATTGAATTATGCAGAAAACCTGCTACGTTTTCAAGATGACCAGACAGCCATTCAGTTTAGGGGAGAAGACCAGGTTCAACGCAGTCTAAGTTATGCCGAGCTTTATATCCTGGTGGCAAAAACGGCTGAAGCAATGAAAAGAGCTGGTGTTGAGCGTGGGGATCGGATTGCAGGCTTTATTCCCAACCTGCCGGAAACCGTTATTGTAATGCTGGCAGCCTCTAGCCTGGGAGCAACCTGGTCTTCATCATCACCAGATTTTGGCATCAAGGGTGTGCTGGATCGTTTCTCTCAAATTGAACCAAAGATTATTTTTGCAGCCGATGGATATTTCTATGGTGGAAAAAGATTCGATTCACTGGAAAAGCTTAAAGGGATTCTCACCGAACTACCCTCAGTGGAACATGTCGTAGTGATTCCCTATACCAAGAAGGCTGATATATCAAATATCACAGGGAGCATTCACTGGGATGACTTTATCAACAATGACGCCTCAAAAATAACTTTCACACCCCTGCCCTTCGACCATCCACTATATATCATGTACTCATCAGGTACCACCGGGCTACCCAAATCAATTGTTCACTCCGCCGGGGGCACCCTGATCCAGCACCTGAAGGAGCTCAAGCTTCATTGTGACCTCAAACGCGAGGACACAATTTTTTATTTCACAACCTGCGGTTGGATGATGTGGAATTGGCTGGTAAGCAGCCTGGCAGTTGGCGCAACCCTGGTACTCTATGATGGAAACCCGTTTTATCCAGGACCTGAGAGTTTGTGGGAGATAGCCGATGAATTGGATATATCAATTTTTGGCACCAGCGCAAAATATCTGGATGCGCTTGAATCTGCAGGATCTAAACCAGGCTCTTTGTTTAAGCTCGACGCCCTTCGAACAGTGCTTTCCACCGGATCCCCCCTGTCAGAGGAAAGCTTTGACTTTGTCTATCGTGATATCAAACAGGATCTGCTCCTGGCCTCTATATCCGGAGGAACTGACATCGTCTCTTGTTTTGCCCTGGGCAACCCAATCCTTCCTGTATACCGTGGAGAACTACAGTGTCGCGGTCTGGGAATGAAAGTCGAGGCATTCGATGATTCAGAAAAGGGAGTTTTGAATGCCCCAGGTGAGTTGGTGTGTAGCCAGGCCTTTCCATCCATGCCCATCTATTTTTGGAATGACCCGGATGGACAAAAATACCACGAGGCCTATTTTGCTGATTACCCGGGAATATGGCGACACGGTGATTATATCGAAATAAATGACCACGGCGGCGTACGGATCTTTGGTCGATCAGACGCCACGCTAAACCCCGGTGGAGTTAGAATCGGTACAGCAGAGATCTATAGCGTGGTAGAAAATCTTCCCCAGATTGCTGACAGCCTGGTGGTGGGACAGCCCTGGGAGGATGATGAACGAGTAATCCTGTTTGTAAAACTAGTGGACAATGAAGTCCTGGATGAAAAAATGACAGCACAACTAAAGTCCTTAATTCGTAAAAACTGCAGTCCCCGCCATGTTCCGGCCAAAATTCTGGAGACCAAAGACATCCCCTATACAATTAATGGTAAAAAGGTCGAGATCGCCGTGAAAAAAATCATCCAGGGTAAAGTGGTTCAGAATCGATCTGCGTTGGCTAATCCTGACTCTTTAGACCTATACAAAGACCTGAAGGAGTTAAAAACCTGATCGTTTTTCGGTGAACCAAAAAAGGTGTACCTGCGCACACCGTTATAGTCTTCGTTATTAAATGAAAAAAGTTAACCGGGAATCGCCAACCCGGCTTTTTTCATAGTGCTAATCAATTTGTCGCGCATAATGGGTTTCACGAGGTAAGCATTTGCCTGAGATTTAAAGGCTTCCATGACATTTTCACTGTCACCCAGGACGGACGCCATGATGACCCGAGTGCTTTTTTGGGGAAGAATATTTTTAGCATCCTCCAGCTTGCGAATTTTCTGCAGAACTTGCTGTCCCCTGAGCTTTGGCATCATAATATCGAGAAAAACGGCATCATAGGGTGTTTCTTCTTCAAGAGATTTAAAAACCGCCTCTAAACCCTTTATTCCGTCTTCAGCCATATCACATTCCCCGAAGTCACCTAAAAAGGTTTCTAAAAGATTGCGGACGTCTTTTTGGTCTTCGATCAGTAGAAATCTCATGGTATCAAACCCCTGATATTGTGAAAAGAGACGAGTAAAGATACAACGAAGGAAAGCGAAATGCAATTTTGGAGATGAGCAAGGGGAGAAACAAGAAAAGATTTACTCATTAAGACAATCAAGAATTGCTAAAAGATGGATATAGATAATGTAATTCATGTATTTTATTAATTCATGAAAGATATTCCAGAGAGCCTAAAAAGCGGAGCAATACAATGGATCAAAAAACAGAAAAAAAAAGACTTAACCGACGACAATGCGCCTTAGGGATTAATCTCTAAAATAATATTCACGAGTAAAACAACATCCTGAACCGTAACCTGGGAGTCAAAATTTACGTCTGCACAAGCCTCTTGATTCAAGTCGGAGATGCTACCCAAAATATATCCTACAAGACTCACGATATCGAGAATGTTCAGCTCATCATCACCGGTAACATCACCAGGCAAATCACAAGTTTCATTGATAGCATTTAATTCTTCATATGCAGCACTCAATAACACATCAAATTTGTCACCGCTAAACTCCCAAAACATGATGCCACCTAAATCCTGACTCAACACGTAATCCACCTTGGCTGTGATCGAAGCTGGATTCTCATAGGAATACATCACCTGAGTCGCTGGATTAAAGACCCACGGGACCATGGCTTCTTCATGCCAGTATTCAGTATACCCATTCACATCGATATAATTTTGCTCAAGATCCCAATAATCAGCAGTGCCATTCTCCCAGGTACCGGGAGGCAGGCCAGACCACCCGACAAACAGCCCATTGTTGGCATCAGCCACATTTGCATATCCCCGACCATAAAAGGGAAGGCCTGCATGCAGTTTTCCAGATGGAACACCAAGATCGAGATAGGTTTGTACTGCAGCTGACAGGTTGAAGTATGAGTGAAATGGTTCTTCCAGCGGATCTTCCTCAGAGGGGTAAAGTGCGGACAAAAAATTTGTAACAGAATCTGCCTCAGAGCCCCAGGGTCCATGAAAGTCGTAAGTCATAATATTAATCCAGTCCAGATACTGATAGATAAGCTCAACCTCAATATTAACAATAATTTCAGGACCAGCAGGCGCAGCTATTGTCAGCAGATAATCACCTGCAGCATCTAATTGGGAGCGCAGCTCGGCTAAGAGCAAGGTGAAATTGACCCGATCCTCTGGACTATAAAGATTGGTTGGCAATCCCCCACTTACTGGATATTCCCAATCAATATCAACACCATCAAATCCCCACTCCTGAATAAAGGTGACACAAGAGGCAGCAAACAAGACCCGGGATTCTTCTGTTGAGGCGAGCTCCGAGAAATAGTGAGACCAGATCCAGCCACCAACAGAAATCATGGTTTTCAAGTGAGGGTATGCTTCTTTGAGAATTTGTAGTTGATGGAACGATCCCCGCTCACATCCAGGATCCCAACAATCTCCTGGATAAAACCGGTCGATATCAGCATAGGGATCACCCAGTACAATCTGACCCTCTGAGATATTGGCGAAGGCATAGTTGATCACATTTACCTCGTCGGCTGGTATGTCTGGAACATGATAATCCCGAGCATAGATTCCCCACTGTACAAAGTAACCAACAATATTCTTGTCAAATGTCTGGCAAAGAACACCATTTACTGACACTAAAAGAGTGGCTACTACAATTGCTCCGAGTTTTTTCATGCTTTAAATTTCATATAACTAGAGCTATTGACAAGCCCTCTTTTCTAACAAAAAACATGGGTGCATTTTTGGATCGCCATAAAATCCATACCTGGCTGAAAAGGAGAGGCTAGGAATTGATACTCATTTCAGAAAAACTTAATCCCAGCCTTCCAGAACAACCTTCCCAAAGTCATGCTGAAACTCTAGATAATTGTGGGCTGCCTGAACATCAGCAAAAGAAAAAACCTTGTCAATTACAGGCTTAAGAACGCCCTGCTCAGTAAGCTTGATGCAGGCTTGAAAATCTGAAACTGATCCCATGGTTGACCCCAACAAAGACTGGCGCTTATAGAAAAGGTGTTGGAGATTCACCTGTCCTTTTACTCCCGTTGTGGCACCACAGGTTACCAGCCGCCCGCCGACAGCCAGGGCTTTCAAGCTTTCATCCCAGGTAGCTTCTCCCACATGTTCAATTATTACATCAGCTCCATGCCAACCGGTGAGCTGTTTAACCTGTTTTCCAAATCCTGGCTCTCTATGATTCAACACCTCATCAGCACCAATCTCCAGCGCCAGCATGCGTTTTCTTTCTGTGCCACCCGTGGCAATAACCTGCGCCCCCAGCTGTTTTGCGATTTGAATTGCCATAACCCCCACCCCCGACCCAGCACCCAACACGAGAACGGTCTCTCCAGACTGGAGCTTTGCTCGGTTTTTAAGCATGTTCCAGCTGGTTAATGCCGAGAGAGAAAGTGCCGCCGCTTCTGCGAAACTTAAGCTTTTAGGCTTCAGACCAAGATTGCTTTCAGGCAGTGCGACAAGCTGCCGCTGTAACCCCGCTTCTGTTTCTCCAATTATCCCATAAGCAGAACACATGTCTTCTCGACCAGCCTTACAGGAAGGACAATTTCGGCAGAATGTTCCCGGTTGAATTACAACCTCATCCCCAACGTTCCAGCTATGGATATCAGAACCAAGATCAATGATAACACCAGCGGCATCGCTACCAGGAATGTGAGGCATGGGAATGTCGAGACCAGGCAAACCACGCCGGATCCACAAATCAAGATGATTTAAAGCGGAAGCTTTAATTTCTACCAGGACCTGGCCTGGCAACAGGACGGGTGGGTCAAGATCAATAACTTCTAATACTGAACTTTGCCCATGTTCGCTGAATTGTATCGTCTTCATGTCTCTCCTGTAAAATTGATCGATTTGTACTAATTGAAGAAAAAAAACAGTTTATCTAAAACCACCTGAAAATAACTTGACGCTATCAGGCGAGGGAGAAAAATGTTAAAAAATATTGGCTTATTGTTTACAGCGTTTCTGTTGATGTCCTGTTACCCCATGGGAACCTATCAGGGACCGGGGGTTCTTCCGGATGGAAAAGAAACGGCCGGGATTGGTATAAGCTGGATGACCAACATTATTGGATTTCAAGATTCCAGCAGTGGAAAAGAAAGCGCCTTTTTGGCAGATGGGAGCCTGCTCTTTCGCCGTGGATATAATCATAATGTTGAAGCCGGAATCAAGCTAGTTGGTCGTCCCTGGTCAAAAGGGGCGGTCCTGTCGGATGTTAAGTGGCAATTCATGCAACAGCCCTTCAAAGTTGCAGTTGATTTTGGATTATCATATTGGACAGAGCAATCATACACGGCTTTTGTTGGATATCATCCAACGCTGATGGCAGGAGGCGACAAGCTCTTTGTGGTTGCCCAGTACAATTATTTTCGCTCAAGGACACAAGTTTTGAGAACCAGCGATTTGATGTTGGGTCGTCATATTAAAATAAAAAACTCGGATTATACACTTACACCAATGCTTGGCTTACACCACAGTTCCAATAATCTGGATGACCTGTATTATTCATTGGGTTTCGGTTTTACCCGCCCCCTGGATAAATGGAGCTGGCGCTAGCAGATAAAAAACCAGCCGGAGATAAAGGGAGGCTTGAAAATCGCCGTTGCAGCCCAAAGTCCGCAACGCAATCAAGCACCTTTCAGACCAATTACTTCCTTTGTATAAATGTAATTATCAGCCTGGAAATCTAATTTGACTTCAAAATAGAACTCGGTTGAATATCCAGGCTCAAGGCGTTCTCTAACTGCAAAGTTTTTAGAAAACAAGAGGGTCATTTCTGGTTGAATTTTAGTGGCGGTGCTTTTGTCTCGTGAAACCTCTTGATCAATCCCAGCAAGGGATAAAGAGTCGATAATGTTTTCAGTCTTGGCAAAGTAGCGTTTTTGACGAAGCAACTCAGAGTTCTTCTCGAGTTTGTAGAGACTGAATTTAATAATACATGATGAAATTGAATAAGTACTGTTATTAACCAATTGGCCTCGAATGTAACCCCGGTCTAAACTGACACCAAAATCCTGGATAGCCATATTTGCGAACTCAGTTTTTGAAAGCTGTTGACTGTCAAGCCCTGAACATCCAACCATGAGCGACATTAAGACAAACTGCGTGAAATAATTAAACAGCCTGTTCATGAAAACACCCAAGCGCGACTTTCGGGAGGCCGTTTGCTCAGAGGAGATATTTTTTTGTCCAGGCTTCCAGCCCATAGGGCGGCAGCACCAAAGGCTTACTTCTCATACCAGAGCTTCCCAAGCTGGCCAAAAGCTCTTTTTCCACTAATGATGCGATGGGAAATGATGACAAAGAGTAAATAAGCCAGCGCGACCCCAACTGCCGCCCAGAACAGCAAGGGATTGTCTTTGGACACGCTGTATGCCGGTAGATTGATGGCCAGAATAAAGGGGATCACCAGAAAGAAAGTCACGGCTGCTGAATACATATAATCGGTAGCAACGGGAGTTTCGAAATCAGGATCTACCACCCTTAACAAAGCCAGGCCAGTGGGCATCGTTCCCGTACAGGCGCCATAAATTATAAGAGCCCGGTGGAATTGATAGTCCACAAAAATCCTGGAACTGATCCAAATCACGCTGACAAAGGTCACAAATCCCCCGATGGATGAAATCACCAGGATGGGTAGCCAGTATTGCATGACAACCGTTAATGAGATTGCACCGACTGCCGCAGCAACCATGATATCCACACTGTTTCCAGCGATTCTGGTCAGACTCCCATTGTCTAGCGTGTGCTCCAGCTTGAGTTTGATCATGACGGTTTTTACTATCAGTGCCACCATGGCAGCGAAGACAAAACTGATCCCCCACAGGTTAACCGCCAGGTCATTCCCTAAATTTCCGGCAAAAGATAGAGCCAGACCAAGACCTTTTAGCAAGAGAAAGGTGAACAGGTAGACCATCAGAACAACGGCCAGATTGTAACTTGCCGAATCTATAGCCTCCGACTCGGTTGTGAGTCGAGAACCTACCTGCAAATCATCATCTCGACCTAACACACCAGAACGAAAGCGCTTTGCCTTAATTTTCTCGATTTGAGCCTGGCCAAGCCAACCCCGCCTAATGCCCATATTGATCAAAATAACACCGCCAAAGGATGCCCACATATAACCGACCGCAGCAAAGGTCAACCCAACATCGGGTGCTCCCTTAAATCCCATGTCAACCCAACCCTCTCCAATAGCATAAGCCTGACCCGGGCCAAGAGCGAAACCAAGCGGCATAAAGAAACCAAAGGCCGGAAAAAGCGTTTTCATGATCGTACTCATAAACATAAAGGTGAGTAATAATCCAATGAGCGACTGCAATGAGTATTGGGAAATAATGGAAACGGATGTACCAAATACACTTTTGTCACCCTTGCGTTTGGTATAGGCTGGTTTTCTAAGACTCATGGATATAAAGGAGATACTCAACAGGTGGTATACAATAGCACCCAGGCCGATCTCTGACATCCCAAGAAAGGGCGCCACAAAATTATAAAAAGGCAGGAGGATGAATCCGGCGGTAAGAGCGTTTGGAATAAGATATTTTTGGAAAAAGAGGACTCTAGCCCTTAACCAGGTTGCCAACAATAAAGCGATTGAAATGACACCAAGATCTAGAAACATATTCCAGGGAAAATTCATATTTACCTACCTGTATTTTGTTTGTCGTTTTACAGACCGTTTACGGGCATCAGTTTACGTGTGGGGTATTGAAATTACAAAGGGAAAACGGGGGTTGAGTTTCTGGCTTTCACTTTCAACACAGATATTGGATCCATATTTTTTATGCGGCAAACGCGCCTTAGCTAGCTCAGCAGGGGAGACTTGCTCATGATATACTTCGGTTTTTAGTTGGTTTGAATTAATTTGAACTAATACGAGCACAGTGGAACTGCAAAAGGATTTGTGATGGATAACACGCTTTTGTTCAGCCGTATAATTCAGGCTAACGCTCAAACGCTTGCACGAAGGTTAGGTTTTATGGGGCTCCTGGCTTTTTAAGCGGAACTATTTACAAGTGGGTAATAACCCATCACCGCAGATCTATAATAGTACTAGATACAAAAAAAGGTGCATAGCACGCAGTTAGGCGGACAAGAGAAGGTTATTGATGGAAAAGCCCATAGAAATTCAATGGATTATCGCTGGAATAGTTGCAGGACTTCTATCGAGTATATTCTACCCCATTCTCATCTTCGTTAATCTACCCCTCGGATTAACGGCAACCCTAGCAGCGTTATTGGGTCCGGCAATCGGGGTGGGAAGTCTCGGACTCAGACAAATCATCATTATTCATAAACCATCCATATTTGCGAATATTGCTGCTATTTTCTGCTATGGCGCTAATCCAGTTGGCAGTCAGAGAACTTTCCGAGGTTTCTCTACGGGGACAGCCCATACAAGGAGTCTGGCTGGGTTTAGATGTTGTCTGGGATATTTATATAGGTTTGGGTACTCTGGGTTTCGCCGTCGCGATGATTTCTCACAAGCGATTTGGATGGCCATTTTCGGTATCGGGTTTTTTAATCGGATCACTGGTCATCGTACTGAACTTGATTCCCTTTCCAATTCCACCTGCTGAGGCTGGTTTATTCGATATTGGACCACTTGTTGGTGTTTGGTATCTGGCAGCCACAATACAAACCTGGCGAAGTTTGGAATGGGCTAAAGAGGCTATACATTAGTCGCCTAACAAAGGTACTGTAGTTAAAGTCAAGTGATTTAG
>JABMPR010000032.1 GCA_013202895.1 bacterium | reverse complement strand
TTATCATGGGGATGCATATCAAAGCCAGTACCTGCTTTGATAAAATCGTCATTCCAAACGAGGAGTGGTGGAAATCCAGTTCGCTGGGGATCATAATAACTCGCAAAACTGAAATGGTGATGCGCTTCGAGCCAACCGTGATTGGCATGTCCCAGGGTCTGGAACGGAATGACATTAATCATTAATAAGTCAACCTAGTCTTTGTCTTTATACTGATGTGCGAGCATAAGGGCTCCACCGGCCAAGCCTATATCTTTTAAGATACCGCTCATTGCCATCATATCTCCACCAATGAGCGCTGGGATATAAATGGTGAAGACAAACACAAACAAGAGTGTTGCTGTGAGGAGGCCTGCAAGATAGGTTTTTTTCTGAATGACGAAGCTTACCGCAGCGGCGACAAGTGCCAAGCCGATCAAATAAACCCACAGTATTCCTCCGGGAACCCAGGTGGGCACCATGCCTGCCATTTGACTGGCACTGAAAAAATGCATGATACCAAAAAGGGCAAAGGGCACTGTGAATAGATATCTGCCGATTGTGTTTAGATTTTTCATTGTAGCTGTTCCTTTTGATTAAGACCAAGTTTTTTGCATATGATCCCCAGAGTTTTCTGCTCTTCTACCGTTAGGATGTCAAAGCGATCCATTAATTCTGAAAGATGGCTTTGAAATATGGGCTGGAGAGTGTCTGCTCCCTTTGGGGTGAGTTGAATAATGATGGACCGCCGATCCTGCTTATTCTTTTTCCGAGTCACAAGACCATGCTTTTCTAAATTGTCAATCACGGTAACTAGATTGGAACTGGTTAACAGAATCTTATTGCCGATCTCCTTTAATGAGAGGGGTCCTCGGTGTTCAAGGATTTCCATGACTCCAAATTGGGTGAATGTTATATTTTGCTGTTCGAGATGTTGGCGCAAAACCCTTCCAATGGATTCTTTTGCACGGGATAGTTTAATCCAGGTATCCAGGACCAGCTTTTCAGTATCGCTTCCATTGTAATGAGTGCTCATAATATTAATTAAATATCAAATGATACGATATCAAACAAAAAAAAGAAGGCTGGAAAAGAATAAGAATTAGTAAACAATTGTTGCGAAGTTTTGAAAGACAGCACCTTAACCTATATTGAGCCGATGAATGCCCTACGAATACCCTTTGATAAATTTAGTAAAGAGAATCGAGTCGTATTTTTTTCCGGGGCGGGTATTTCCGCCGAAAGTGGCATTTCCACATTCAGAGATCCAGATGGTTATTGGGCAAAGTATGACCCGATGAAGCTGGCTAGTCCGGAGGGATTTCAGCAAAATCCAAAACTGGTATTACGCTGGTATGCAGAAAGAGCAAAAGTCGCACGAAAAACGAAACCAAACCTGGGACATCACGCCATAACTAATTTTCAGAAACTATTTTCCAGATCAATGGTTATAACTCAGAATGTGGATAGCTTACACGCACGCGCTGGGAATGAACCTGTACTTGAGTTACATGGTAATATTCATAGACAGAAATGTTTTAAATGTGGCGATTTAATGAACCCGGAGCAAAAAATTGAGGCGACTCTCAGTTACTGTAATTGTGGAGGCATGTTTAGACCGGATGTGGTGTGGTTTGGCGAGAATCTACCGCGGAGAATTCTATTAGAGGCCTATCAGGCATCGATTGATTGCCAAATCTTTTTCTCTATCGGCACTTCAACTCAGATATACCCTGCGGCACAATTACCATTTGAAGCCCAGAACCATGGTGCCTTTGTGATTGAAATCAATCCTGAGCCAACACCTTTTAGCAATCAGGCTGATGTTAGTTTTAGAGCTCCGGCAGGAGAAGTTTTACCAAAATTATATGAGGAATTCCATGCTGCGCTTGCTTAAGCCTTCTAAATTATTGATACTTTTGCCCCTAATTATTGTCTTAGGTCTACAATCATGTGCCTATTACAACACTTTTTATAATGCTGAACAATATTATGCAGAAGCCCAAAAATTGACTCGTGAGAATCAAACTGAGACGGTTAGTCGTGAAGAGATTAATCTCTACTCAAAATCTATCGAGAAATCAAAAAAACTACTTCAACGATATGCTGATAGTAAATATCGGGATGATGCACAATTCCTGATCGCCAAATCTTATTATTTCAAGGGTGATTTTCTTCTGGCAAAACGATATTTTGAAGATTTAGCCCGAAATTTTAGCTCATCGCCGTACACCAGGGAAGTTCCATTATGGATTGGACGTTGTCTTGTGAAAATAGGTGATCTGGAAATGGCTCACCATGAGGCATCTCGGATAATAAATGATAAAACTGATCGTGGTTTGGAAGCAGATGCTTTATTACTTTTGGGTGAAATTGCTGTAAAGCAGGATAGTCTGGAATTAGCAGAGCATTATCTGGAGCAGGTTATCGATCGATCTCCTGATGGTTTTACGAAAGCTCAAGCACAATTTCAGGTGGGCAAAATGAGGGAGAATAAATTTGACTACCAGGCTGCCCTGGAAGCATATAAATCAGTAGCACGCTATAAACCTTCTGAATCTCTAAAAGTAGAAGCAATTATTCGTCAAACCAATATGCTGAAGGCATTGAATCGGGATGCAGATGCAGTTGAAATGATTCAAGGTATGCTGATCAGTGATAAATTCGTTGATATACGTGGGCAATTGGAAGTCGAATTAGGAAAATTATTACGTGTGATGGGGAAGGTCGACCAGGCTGAATCCAAATTTAAAATGATTATTGAGGATTATTCTCGCCAGGAAGTTGCCGCCGAAGCAGATTTCGAGTTGGGCAAATTATACTTGATAGACAAGTTGGATTACATTGCTGCCAGGGAAGCCTTCACAGACATAAAAACCCAATCATCAAGATCCCCTTTTGTGGTCCAGGGGTCACAGCGGAAGCAACAAATTGAGCGCTATCTAAAATTCCAATTGGATCATAAGAATCAGTTGCGACAATTAGCCGGACTTCCACCACTCGTTAAAGATGAGCCCAAAAACACCGCAAAAGGTAGAGGCACGCGCGATAGTCGAAGCCGGGGACGCACTCGAAGGGCAGAACCTGGCATGCCTGCTGACGTGGAAGTAGCTCCAAAAGTATCAAAAGAAGAAACACAGGTTGAAGCGGTTGAGGTCACGGCCGAGGATTCAATTCGTTTGCAGGCCAGTATTGACGAGAATCGTTATACTCTTGCAGAATACATGCTTTTTGAATTTGTCCGTGTTGATACGACACTGGAAATACTCAAAACTCTGGAAGCCGGCAGTATTGATAGTTCAATAAAACATCGATCTGCTTATATGCAGTATTATGCATTGGAGTCCGTAAATGGAGATGAGGAAGCAGGTCAAGCTGCACTGGAACATATTCAAACCAGCTACCCAGCATATTATAAGACAATAATGATCCAGACTGAGGATGAAGAGATTGTGATTGATCCTGATGAAGAACGTTTTCGTATGATCCTATCACTTTTTGAAAACATGCGGTATGCAGAAGCCAGTGCTCAATTTTTGGATCTCAAAGAGGATACAACAATTACACAAACACTTCGAGCTAAGTCTTGTTTCAACTATGCCTGGTTGAATGACCACTTTCTTTATGATAGAAATGCGGCACTGGAGGGTTATGGATTTATGATCGACAACTTCCCAAATTATCCGCTTACAGAAACCGCTCGCGGAAGGATAAGCACACTAAATATGGAGTCACCCAAGCCGAGGCCCGGCCCGAATGAAATCAACCCGACCGAGCCTGTATCTGATGAAGCTATCGAAAAAAGTCCAGACCCTTCGAAGGCTCCCAAACCACGCGAGAAGAAAAAATAAGATAGATAAAATTAGTATTGATTTAAGCTTTAATACATTAAGTCATGAATTCCTGGCACTCAAGCGATGGAATCCTAAAATCTCGATTCAGCATGAGAATGGAGAATTGAATTATAGAGTCAATGATTTATCAAAAGTTGTACCTATTTATGCTCGAGGCTGCTTACTTAATCAATCATTTTAAAAGATGTTTGCGATACGATACATCACAAATAATTTCAAGGCTATAATATGTCGCTTAAAAATGTTATTAAACGTGCCCCGGTTACCCTTATTGGAATCCCCAGTCTTATTGGCTTCACATTATATACACATGATGTTTTTATGGTCTTTTTCACTATCGCTGGGATACTGATACTTGGTGAAATGTATAGAATGGCAAGACCAAATGGGACAGACCCAAATGTCCTGCTGGGATTTCCACTCTACCTGGCTCTGGTTTGGGATCAATTAATAGGTCAAAGCTCTTATCTGGGTCCGATTCTAATCCTAGCTATCCTGCTACTGCTGACCTGGGAAATGTTTCGTAAAAAACCACATGTATTGGAAAATATGGCAAGCACATTTTTCCCGGCTGTGTTTGTTGCTATTGCCATGTCGTATTTCATCCTGCTTCAACAATTGGGATATAGAGGTGCAGGGGGAAATATTGGCGCTTATGCTGTATTGACCGTATTTGTGGGTGTCTGGACATGCGATACCATGGCTTATTTTATTGGTTCTGCCATAGGTAAACATAAGATTTTCCCCAGAGTAAGTCCGAACAAGAGTTGGGAGGGCTCAATCGCTGGTCTAATTGGATCGCTGATCGCCCTGGGCCTGATTGTAAAAGCTGGTTGGCTGCCAGGTCTTGATTATTCTGACGCAATTGCCTTGGGCTTTATTACTGGTGTTGCAGGTCAAGCTGGTGATTTCGCTGAATCACTGGTGAAAAGAGATGTCGCTGTCAAAGATTCCTCAAATCTGTTGCCAGGTCATGGGGGTGCCTGGGATCGCCTGGATTCGATATTATTCGCCGCACCCCTGAGCTACCTTTATCTCACTCAGGTCGCTGGTTTATAAATGAGAAAATCTTTTATAATTCAATTCACACTATTGATTCTCCTCATCATTTACGCAAATATAGGGGATAGAAGCCAGGCAGAACTCACTGAAGATACACTGGGAAACGCTGGTGGGGTTCGAGTTGAATTAACAGGTGATGAGAAGATTTTTGAGAGTAGTCCAACAGGGAGAGCTCCCGAAAAGGGTGGTACTCTGGTTATGGCTCAATCGGCTGAACCGGAAAATTTGAATTATTATACCTCAACCTCAGCTGCGGCCACACGTTTCCTGGATTATATATATGAACCACTCCTTGATTACGATTATGAAACCTGGCGCTATGATCGGCCAGTTGTTGCCGAGAGTTTTGAGATTAGTGAAGATGGATTGACGTTCATTTATAAGATTAGAGAAAACGTCTACTGGCATGATGGTCAGCAACTTACAGCTGAAGATGTGCTGTTTTCTATCAAAGCGATTTTAAATCCTTTTGTAGACGATGCCCCACTGAGAACGTCCTATTCAAAAGTCGTTAATGCCGATATTGATGGATCTTTCGTTTTCCATATTTCCTGTTCAGAAACCTATTTTCGGAATCAGGAAATTCTGGGCGGGTTTGCAATTATGCCCAAGCACATCTGGGATCCCCAAGGTTTAATGGACCGCTACAGTGTTGCGGATTTGCTTAATCCAACTGTCACACGGGAAGAGGCCGCCATAAAAGAATTTGCTGAAGCCTTTAATACCCACCCCCAGGGAAGACCCGTAGGTGATGACGCTGAACCTATTATTGGATCAGGCCCCTGGCTGTTTGATAAATGGGTGACAGGTGACCATATGGCACTAGCACGGAATGATAATTACTGGGGCGCAGATTCTACCTATATAAAGAATTACTCGGAAGACGGAGCCTATCTGGACAAAATTATTACCAAAGTTATTTCAGACGCTACGGCGAGACTGATCGCTTTGAAAGCAGGGGAGATTGATTTTGTACCTCGTATGCGGGCGATTCAGTATTTTGAGCAAACAATTACCCCTGATTTTTTAGAAAAATTTCAGAAGGTTTCATACGTTGTCCCAGCATATAGCTATATCGGCTGGAACAATGATAAACCCTATTTCAGTGATAAGCGGGTTCGCCAGGCTATGACGATGCTCATTGATCGCGAGGCTTACAACAAATATATCGCCTATGGAATGGGTATTCCAACTATTGGACCATTTTACATATTTGGCGAGCAATACAACCATGAGCTTGAACGCTGGCCTTATGATCCACAACGGGCAGTTGATCTGATCGAGGAAGCGGGTTGGATCGATCATGATGGTGATGGAATTCGCGATAAGGATGGGATACCCTTCAATTTTATCTTTTCGGTTTCAGCTGGATCTACTAGCTCTAAGTACATGGCACTCATGCTGAAAGAAGATTTACGTAAAGTTGGAATTATTGTAAATATCCGTCAATTGGAATGGTCAGTTTATGTTGAGAATCTTAGAGATCGACAGTTTGATGTCGTCTCTTTGCTTTGGATTGGCGGGTTGGAAACAGATCCCTACCAGATCTGGCATTCTGATAACATTGGTGATCGGGGTTCCAACTACATTGGATTCAAAAATGCTGAAGCAGACTCCCTAATTGAGAATGCCCGTTTTGAGCTGGACAAGGGAAAAAGAAACGCCATGTATTTTCGTCTGCAAGAGATCTTCCACGAGGAGCAGCCATACACCTTTATGTTTTTTCAGAGAGATCCAGGAGCTTATCTAAAAGAATTTAATGGTGTAAAATGGATTCCTATCCGCCCTGGTTATAAGCTTTATAGTTGGTGGAGAGGCGCTTCTGCAATGGGGAGTCCTCTATAATGTGGCGTTATTTTCTAAAACGGATATTGCTCATATTACCAACTTTGTTTGGGATATCCATCATAACATTTATTATTATCAAACTTGCTCCTGGCGATCCAACGGCCTTTAAAATGGGTAATCAGCAGACAGGGATGTCTTCAGATCAAAACTTAGCCAAGCAAGTCATCGAGCAGACTCGTGAAATTTACGGTCTTGATAAACCTTTGATGCTGAATTTTACCATTTACAATTATGAAGACAATTGGGAAAAAATTACCAAATACCTGGAAGCAGGCAATCCTTTGAGTGGTCGTCAATACGACGATGTCACCGAACCCATTAAACAGGCAGATGAAGTTGCTGTATCGTTCCTGGTAGGACTCCTGGAACAAAATATGCTCAGCGAACCGGAAATCAGAGTAGCGCTGGAAATTCTAACGGTGAAGCAGAAACTGAGTATCAGTGCAGAGATGAAACTGGACAAGCAATTAGAGTATGTTCAGAACTGGTGGTACGGTGGGATAGACTCCACTGATGTAGAGAGAAATGCAGCAAAGGATTCATATCAATTCAGCAGCCTGCAAAAAATGAAAATGGTCTTTACGGAGGCTCAATATCCTCGCTGGTTATTCCGCATGCTATTTCTGGATTTTGGGAATTCAATCAAGGACAATCGTCCAGTCTGGGATCACATTAAGGAAAGCGTACCCGTCTCACTCATCTTCACTTTCACCTCTTTTATTCTGGCTTACCTGATAGCCATCCCGCTGGGTATTTACTCAGCAACCCACCAATACACCGTAGGAGATAAGATCACCACAGTCATTCTGTTTATTTTGTATTCCCTGCCCAATTTTTGGGTTGCTACCATGGCAATCGTCTTTTTTGGAGGTGGCGATTTCTGGGATGTCTTCCCCGTTACGGGTTTACATAGTCTTGGGGCAGAGGAGCTGAGTAACTGGGCCTATTTAAAGGACTTGGCTCATCATGTTGCCTTACCCTTGATTATCTGGACTTATGGAAGTTTCTCCGCGCTCTCACGTTATATGCGGGGGTCCATGCTGGAAGTCATCCGTCAGGATTATATCCGAACTGCCCGTGCGAAAGGTTTGAGTGAGAGAGTAGTAACCTACAAACACGCGTTGCGCAACTCATTGATTCCAATTATTACCATGTTGGCTAATCTTTTGCCCCTGGCAATCTCTGGTTCTATCATTATTGAATCTATATTTTCAATTCCCGGGATGGGACAGCTCAGTTTTAATGCTGTTCTATTCAGGGATTATCCCATTATTATGGCTGTCACAACCATAAGTGCCATGTTGACCCTCTTTGGCATATTATTCTCTGACCTTTTATACGCCATTGTTGACCCACGCATTTCATTTGAGGGAAAGAAATGATGAATCAAATCGCTCCAGCGAGAAGTTATTCGCAGATTGTTTCATCACAGTTTAATAAAAATAAACTGGCGGTGATCTCGTTACATGTAATCTATGTATTGTTGTTTGTGTTTATATTTGCTGATTTTTTGGCGAATGATAAGCCTATTGTGATGCATTATAAGGGGTCTACGTACTTTCCAGTGTTTCGTGAGTATGGTGTAAATTGGTTTGGAATGAACTGGCAGGATGAATTTAAAAGTCAACAATTTAAAATACTTGAAGATCGATACGAAGAGGGGGATTGGGCGATCTATCCAGTGATTCCATTTTCCTCAACCGAATACAATCTTCAGGTAAAATTACAGCCGCCCAGTATGGCTCATGTATTTGGGACTGATGAATTAGGTCGAGATGTGCTCTCACAGATGATTCATGGCGCCAGGGTTAGTCTGCTTGTCGGATTTGTGGCAGTAGCGATATATGTAGTTATAGGTGTGTTTCTGGGGGCTCTGGCTGGCTTTTATGGAGGGATCATGGATATCATCATTCAACGAATGATTGAAATCATGATCACCTTTCCACGGATGTTTCTGATCATCACCATTGTGGCAGTTATGGAAACACAGTCTATTATTAATATTATGATTATTCTGGGACTGACCGGCTGGACGGGAGTTGCCCGATTCACCCGAGGTGAATTTCTAAAGGTCAAAAATGAGGATTATGTAATTGCTGCTAAAGCACTGGGTTACAGGGATTTTCGCACAATTTTCAGGCACGTATTACCCAATACACTCACACCAGTATTAGTCACGGCGACATTTGGGGTGGCAGCCGCGATACTCATTGAATCAGGGCTCAGTTTTCTAGGTTTTGGGGCGCCACCGGAACAGGCAACCTGGGGATCTCTCCTCAGTAGTGCACGCGACACCTTACCAACTGGCTGGTGGTTAACGACATTTCCTGGTCTGGCAATATTTATTACCGTAACCGTATATAATCTTGTGGGTGAGGGTTTGCGTGATGCGCTTGATCCTCGCTTGAAGCAATAAACTTAAATCTCCCATAAATGAAGGACTAAGATAGTGGTTGGAAAACAATTAAAGACAATACTGGCTACTGATTGTGGGTCTACCACAACCAAGGCCATTCTCATCGAATTGACTGATCAGGGATACCGCTTGAAAACGAGAGGGGAAGCCCCAACTACTGTGGAAGCTCCTTTTGAAGATGTAACCAAAGGTGTATTAAATGCCATAATGGAAGTGGAAGAGCTTTCAGGCCTAAAAATTCTTGATGGCGATACCATCATTCATCCCATGCGAGATGACAATACAGGTGTTGATGTGTATGTCTCAACTTCCTCTGCTGGTGGCGGTCTTCAGATGATGGTTGCCGGGGTTGTGAAGTCGATGAGCGGGGAAAGCGCCGAGCGTGCTGCTCTGGGGGCTGGTTCTATTGTGATGGATGTCCTTGCTTCTAATGATGGAAGACTCCCGCACCAGAAAATTGAAAGAATTCGCCAGCTTCGACCTGATATGATCCTGTTGTCAGGAGGCGTAGATGGTGGGACCGTCTCTCATGTTGTGGAATTGGCTGAAATATTAGCAGCTGCAAATCCGAAACCCCGCTTAGGTCAAAACTATAAATTACCTGTCATCTATGCTGGGAATATCAAAGCTCAGGAAAGTATCAAGGCGACTTTGGGTGAAATTACTGATCTGGATATGATAGAAAATATCCGACCCGTTCTAGAGATCGAAAATTTGGGACCAGCTCGTGACAAAATTCATGACCTGTTTATGGAACATGTTATGGCTCAGGCACCTGGATATAAAAAATTAATGGGTTGGACAGATGCTCCAATCATGCCGACTCCTGGTGCGGTTGGATCACTTATTGAAATGGTTGCCAAAAAGGAGAATATGTCGGTAGTAGGTGTTGATATTGGTGGTGCAACCACGGATATCTTTTCGGTTTTTGAAGGCCAGTTTAATCGTACGGTAAGTGCCAATCTGGGTATGAGTTATTCCATATGCAATGTGCTGGCTGAGGCAACCCTTAAGAATGTGCTACGCTGGGTGCCCATCGATATTGATGAGGGGGAGTTGACGAATCGGATTGGAAATAAAATGATCAGACCCACTACCGTACCCCAATCACTGGAAGAATTAATAATTGAGCAGGCAATAGCACGCGAAGCCTTGCGTCTTTCCTTTATACAGCATAAGTCATTTGCGGTAAGCCTCAAAGGTGTACAGCAGGAACGGACTATTTCTGATGCTTTTGATCAATCCGGCTCTGGTGAAACTTTGGTTAATATGATGGAATTGGATCTCCTGGTTGGATCAGGCGGTGTTCTTTCGCACGCACCTCGTCGTGAACAGGCCATGCGTATGATGATTGATGCTTTTGTTCCGGAAGGGATTACTCAGCTGGCAGTAGACTCCATTTTCATGATGCCTCAGTTAGGTGTCATGGCCAATATTGATAACGACGATCTAGCGGAGAGTGCCCGCAAGGCAGCGGTTGAAGTTTTCGAAAATGACTGTCTCATTCGCTTAGGGACCTGTCTGGCACCTGTAGGAAAAGCCAAACCAGGAAGTCTCTTGCTAAGTGCGGAATTCGATTTACCAGAAACCGGCAAAAAGACAGTAGAATTATTCCAGGGTGATATATTGATAATTCCAGCGCCCTTCGCTTCAATTAAAGCCATACTCACGCCCAGTAAAAATATGGATATTGGGAAGGGCAAAGGCGAAGTACTGGAGACAGAGGTCTTTGGAGGAACTGTTGGATTGATTTTGGATGGTCGCGGTCGTCCCTTTGAACTCAGCACCGATAAGTCAATGCGAATTGCGAGTTTAAACAAATGGTCAAGGGCTACTAACGAATATCCTGACACTGCATTAATAGGAGGAGTATAAATCATGGCTCATTCATATACCCCTGGACTAAAAGTCCTCCACGAAAGCAGAGTTAAAAAAGAACGCATTTTACCCTTAAAGGGAGAGGTTGTTGTTAAGGAGAATGATTCCGTCAATCCTGAAGACATTGTTGCGCGTACCCATCTTCCAGGCAGTGTGCAGATGGTAAACGTGGGGAATATTTTGAATATTGATCCCGCCGATGTTAAAGACGTTATGACAGTAGAGATCGGTGCCCAAATCCCAGAAGGTGCTATGATTGCTGAAACCAAGGGTTTGTTCGGTTTGTTTAAATCAAATTGTTGTACGCCTGTGGATTGTCGTCTGGAGTCCATTTCGTCTATCACGGGACAGGTCGTCCTTCGTGAATCTCCCATTCCAGTGGAAGTCGATGCCTATGTGCGTGGAAAAGTCGCCAAAGTTATCCCTGAGGAGGGTGTCGTCATTCAAACCTATGCTGTTTTTATTCAGGGAATTTTTGGGATTGGCGGTGAGAGCAGGGGAGAACTGGTTGTTCTTTCAGCAAATCGCGAGGAAGAATTGACAGCTGAAATGATCAAACCCGAACATGCCGGGAAAGTGATTGTTGGAGGTTCATTTATAAGCCTTGCTGCTTATAAGAAGGCTTTGAGTTTGAATGTTGCCGGCGTGGTTGTCGGCGGGTTCAATTATTTTGATCTGGAAGAAATCCTGGGCTATACCCTTGGAGTTGCAATTACAGGCTCAGAAGATTTGGTTACCTCATTGGTCCTGACTGAAGGTTATGGTGAGATCAGGATGGGGCATCGTACATTTGACCTATTAAAACAGCATCATGGAAAATTTACTTCGATTAATGGTGCTACACAAATTCGTGCTGGTGTCATACGTCCAGAGATTGTTATTCCTCTGGACCCAGAAGATTTAAAAGGTGATGTGCATGCCGTTGCAATAAATGAAGGGATCCAACCAGGCAGTCTAGTGCGCGTTATTCGAGCTCCCTACTTTGGTCGAATTGGAAACGTCGTCGCATTGCCTCCGGAATTGCAGAAAATGGAATCGGAAACCATGGTGCGGGTCGCTGAAATCAATATTGATGATAAAGTCATGGTTATCCCGCGGGCTAACTTGGAAATGGTCGAAACTGATTAAAACCTCAGATACACAGATTGCAGAGACCCTATCTGAGGAGGACAGGGCTTTCATTGATCGAGTAGCAAACCGAATCTATGATTCAGGTTTCATCATGCCGGCAGTGTTTGCCCTTGAAATGGTCAAACCTTTAGCTTTGTTAGGCAGTCATACCATGATATTTTTTGGGCCGATAGTAAGTGCTTTCATAAAGGCAGATGGATACTATCGTGCTGCAGAGTTGTTTGAAGAACCGCGAAATGTTGAAATCCTGATCGCCCGACTTGAACAGCTGGAACAAGAACATAAAAACAAGCAAACGGAGAAGCACACAGTGAAAGATAAACAATTCTGGTCTGTCAC
>JABMPR010000342.1 GCA_013202895.1 bacterium | reverse complement strand
CATTTCAATGTTCATCATCATGCTGGCTGCTGCAGAAGCTGCGGTAGCGCTGGCAATAATTTTAAACCTTTATAATGACCGCGGGCACATCAATGTCGATGAAGCCAACGCACTCAAGCAGTAGGTGCAGCTGATATGATTAATCTCGCACTATTTATACTCTTCCTACCCCTGCTCTCATTTGTGCTGCAGATATTTTTTGGTAGACGTTTTGAAGATAAAAAGGGGGAGTGGGTTTCTGTTGGTCTCCAATTCGCCACCTTGATAATGTCCCTTGTGATGTTTGTAATGATGCTCTCTAAAAACGACCCCAACTTCAGTCTTGAGCTGCATCAAAGCTGGTTGGATCTGGGATTATTCAAAATTGACCTAGGTATCTACATTGATAATATCACCATAATCATGCTTAATGTCGTTGCTCTTATTTCGGCACTAGTGCATCTCTATTCAACGGCTTACATGGCTGGCGATGTTCGATATTCCAGATATTTTGGTTTCCTGGGTATTTTCACATTTTCGATGAACGGCATCGTCCTGGCAAACAGCCTGTTTATGATCTACATATTCTGGGAATTGGTGGGTCTTTCATCTTATCTGCTCATTAGTCATTGGTGGGAGAAGGATTCAGCCGCAAACGCTGGGAAAAAAGCCTTTATCACAAATCGCATTGGTGATATCGGAATGTTTACAGGCATGCTGATCATTGCAACTGTGCTTGGAACCTTCAATTTTCAGATGATTGCTGAACGGATTCAGGATGGAATGTGGGCGGCTAATGCAGGAATGCTTTTTGGAGGAATTGATCCTCACAAACTATTAACCATCGCTGGTGTACTCGTTTTTATGGGCGCAGTAGGAAAATCGGCACAGTTCCCCCTGCACGTCTGGTTACCCGATGCTATGGAGGGTCCCACGCCTGTTTCAGCACTTATCCATGCGGCAACAATGGTGGCTGCTGGCGTTTATCTCACGGTTCGCATTTTCCCCTTTCTAACCGCTGATGCTATGGCAACCATTGCATTCATTGGTGGATTCACAGCTTTATACGCTGCTACGATCGCTATTACCCAGAATGACATTAAAAAAGTCTTAGCCTATTCGACTGTGAGTCAACTTGGCTATATGGTTATGGCTCTGGGAACAGGTGCTTATGTGGCTGGATTCTTTCATCTGGTCACCCATGCCATGTTCAAAGGTGCCCTGTTTCTGGCTTCTGGTTCTGTCATTCATGCGATGCACCATAGTCTTCATAAGCTGCATGACCACGAAACGGATCCTCAGGATATGCGTAATATGGGTGGCTTAAAATCCAAAATGCCCATCACTTTTGTTACTTTTATGGTTACGACAGCAGCGATTTCCGGAATACCACTTTTTTCAGGATTTCTTAGTAAAGATGCGATTCTTGCTGGGACCTGGGCCTATGCAGCAAATGTACATGATGGATGGCTTGCCCATTTACATCTCGCCTGGATTTTACCAGTATTTGGATTTGGCGCAGCTGCCATCACTGCTTTTTATATGTTCCGCCTGATCTTCATGACTTTTTATGGCGAAGCAAAAAAGCCAAATATTATTAAGCATATTCAAGAGTCTCCCAAGGCAATGACGGTTCCATTAATCGTGTTGGCTGTGCTATCGCTCTTCTTTGTTTTTACAATTCCTTCTGTGAATCCGATCTCGGATCATGGCTGGTTGACCAGTGTTGTTCAGGCACCTGCAAGCGCGGTCACAACCGGACCGGCATTTGAGTTAGAAGATTTTGAGCATGGCTTGCATGAGGCTCATATCCCGGCTATGGTGACTTCATTATTTGTTGCTGGTCTGGGTATCCTGTTATCTGTGCTGGTGTATCTTTTGAATAAGATTTCGGCGGAGAGTCTGGCGGTGAAGCTCGGCTCCTTATACAAAGGCTCATATAATAAATGGTATATGGATGAGTTCTATATTAATGGGATTATTAGACCCTTTCTGAAAGGCTGTGGTGCTATCGGTCGTTTCGATCTGGATTTCTATGACCACTATCTCATTAATGGTTGGGGCCGCAATGCCAAGCGTACTTCTAAAGGGGTTGGGTTGGCCGATGATCTCATTGTTGATGGTGCAGTTAACTTCTCAGGTATCATCTTTCAATGGTTGGGCTGGACGCTGAAATTCGTTCAAACTGGAAAAATTCAAAATTATCTCATTTTTGTACTGATCGGCGCAGCCCTGCTGTTCGTCGCCAATGTATTTTAGGACTGAAGGAGTAGAGTAATACTATGGAAAATCATCTGCTAAGCATTGTAACCTTTTTACCCATATTTGGGGCATTGGTCATTGTATTAGTCCCAAAAGAAAAGCTTGATATCATCCGCTGGGGTACTGCCGCTATTACGGGTCTACAGCTTATTCTGGCCATCTGGATATTGAAAGTCTTTGATTTCTCCAGTGCCGATGTGCAGCTGGTAGAGCATTTTGCCTGGATACCCGCTTTCAATATTGAGTATTTTCTTGGAATTGATGGTCTGAGTGCCCCCATGGTCTTGTTAACGTCTTTGCTGAGTTTTCTGGCTGTGTTTTCTTCATGGAATATTGATAAAGCGCATAAGGGCTATTTTGCACTATTCCTACTCTTGGATGCGGGTATGATGGGTGTTTTTGTTTCCCTCGACTTCTTTCTATTCTACATTTTCTGGGAAGTGATGTTGCTCCCCATGTATTTTTTGATTGGTATCTGGGGTGGACCACAGCGAGAATATGCGGCAATCAAATTTTTCTTATATACACTCTTTGGTTCGGTGCTTTTGCTATTGGGAATGCTGGCACTTTACTTCATTTCAGAACCACACACTTTTAATATGTTGATTCTAGCAGAACAGTCTTCTCAGTTCGGTAAAACACTGCTGTTGGGGATGAATGCCGGGAAGGTGATATTTAT
>JABMPR010000341.1 GCA_013202895.1 bacterium | reverse complement strand
GTCGAATACTACTAGAGGCATACCCAAACCCTTTCAACCCAACCACGACGATTAAGTACGAGCTACCAGAGCGTGCAGATGTCCGTTTAAGCATCTACGACATCCAGGGACACAACATACAAAATCTAGTCTTTGAGACTCAACAAGCAGGCCACTACGAAACACAATGGGACGGAACCAACAACCAGGGTAAACAGGTATCCGCAGGCATGTACTTCGCGAGGCTTCAGGCTGGCGAGTATTCGAGCGTTGTTAAGATGGTCTACCTGTGATGCGAATAAATACAAGCGAGTCAGTGGGTGGATGCAGCGAGAGGGTGGGGAGTTAGAGTGTCAAAACTAAATATGGGGGTAATATGAATCGAACTATTCAATTTGTTACAATCTTACTAGCGTCTATTCTGGTGTTTAACTGCGACGAGCCGAAGGAAGATATCAAATCACCTATCGGTAACTGGGTCTGGACCGAACTGCTTACGGTTCAGGATGGAGAAATTACTTCAGCCCCAATGGCGAGGGATCAAATATTTGTGCAAATTACTGACTCCTCTTTCATAGAGTATCGGATTTATACTTCAGCTCCAGAAAATAATCAAACATTAACTTGGGGTTGTAGAATCCTAGAAGGTCAGTTTACTGTGCATTGGTCCTCTCATCCTTCTCCCAGCGATCAGGGTACGCTTTGGAACTATACATTCTCTGGAAGCAATCTTATAGTTGAGTCTCCAACTTATCCTGCGAATAATGATGATTCGCGCTGGACGCTTGAACCATTCGACGGAATTTTACCGCCAGAGGAAGAGCTATAGACCGATGATGATCGTTTGGGAGTTAACATGAACATAGAATGGCACTAAAAGGATAGATGAGATACCTACTACCAACATTGATGCTTGCCGTGATGGTGGCTTGCCCTAAGCCTCCAGAGGAATTTGATCCAGCTATCTGCGATGATGGATATCATCCTTGTGGTCCTGATTCTCAAGATTGTTGCATAGATTCAACCAGCCATGATTTTATGTGGGTAATTGATAGCTTAGGCTCTTATGGGAGTGTATTAAATGATGTACAAATTGTAAACGAAAACAATATATGGGTTACAGGTGAAATCATATTACCAGATCCAGACTCCAGCTATAATGGAACAGGCTGGGAACATTATGATGCAGCCAATTGGGATGGTGAGAATTGGAATATAATTAGAATTGCACCTCCGCTATATGTACAACCCCTCTCCGCACTTCACTACGTAAGTGATACTGAGATATGGTTTGGAAAATCTACTCTTCCAATATTGTATGACGGTCAGACATCTAGGAAGTTTACTCCCGCTGATGATAACTATCCGGGGGGTTCCAAGATTCAGACTATTTGGAAAAGCGATCTTGGGAATGTGTTCTTCGTGGGTTTTGAGGGCAGGATAACGCGTTATGATGGTAATGAGTTCGTTGCTATGGAGACGGGAACCGATGTTGATTTGTGGAGGTTGGCGGGCTTTCCAGATGAGAGCTATTTATTTGCTGCCGGTCATGATAGAGATAATCCTCCTGGCTCTGTAATAATCATGTACACGAAATCAGAAAATACATGGCAAACCATATATGAGACAGAGGAAGCCTTCCCAAGCGATAGTTCAATGGGTTGGGCGGTTGCTTTGGATATGTTAGATGATACGCTATTTGTAAGTACAATAGCAGGTATTTGGAAATACAATTATCTTTCAGGAGAATCATATTTGGTACCAGCTTCCATTTGTCAATTTGAAACTCATTATGAGGATGTAAATGCGATAGCTTTAAATGATCAGATGTATTTTGGAGCCGCATTTGACTATGTTCACTATAACGGGAGTTCATATTCTCTAAGTCGTCATGTCCGAGATCAGCTCAATTATAGACAACATATGGGTGGGGACTATGACGGGAACATAGCTGTGATGGTAGGCTTTGGTGGTTATATGGAACATGCAATAGCAGTTAGAGGTTATCGTTAGGACTCACACACAGGACAACAATGCGAAATGATACGAGCGAGTCTGTTTTGGGATGCAGCTTAAGCGCTGGATGTTAGGGGGAAAACGGATTGATTAGAAAAACGATACAATTCTTCACAACCATTCTTTTAATTCTGATTAACTGTTCAGAACCAGAGGATTTTTCTGAATTGGAAGGTGAATGGTTATGGGAAGAAAGAGAAGTTAAGCTGTTCGGAACATCTTCGATAGAACAGGTCGCCATAGATCGTTCTCAATCTGTTCCCACGACACTCAACTTCTCGGTTGAGGAAGAAATTCAATTTGATCATGTGACTATTTCAGAAAATGATAGCGTATTGATAATTGAACTATATGACAGTCCATTCTTTCCAGACCACCACCTTGACCTTCGAGATTCTTTAGGATCAAAATCGATTTTGTTTCGATTTCATTATATTGATTATCTAGCGTCGGGAGTAATATTCAATTATGATAGGAGCTCAGCCATCCTGACAATTGAATCTGCAGCATTGCAAAGCTATTGGGGTGAATCAATTTCTGTTAGTGGTTCAGTAGAATTTCCTCACTACAGACTATTGGCGGGTAAAATCTCTTTAATTCAATTACCTGACCCTCGATTTTTGTTATTTGCATATCCAATCATTAATATTCATACGTTTGAGTTGCTTGCTGACAATTCATGTTCCGTTACATATGGCTGGCCGTTGGATAGTCCAGCTTTTCACGGGACATGGGCTGCAACAAATAACAAAATTACATTTGATCTACCCGATACTACAAGCGCTTACAAGTATGACCTTGAGAATGATATAATAAAATTAGAGTTAGATCCGCTTTATTATGATTCAGATGAGACAGAATTTATTGAATCATTTTATGGTTTGATTGAAGGCAGTATGTCTCTAGTGTCCTCGATAGGTTCAACCTATTATACTAGGAATATTGAATAAAATCCACACGAACGAGCCTGTCGGAAAAGGTCACTAAATAACGGTCAAACCTTTTCCTGAATGTGCTCTAGGTTAATTAATAGCAACCCCCAAAAAAGCAGGTTGCCTAGGCCGGGTTATACGCCTGAGGTCATACATTGTTATCTATCCAATACCTGCAACACGCAAAACACGCAGCTTAGCAGTCCAACGGTATGTGACCGGTATGTTGTGTCTGTAAGTGCAATAATAACAACACGAGGCAATTGATTAAAAGTCAATTGCCATTTTAAGGGTGATTCATGAGTAATTGGTCATATACAGGTTATTCCTGAAAAAAGAATAAGTTCTCATTAGCGGCAAAGTGGGTCAAACGTTGCAATAATGGTATATAAAAGGTATGGGGGAGTACAGGGTTTTGCCACCATCTCGCAAGACCAAATCTCTTTGTAGCCTATAGATATTTATCCATCTCATCATCTTCCTCAGCACGTGAGATCAACATCTCCAGATCGGATTCCTTGACCTTTACTCTGGAGCCAATCTTATAAAGATCGATGTTAGCATCCCGCAATAGCCTTCTAAGTGTGCGGACTGATATGT
>JABMPR010000340.1 GCA_013202895.1 bacterium | reverse complement strand
TCAGGCGATCCGTATCTAGTTCCCAGAGTCTTATAAGAAACTCTGCCTCGCGGATTGTATCTCCTAATGCATGATAAATCTCCGCAGAATGGAGCACGGCATAATCATTGTGATAATCCATGTCAAGAATACGCTCGAAATAGCTGAGGGCTAACTCATTTTTATTGTCGCCCTGGGCAAGTTCACCTAGGAGTTCAAGAGCCTCCAAATTGTGTGGTTCAAGTGAAATTACTGCTTCCAGCGATGCCGTGGCAGCCGATTTCTGCTCCATCCGCAGGTAGAGCCTGGCCAAGGAAAAATGAATATCCGTCGCACTTGAATCAAATGTAATGGCACGTTTATAAGACGTGATGGCCTGCTCGATTTGCCCTGCTGATTCCAGGTCCATTCCGTCCATAAACGCATCAATAGCTCGCGTATCATAAGTACGCAAGGAATCCTGAGCATGGAGCAGTGTCAAAGTCAGGAAGAAGATTGGAACAAGCCGTCTGATTATCATGTTCCCCATGTGGTAATTACCCTTTGCCCTCCAACCCTTCAACAGCTAGAACTGGAAGGGGTTTCCCGAAAAATCTCAGTATGAGATACAAAGCTCCGATACTCAAGGTGTAGAACAGAATACCGGTTAAATAGGATGGATTGGAGATAAGTCCGATGGGTAGGAATCCAAATAAGACCGCTACTGCGCCTACTACAAGCGCATATGGAAGTTGAGTTTTGACGTGATCCACATTATCGGCACCACTTGCCAAGGAAGAGAGAATAGTGGTGTCCGAGATCGGTGAACAATGGTCACCGAAGGTGGCGCCGCTTATGATGGCCGAAAAAGTAGCCCAGAACATGACATTATGTACATCCCCAAAGAGTTGTATTGATAGGGGTACAATGAGCGGAATGAGGATGGACATCGTCCCATATGATGTTCCAGTGGCAAAGCTGATAAGTGCAGCAATAAGAAAGGTAAGAGTGGGTAATAGAGCTGGAGAAATCCAATCCCGGGTGTAATGGACGATATAATCTGCTGTATGAATGTCGGTACAAACCGTGCCAAGACTCCATGCAAGCACAAGAATGATTACTGCCAAAAACATGGTTCTGGCTCCTTCGAACCAACTTTCCAGGGCGTTTTTCAGACTCAATAGTTTTTGACTCAAGGCCATAATAATGGCCACGACTGTCGCAATATAACTGGCCCATAACAGCGCCTGGCTCGAATCAGTATTATCCATTACGATGAGAATTTTTTGAAGAAGCCCGGCATCATTTGGAAACACATCTGGCATTCCAGTCAGTATCATCCCAATCATCGTCATAAATATTACGATGAAAATGGGGATGACGGCATTATACCAGCGATGCGGAATATCTTCCGGGAGTGCATTCCTGAGCAATGAATCATCAGATAATGGTTTTGCATTAGGTCCTAGAATTGCCCCTGTGGTGATGGCTCGTTCTTCAGCGGCAAACATCGGCCCGAACTCACGCTGCATAATGGCATTCATAAAAACAAATATGATGGCTAGAATTGCATAGTAACTAAAGGGAATGGAAAGTAAAAAGACCATGTAGGCATTGGTATTAATCCCAAGCACTTTGAGTTGACCGTCTAAAAGAGACATGGCAAACACAATCCATGTGCTAATCAAAGCGACACTTGCAACCGGTGCTGCTGTGGAATCAACAATGTAGCTTAATTTTTCACGACTGATTCTCAATTTGTCGGTAAAGGGTCTCATCGTGTTGCCAACCAGCAAGCTGTTGGCATAGTCATCAAAAAATATAAACAAGCCCATTGCTGCAGTAGAAAGCTGTCCTCTGACCCGAGTTTTGGCAAAACGGGCGGCAATGGATACAATTCCAGCCAAACCCCCATTTTTCTGTACAATACCGATTAATCCTCCAAACCCGAAGGTGAAAAGTAAAATAGTGGCGTGACCAGGATTTGCGATAGTGCCAACAATATAATCGTCTAAGGAACGCAGGAATCCATCCAGGGGATTGTAGCTGAACATGATGGTTACCCCAACCCAAATACCGGCAAATAGGGAGATCAACATCTCTTTTGTCAGCAAAGCTAGCACGATGGCGATCAGAGGAGGAAGAATGCTTAACCATCCAGGAATTACACTGGCATCTAAAAACATGGTTCGACCTGAGGCTGTGGAATATTTGATTTTACCAGAACTTTGCAGGCTGACTTTCGCTGATCCCTCAGGTGAGACGATCAGCAGGGATCCATTCTTAAAGCCTTCAACCACAATTGGGTTTTGAGTAGAAGCCTCGATAAATCCATCCCAGGTGATCTCAAAAGGGACATGTGATAGAATAACAGGGGGTAGTTCCAGATTCTGCGCCGGTGCCTGCATCACAAACAGAAGCAGGACTACAGTTTTTAGTAGCGAATGTTTGATTGATCTCAAGCTCGTGATTTAGGCACCATCCCTTTCTCATATTTAACAACCTGATCTCCTCCACGACGTTTGGCCGTGTACATTGCAGCATCGGCAGATTGGATTAAATCCTGCATAGTTTCGCCGTCCCGGGGAAATTCTGACATTCCCACACTAATTTTGGAGCTAACGCTTATCTCATTCATTTCAAATTTATGATCACGGATAGCAGAGCATATACGACGAGCACTGATCATACAGGCTTCGGCGTCAGTATTCAACATGATAACTACGAATTCTTCACCCCCGTAGCGGCCGGGAATATCACTTGTACGAATGGTTTCACGAATGATTTGAGCTGTGTCTCGCAGAACAAAATCACCCATTAAATGACCATAATTATCGTTTATTAATTTGAATTTATCCATATCCAGAAATAGCACGACCATAGAATTTTGGTAACGAGCAGCTCGTGCAAGTTCTTCTTCAAAACGCTGTCTGAGAGCTCGAAGGTTATAAAGATGGGTCAGTGTATCGATGGTGGCATAATTGTTCAAACGTTCATATAAACTGAATCTTGTCAGTGCAGCTCCTAAACTTTGGCTGATCATTTCAAATATGGTGATTTCACTTTCTTTTATTTGATACTCCCTGAGGGATTCGAGAACCAGCACACCGGGTGCATTTTTAATCTTTGCCAGAGGAAATACGATCACCTGATCATAGGGGTAGTCATCAAAGTCACCATCCCGGTACACTCCTTGAGGTTGTGATGCATGACTTTTCTTGAGCACGGAATACTGGCCTGTTGTTATCGATCTGCTCACCAAAGAGTTAAACACGGGGTAGCTCATGCCTTGCTGGAGTCCAGTTTCGTCCCCTTCGATGGAGTCTATAATAAAATATTCAGGTGTCTCATCTGGATGGAGTACCAGGACCGCTCGATCAAATTTGAGAAAATATTTTCCAAACCGGGATATCTCATAAAGAAAATCCGTTTTAGTCGCCGCAATATTTAAATGAGTATTTACCTCTAGCATCACGGATAGCTGATCGCTTCTTCCTTTGTACTTTTCCAAAAGACCTGAAGTAATTGAATTGGCTCCGATGCTGGCTGCAACTTTATTAAATAAATCCAGGTTTATGCTATCTTTGTCCATGCCCGCAGGCAGTATGGTGATTAGAAATCCAAGGATGGACTTGGAATCCCCGATTGGCGATAACAATGAATAATCTGCCCATTCAGATGGATCTGTTGAGAAAATTGCTGCATTCGCTTGGTTGTCAATGAATAGTGTGGTGATCTCCTTCAGGTCCTGGAAATGAGCTATAGCAGGAACGTCTAGTGAAATAGAATCGAATACATGCCCTCCATTATTGGAGAGATCTTGAAGGATATAGGAATTCGTATCATCGATTACGTAAAAATAGATAAATATATCTGGATAAACTGAGTACAGAATCTCCAAGAAATTTGTTACCTGGGTTTTAAAGAAGGGCTTGGTGTCAAGATTCGCTAAATCAATATCTGTTATTGTCATATCTCACCCTCCATATTTTACCTCAAGTAGCATTCAGCTCCATAGATGACTGCTCAGACATTCTTAACAATCCGCCATTTCAGACGATTTAAGCAATAGACTTAAAGTTAAATGTGAGGAGTGTCAAAATCAATTGATACTCCTGACGCCAATAGGATTATTTGAGGTTCAAAAAGTGAGAATTTAAGCTAAGTTGATCTCTTATTCGCTATCGTTGACAAGCTGTAGTTTTTGACTACCAGAATCGATAGATTTATACTGGATTTTTAAAGAGTCTTCGGTTTTGTCACTGGAGCTATCAATTTGTCCGGCAAAGGATTTAGACTGGGGTATTTGATTACTCTGCTGTTGTACAGCATAGCCTGGAGACCTGTCGGGATTCGAAAGTGAAACGGGATCAATCCAGATATTTAGTCCTATAGCCACTATCAAACCTGCTGCAATTGCATAACCTGCAACACGGGTATAGGATGAATTATACATTCTATGTAAAACACTTTCCTGGTCCAAGTGTTGGATTCGAGCCATCAAAATATTGGTGAATTCTTGAGTTGTACTAAGCGTGGGGAGCTGTTTGAGTTTATCCAATACTAAACCTAATTCTTGGAATACCTTTGCGCAGGAGGAACAGGCAGCGAGGTGAGTATCAACCTGGCTTTTTAATTCTATAGATAGAGTGTTTTCCCGATATTCTGTAAATTGTTCACAAATAAAGACACATTCGTTATTCTGCATTCCAAGTATTCCTCGATGTATTATTCTTTCGCGCTAGCAGTTTTGGCTATTGATTACTCCCTTAGGTAGCTCAAAGTTTCCTGCAATTTCAAACGTGCTCTGTTCACACGTGATTTGACAGTGCCCATTGGGATGTCGAGTATTGTACTAATATCCTCGTACGAAAGTTCCTGAATATCTCTCAAAATTATGATGGTTTTAAAGGGTTCTGCCAAATTCTTAATTGCCTTAAGTATTTCTTCTCCGGCATAACTATTAAAAACAATGCCTTCGGTATCTTTATCTGTATCCACAGGGGTAAATTCATTGTCAGCATATGATAAATCTGACATGGTATATGTTTTACGTCGTTTGCGTTTTCTTAACTCAGATCGGGCTAAATTTCCGGCAATTGTATAAATCCATGTTGAAAACTTTGCAATTTCGCGATAGGCGTGTTTGTTTTTGTATACTTTGAGAAAGGTTTCCTGTACCAGATCTTCAGCATCCGTCATGTCATTGAGAAATCGATAAACGAAATTTATCAAACGATCTTTATAGCGATCAACCAGTTCAACGAATGCATTTTCGTTGCCAGCCTGAAATTCGGCAATCAATTCTTCATCGGTTTTCAGATTCACTTGAGTCATATCTATACTACCTTAGATACCCAGGCTGTAAATGAGGTTAAGATGTCCACGGATCCTAATCTAAACTGCAGGTCAAGTTCTGCCAACTCGGAAGTAGCCTGCTGCAGCTCTGACAGCGTGTAATTCTTTGAAACTGAATGCAATTCTTTTAGGAAGTAATACGAGGTGGCACTCTGGCTGATGGTTTTTCTGGCTTCAGGAGTTTCACGGAGTGCCATAAGTTGGATTAAACGGGTATAGAGCATCACGACCAAATAAGGAAGACCTTCTTTTCCTTGATGATGAATCTCAACCAGCGTTTGAATGGCAATCTTGGGATCACGAATTGATATGGCATCGATAAACTGGCTCACTTTTGCGTTTTCAACTGCACCAGCCACCTTATCCACAAGATCACGATTTATGCTTGGGGAAGAATCGCTTTTATACAGCGCCAATTTCTCAATTTCATTGTCTATAATCGCCAATTCTCCACTACTCAATTCAATCAACCTTAAAATGGCGGCCTCATCCATTTTTAACTGATGTTTCGCGGCGATCTCATTCACTATACGTGGTAAGACTGAGCTGTCAGGACCATTGAGGGAGACCACGCGGCTGATTTTTTTTATGGAATCAAGCCATTTTGCTCGTCGATAATCACTAATGGAATAGTGCACCAATACAATCGTATCCGGAGGTATTTTACTTAACAACTCTGAGAGATTTGTTTTGACTTTTGGTCGGGCATCCTGAATTTCATGCAGCATTATCAGACTGGCACTGGAAAAGAGTCCCCCGCCACCCAAAAGTGAACTAATATCAAAGATTTCTTTTAGGTCACTCCCCCAGCGTTGGACCAGATCCGCATTCTCTCCGAAACGGCTTCTGAATGCAGATTGAAGTTTGGGGATAAATTGACGATACAGGTAGTAATCTGACCCCATTGCAAAATAAAGAGTGTCTAATTTTTCAGCATCAAGATCGGCTAAAGTCTGGGCGAATTGTGGATATGTATCTATGTTTGCTGACATCTTAGAAATAGAATAATCCAAATATAGCCACACTGAAGCAATACCAGGCAAAGTAATGAAATTTTCCCTGTTTTAACAGCTGGAGCAACCATTTCAAACTGATAAATCCGATAATGAATGAGACAATCAAGCCAATTCCCAGGATTAGCCATTCGGCGGATGAAATCCCCACCTCCAGCAGGTCCTTGAATTCAAGAAGTGTGGCTGCTACGATAAGGGGTAAAACCATAATGAAGCTAAAGCGTGCTGCCTGATCTTGTTTTACACCGAGTGCCAGCGCCATTGTAATAGTTGATCCAGAGCGCGATATTCCGGGTACCAGTGCCAGAGCCTGGGCCAAACCAATTAATAGCGCCCGTTTCAAGTTGATGGGCCTATCCAATTTCTGATAATATTTTGTGGATAAGAGCATTCCTCCCGTCAAAAGTAGGGCAACACTTACCATGGCCGGTTTTGAGAAAAGATTGCTAATCTGATCTCTCAATAGAAGTCCAACAAAACCAGCTGGCAACATGGCAACGATCATTAACACTGATAAGCGAAAATCCGAATTTTCCATATATTCTGAATGCCATTGGCGGGGATTTATCAATCGCAAGCCAAACACACTGAGAAGATTAAAAATATCCTTCCAAAACACGACGACAACTGCCAGGAAGGTTCCGAGATGAACGACTAATTCAAAAGCTATGCTGTTTCCAAAGGCGTGAGAACCAAGCAGGGCTTCCCCCAATACGAGATGACCCGAACTTGACACAGGTAAAAATTCGGTGAAGCCCTGAATTGCGGCTAAAATCAAAGCGCTGAAGGCGTTCATTCCTTAATTCCTATCACTGACATCATTCGACCAGTTGTCCCTTTGTCCCGGCGATGGGAGAAAAACAATTCCTCATCGCGGAAAGTACAAAATGGTAAAACCTCAATTTGTTCCTCTGGTATACCATTTTTCAGAGCTGTATCATACAGGTAGCAATTATTATCAAATTGAAATCGATCACTCTCATGAAGCGAATATAAATACTTCCCTGGAAATTTAGTTTCAAATTCAGGACCTACTTCGAAATGGTCTTTCGACAGGCCAGGACCGATCACCATGTAAATCTCTGTGGGCGAAACTCCGAAATCATCAATCATTTTCTGCAATGTTTTACCAAGGACATCAAGTTCAGATCCCTGCCATCCAGAATGGACTGCAGCGACAAGTGGCTTCGCCATGGACCACAATAAAATGGGCGTACAATCGGCTGTTAGAATGGATAGTACAACGCCCTGGGTTCTTGTTATTAACGCATCCTGATCAATGTACAATCCTGGATTTGTGACAATCTGAACATTATCCCGGCTAATCTGGATGGCTTGGGCAAGTTCTGATGGTGCCAGATTGAGAGCATCAAGAAAAATGTGACGATTTGCGTTGACCTTTTCAGGTGAATCGCCTCTTTTAGTAGACATGTTGAGACCTTGAAAAGGAGATTGGCTCAGACCCCCTGGTTTTGTTGAGAATCCGAGTTTGATATGCTGTGGCACTTCCAGAATCTGAGGTTTAAGCACCCTTACTCGATCGCTGATGGAGACTCCGCCGTGGTACTATCCGTTGCGACACTATCCATTGAAAAGAATCCAGAATTATCGTAATAACCAGTGAGTTCGAATGATTTATCCACGTAGTCCATGAGAAATACGAGGTCATTTTCCCTTTTTGTATTCCCCCCCCACTGTATCTGGTGGACAAGCCCCTCATAGGTTGGAGAATTTATCAGGACATCCCAGAGTTTAGCACCTGAACCTCCAGCATATTGACTGGCGTCTAGCACCATCCCCATCACATCAAATCCCATAAGATCATATTGCTCAGGTTGATGCTTGAAAATGCGGTTATACTCATCTGAAAATGTTTTGCCGATTTCCTGAAAGCCAAGTCGGTCACCAGCTACCAGGGTCAATTTTGGCAAATTAGTGGCATTTTTTCTTAAAGACTCGCGATCGAGCCAATTTTCATCGCCAAGAACATGGGTATTCAGATTATTATGAGCGATCTGTGAAGCAATATAGGGCACACTCCCTTTGTGGATGGGAAAGAATAATCCATCGATATGCGAAAGTTCTACATTCAAAGAATCCCCACGAGTCGGGCGTGATTTTTTAAGAATTGGCCAGAGTTGTTTTTCATAGATATTTACTGAGTCTCCTTCAGTGATCATTCCAGTCATGAGTGAATCAAGGCGTAGTGAATCTGCCTGGAATTTCAAATACAGCTCTTCCAGACCTATCTCTCGGATACGACGGAAGTGCACATATGAGATATCCGTTGGTTCTCCTACATACCAACCCTGATACTGTATCTGTCCTCCTAACTCATCTACCCGTGTGGCAAAGTTATCTGCGAATTGTTGCCCATATTCCGTGGAAGGTGAAATAATTGCAAATGTTTCTAATCCCAGTATCTGAACCGCATATTCTGCCAGGGCGATGGCTTTACGCTCACGGGTCGCTCGAAATTGAAATATACCATCTGAAAGACCGGTTAAATCGTCCTCTGTTGCCGTGGGGGCTATTATGGGGATACGTCTACCCTCGATGACTGCCGCTGTACCCTTTATATTTTCGTTGGTCAAAGGTCCAATCTGTGTGACAATCTTGGAATCATCACGCACAATTCTGGCAATTCTGATAGTCTCGGATAATTTACTCTCATTATCAAAGATGTGTAATTTAACGGCCAGATCGGTACTATCCATATAGGTCATTGCGGCATATTTAATACCATCAAGTATGGGAGCTCCAATTGTGGATAATGCGCCGGTCAGAGGGAGAACGACAGCTACGTGTACAGTATCAGGTGCTGATGCACTAAAACCTTCATAAAGTTTAATGGCTCGTTTTCTGAGATCCTCATCCTTAATATAGGGACGCAGATTAAAGAGGATATCGATTGCCTCACCTCTTTCCCCATCCTTTAGAAAGCGTTCCGCAACTAGAAGTGCCAGAAATTGACCGGTTCTGTTAATAGATCTGCCAGCCAGCGCGTGTAGATCATCAGTATCACAAACTGTTCCCACGAGTGATTCAGTGTATTTTCTGGCTGCTCTACGAATTTTTTTATTATCTGTACTTGCAGCTGAGTTGGCAAAATACCAGGCTGCCTCGCGTGCATCTCCTAGATTCAGGTGGATTTCCCCGATAAGAAATGTAAGATCATCCAGATATTCACTCTGGGGATAGGAAGCTGGAAATTCTCTGGCAAGCATAAGGGCACGCTGACTGAAACCCAGTTTATTGTAGCAACGGATCCGCATATATGATGATGCAGAACGATGAGGATTCAGTGATGGTTCCTCCTCGGCAAGCTCGGCAAAAATGCGTAATGCTTCCCAATAGGCGCCCTGGTTGTATAGGGAAACACCTTCTTTAAAACCTGGTCGAGCACTTAGTAGAATAAGTGGTAACAGAATAAGTAACAGGTGTAAACGCATTGATCACTCCACCGTCACACTCTTTGCGAGATTACGAGGCTGATCCACATTGCAGCCACGTTCAACGGCTATATAATAGGACAAAAGCTGTAGAGGCACTACATTTAAGATCGGGGCAGTAAAGCTCAGGGCGGGAGGAACGTAGAGCACGTGGTCGGCAATATCTTTTATGCGGGTATCCCCTTGGGTTGCCAGAGCAATCACCCTGCCGTGACGCGCTTTAACTTCCTCAATATTGCTTAGGATTTTATCATAGGTCTTATCCTGCGGGGCAATGGCAACGATAGGCATAGATTTGTCTATCAAGGCAATGGGACCGTGTTTCATCTCAGCAGCAGGGTATCCTTCAGCATGGATATAAGATATTTCTTTTAATTTAAGCGCGCCTTCGAGAGCCACAGGAAAATTGACACCCCGACCCAGATAAAGAAAATTTGATGCCTCTGCGTACAGTTTGGCAATTTCTGCGATTTGGTCTGCCTGTTTGAGTATCCATTCCACGTTCTCAGGTAGTTTCTGCATGGCCTCTGTTATTTCCATCCCATCCGCATCACTCATACCCATGAGGCGAGCAAGTTTCAAGGTTAAAAGCGATAGAACGGTAACTTGAGAGGTGAAAGATTTTGTTGATGCAACACCAATTTCAGGTCCAGCGTGGATATAAACCCCAGCTGCCGTCTCTCTGGCAATAGAGCTTCCTACCACATTGCAAATACCCAGCACAGTGGCATCTCTATTTTTGGCTTCCTGGATGGCCGCAAGCGTATCTGCAGTTTCCCCAGATTGACTAATGGCAAATACAATCGATTTTGCATCTACCAGTGGTTCACGATAGCGAAACTCGCTGGCGTACTCTACTTCACAGGGGAGCCTGGCAAATTGTTCAAACATCATCTCACCAATCAGTGCAGCGTGCCAGGATGTTCCACAAGCAGTAAAATAACGTTGATCAGCGTGTAAGATGGACCCAATCAAATGATTTATACCACCCAGGTGTGCATTACCTTCTTCAGGCAGCAAGCGTCCTCGCATTGCATCGAAGATGGTCTGTGGCTGACTGAAGATTTCTTTGAGCATAAAATGTTCATACCCGCTCTTCTCGATTTCTTCAAGATTGAAAGTAATCTTATGAATCTTTTTTGCAACTTGCTGGTCCGCACTGGATAATATCTTAATGCCATCAGGCGTAATTATGCCAATCTCCTCATTATCGAGATAGATAACGTCTTTAGAATAGTTGAGAATTGCTGCGACATCCGAGGCCACAAAATATTCATTTTCTCCCACAGCCATAATCAGGGGAGCACCCTTACGTGTACAAACTATTTTTTGCGGTTCATCTGAATGGATGATGGCAAGGCCATAGGCTCCTACTGTATATGAGAGTGCTTCGCGAACTGCCTCCTCCAGATTTCCCTGATAAGCCTTGCTAATCAAAGCCACCACTATTTCAGTATCAGTTTCGCTATAAAATTCGTAACCATCATTTTCCAATTCATCTCGGAGAATTTTATAATTCTCAATTATTCCATTGTGGACCAAGGCGACTTTCCCATCTTGACTGACATGGGGATGAGCATTATCGATAGTAGGTGAGCCATGTGTTGCCCAACGCGTGTGACCAATAGCAACAGAACTATTAATTCCAAGACGAGCAAGACTCCCTTGCAGTTCGCTGACTTTTCCGGTGACCTTTTCCAGGTTTATGCCAGTTTCGTTCATCAAGGCAACACCGCAGGAATCATAGCCGCGGTATTCTAGCCGTTGCAAACCCTGCATAACAACTGGAATAGCATTATTTTGACCTATATATCCTACGATTCCACACATATTATTTCTCTTTGCTTTTTTCTAATTTGCTGCGAGTTTGAATTTTAATGCTATTCCCACTCAATAGTTCCAGGTGGTTTGGAAGTAACATCATAAACGACTCGATTTATACCCGTAACCGAATTAACAATTTTACTGGAGACTTCTGCGAGAATTTCAAAGGGAATCCTGACCCAGTCAGCAGTCATACCATCAAGACTGTGTACCGCTCGAATAGCTAAAACACTCTCATATGTTCTCTTATCCCCCATGACACCTACAGTTTTTAAAGGAAGCAGAACAGTAAAAGCTTGCCAGATTTTATCATACCATCCAGTTTCATATAAAGTATCAATAAAAATCTGATCAGCTGCTCTTAGGATGCTGAGACGTTCCACAGTTACTTCTCCCAGACACCTTACAGCCAATCCGGGTCCTGGAAAGGGATGGCGACCGATGATCTTGGAAGGTACATTTAATATCCTGCCTACGGATCTCACCTCGTCCTTGAACAGCTCATTAAAGGGTTCCATCACTTCCAACGACATATGTTCAGGTAATCCACCGACGTTATGATGGCTTTTTATGGTTACTGCATGACCTGTGACTGTTCCGCTTTCAATAACATCAGGGTAGAGGGTTCCTTGCGCCAGGAAACCAATATCCTTGATTTGTTCCGCTACCTCCTCAAAAGATTCAATGAAAACTCGACCAATAATCTTCCGTTTTGACTCGGGTTCACTAACACCTGCCAGCTCAGAAAGAAAGGCAGCTGAATAATCATATTGATAAATTTTGATATGCGAGGCTTCAAATAGAGATTTTACTTCTGCGGTCTCATTCTCGCGCAGAAGGCCATTATTAATAAATACTGGAATGCAATTATCACCGATAGCTTCATGCATGAGGAAGGCGAGCACTGATGAGTCCACCCCACCACTTAATCCAAGGAGGACCTTTTTATCTCCAGCAGTCTCGCGAATAAATTTGAGGGAATCATCGACAAAGCTTGAAGAAGTCCAATCTCGATTGAAGTTTGACACCTTAAAAAGGAAGTTACTGATAATGGTTTGCCCCTGAACTGTATGATTGACTTCAGGGTGAAACTGGACGCCATAAAATGGTTTGGAGATATGAGCGATTCCGGCGATTAAATCACTAGATGATCGGGCAATAATCTGAAAATCCGGGGGAATAGATTCGACATGATCACCATGACTCATCCAGACCTGGGAACCGTCACTGACTCCATCAAATAGGGGACTTGCGATAGGAAAATGGACGCCCATTGGCCCATATTCACGCGTGACGCCTGGAACCACCTCTCCCTTTAGCTGACGAGCCATGAGATGCATGCCATAACACACACCCAGAACGGGGATTCCCAGCTTAAAAATGTTGGGGTCGAGCTGTGGCGCATCTGTTTCAAATGTGCTGTTCGGTCCTCCTGAAAGGATCAGGGCTTTTGCACTCAGTTCGTTGATTTCGGCTGCAGTTATGTCTGAATGTACAATGCGGCAATAGACTTGTTCCTCGCGAATCCGGCGAGCGATCAATTGAGTATATTGGGACCCGAAATTTAATATGAGAACTAATTCATGCACAAAAAACTACTTCAATTTCAGATTCCAGGACCGAAGCGTTTTCAAGTACTGTTTGTTTGTAAGTTCATAATGGAGCGGTGTAATTGAGACCCACCCAGTTCTGACAGCATTCTCATCCAATTCAGGATCTATATCCTCATAAATTCGTGTGCCTGAGAGCCAGTAGTACACTCGTTTTCGGGGATCCTCGCGACGTTCCAATTTCTCCACATATGTGCCACTGCCCTGTTTTGTAATACGGAAGCCTTCAAAAGATTCATATTCACCCGCCGGTACATTTATATTGAGAAGTGTTCCGCTGGGTAAGCCCTCCTCAAGGACTTTGTTTACCAGGTTATGTGCCACTTTTCCCGCTGCTGAAAAATCTTTTTGCCCAAAGGAGTTCAAGGAAATCGCCATAGCGGGGATATCCAATATCGTACCCTCATAGGCTGCCGAAACCGTTCCGGAGTAGATGATGTCCAAACCGACATTTGCCCCTTGATTGATTCCTGAAATGACCATATCAGGTCGAGGAATGAGGTCTCCATTTATTGCTAATTTCACACAGTCTGCTGGAGTACCCCCGATACCCCAACCAAAATGCTGATTATCTTTATAAATCTCTGTCACTTTGAGTGGATCTGATATTGTTATAGCGTGGCCCATGGCGCTCATCTCCGAGATGGGAGCAACAATATATAATTCAGCTTCGGCTCTGAGGGCATCTGCCAGGGCGATAATGCCGCGGGCATTTATTCCATCATCATTTGTAAGCAGGATTTTAGGCTTGGACATAAAGGGTATTCAGAATTTCGGTCACTTGCTGTTTCAGATTATCTCGAGCAACCACCATATCCAGGAAGCCTTTTTCCAAGAGAAATTCAGCACGTTGAAACCCCGCGGGTAAATCAGCACCAATAGTTTGTTTGATAACTCTTGCACCCGCAAAACCAATCAGGGCTCCAGGCTCAGCAATATTAACATCACCCAACATGGCAAAACTTGCTGTCACGCCACCTGTAGTTGGATCAGTCATAATTGAGATGTAGGGAATTTTTGCTTCAGCCAGGAGGCTCAATTTTGCTGATGTTTTTGCCATCTGCATCAATGAATAAGCCCCTTCCATCATGCGCGCCCCGCCAGAAGCGGACACAATTATCAATGGATATTTATTTACCCTTGCAAGATCGGTAGCCCTTGCCAACAATTCCCCAACCGCAGAGCCCATACTGCCCCCGATAAAAGAGAAATCCATGACTGCAAGAATTACAGGTCTCTCATGAATGCGACCTTCAATGACTCTTACGGCATCATTTTGTCCTGTCTTTTGCTGGGCTGCGGACAATTGTTCATTGTATTTTTTCTTAGCTTTAAATTTTAAGGGGTCTTTAGGTTTTAAGTCCTGAAAATGGGCTTGTCTCCCTTCTTCATCCAGTAAAAGGTCCACATAGCTTGTCGCTGATATCCGAAAATGATACCCGCACTTATAGCACACATTATTACTTTGCATCAGTTCAGCTTTATATAGGATTTGACGACAGCTGGGACATTTCACCCATAGGCCTTCTTTGATATCCTTTTTTTCAGCGCTCTCTGTCTGAATATTTTTATCTTTGCGCCTGAACCAACTCATCCAATTCCCTTATTATTTAGCTGATAATTTATCCTTCCACATAATAACCAGCAAAGCAAGATACACCAATTTGTAATTATGGAAAAACAATCCTAATTAATACGTATCGAATCGCTTTAATTGTAGATGGAGGCAAATTCAAAAGCTGGGTGGTACCCATTTTTTTGCTTTATATTCAGCATTATAGAATGGTTCTAATCCGTCAAGATCACTTACCATATTTTCTGGTCTGAGTTCTGCAAGGAGCGCCACCTGGGCAGCATCTGCCGCTACTCTGTAGAATTTATCTTGAACCGAGGATCCTGTCTCCATAGCCAGCCATGTAGCAAAACCGCGATCAGCTGCCCCAAAATAATGATCAATCTCCTCCTGGAACAGATCATCCCAGGAATTATAACGAAATACTGGTGTAGAGATTGAGCCCTCTGTTTCAAGTACGTAATCTGCGGTATGAACAAAATCACGATGAGAAAATATCACCGCCCGGCATAATCCAGATATACTATTTCTAGCGCCATATGCCAGTGCATCGGTTGTGGGAATGGGGATCAAAGGTAAATCAAGCGTTAAAGCGAGAGCCTTCATGGTAGCCAAACCGATACGTAAGCCGTTAAAACTTCCAGGACCAATAGCTATCCCCAGAGCAGCTGGTGATGTCTCCATTGCCTTGCAGAAAGAAAGCGCATCCTTTAAAAAAGGAGACAGTTTTTTGATATGTATCTGCTCGCCCTGTACATCGTTTTTAAACAGCACCTCACCTTGATCTACCACAGCGACCGAGCATAATGCCGATGATGTATCGCAGGCTATTAACATTATCCCAGCTCCAGTGGTCTAGGGGAACTGATCAGAATCTCTCGTCCATTTTCAGCATCCTGCATGTGTCTAAAGCTCAATCCAATTGCATCTTCAGGAATAGCTTCAGATACGATGTCCGCCCATTCTATGATGGTTATAGCTCCTGATTCGTAGTAATCCCAAATTCCCATTGAAATTAATTCTTGGCCACTTTTTAAGCGGTAAGCATCAACATGGATGATGTCCTGGGTTGCGCCATGGTACTCATTGATATAGGTAAAGGTGGGGCTCAAGGCATACTCCAGAATATTAAAATAGGTGGTAATGCCTTGGGTGAAGGTTGTTTTTCCGCTGGCGAGATCACCCCTCATGGCCAGAATATCACCAGGTATCAATTGGGCTGCGATTTTTCCTGCCAGATTCCTAGTTTCTTCCGGGGTATGGGTATGCTGATGATAACGATGCATCATTTGGGTTCCAGATGTGAAATCGGAATTATCATTTCCCACATACTGAGACCCCCATGTTGATAGGTATCAGCGAATTTATTTTGATATTTCCTGAAATTATTGGGGTACAAAAAATAGTACATCTTTTGGGCGATAGCTAAAGTATCGCTCTGGATGCTTGAAGGAAGTCTGATTCGTTTTGGATTGTCCAGGTACCAGGCATCCTTAGTGCTCGGTTTTAAATTACGTCCCTGTTTGAACCGTAAGTTGGTCGACGCTTCCCGATCAGCAAGAATTTGAGTAGGTTGTTGAACCCGTACACTACCGTGATCTGAGGTCACGATGACTTGGAATCCAAGTTTGGCAGCGGAGGCAAGTACTTGCTTGATCCATGAATTATTAAACCAGGCCCGAACAATCTCCCGGTAGCTGGCTTCATTGGGGAGAATCTCCCGAAGTAAGGGAGAATCTGTCCTGCGATGTGCCAGCAGATCAACATGATTAACGACTAAAGAGACCAGTTTATGCTCACCCCAGGAAGCAAACTGCTTGGCAAACTGTTCTCCATCACGATTATTGATGATTTTTTTGTATTTTGCCTCAGGTTTAAGATCGAGCCCGGCCCGTCGGATATTTTCACGGAAATAATCTTCTTCATGCCGATTGTGGCTATGTTCATCTCGCTCTTCCCACCATTCCGGGTGAAAGCGATTCATATCGTCTGGAAAGAGCCCACTGAAGATGGCATTTCGACTGTACTCCGTGGTTGTAGGTAGAAGAGAAAAATAGCCCTTCCGATTGATCTGAAAGTCGTTGTAGAGCAAGGGTTCCAGCGTCAACCATTGATCCCAGCGCATGCAATCTATGATGAGGAAAAGGACTTTTTGGTCCCTCTCCAGCAAAGGCTTAATCGTATTGGTAAAGACATCTGGGGACAGAGTTGGACGTTGATCTGGAGCCCCATTTACCCAATTCTCATAATTCGATTTGATAAAGCGTGTAAACAGATCGTTTGCTTCGTGCTGTTGTTGGAGAAGCATTTCATCGAACCCAAGATCTGGATAATCATCTAATTCCAACTCCCAGGCTGACAATTGGTTGTGAATTTCGATCCAACCCTGAGCTCCCGGGTTATCCTCGATTCGGATAGCAAGTTCGGCGAAAGCACGCATGTATTTTTCTGATACAGCATCCTGTTTAATCTGGCGGTTCTCCAGAATTTTCATAATTGCCAGAAGTATTTGGGATGGATTCACAGGCTTGGTAAGGTAGTCAGATATGTGACTTCCTATGGCATCCTCCATAAGTCGTTCTTCTTCATTCTTGGTGATCATGATAATGGGTAACGCAGGATGCTCGGCTTTCAAGATTGCCAGGGTCTCAAGCCCATCTTTTCCAGGCATGGTTTCATCCAGAAGGACAATGTCAAAACGCTGATTGGCGCACAGTGCAATGGCATCGTCTCCATTGGTAACCGTAGTTAAATGAAAGCCCTTGCCCTCCAGAAATAGAACATGAGACCGGAGGAGATCAATTTCATCATCTGCCCACAGAATCTTGCCACGAATAATTGATTCAGAATTGTTCATGCGTGGAAAATATGAGGAGAAGCAGTTGAGAAAACATTATTCTTTGGAAATTAATGCTGAGATTGAGGATGATCATGGGCTATGTGAATACCGAAGAAGGTGGTGCACAGGCTAACACCATTTAACTAGCCCTTTAATATCTTTGGTATTCCTTTTTCTTATTTTGAAGTAAGGGTCCAGGATCCATCCCAGTTTTCACCTGGGGGATTCTCCATAAAGATATTACAGCGTTCGATGTAGACACGACTAGGATTGGTCACCCTCCCCGGGAACATATCTTCTTTGGAGTCGGCAACTTTAAACGCCGCCAGGGCTTCTACCCACTTTTGACTGCGATAGAGTTCCAGGGCTTCGTGATAAGTTTCCAGCATTTCGGCATAACCTTCGGGCAGATTTCCCTTTGTGGACATGAGCTCGTAAACTCGAACCGGCTCACTTTTGCCTTTAACAACCACATAATCTAATTCTCGCCAATCAAATTCAGCTTTCGTTGCCAGGTAGGTATCCTCAGCAACCTGGATATAAACCCCATATTGTTTTGCCGATGATTCCAGTCGCGCGGCTGTATTTACAATATCGCCCATCATGGTATAATTCATGCGCATGGCTGAACCCATATTACCTGTAACCATATTACCGGTGGCAATACCAATTCGATTCTGCATGTTATGTACAATAACAGGCCACCGATCACCTTCAGATTGCCATTTTTTTCGAAGTTTATCCAAACCCAGCTGCATATTTATGGCTGTAAGACAAGCCATATACTCATGGTCTTCTACAGGAACTGGAGCTCCATAAAAAGCCACGATTGCATCACCAATATACTTGTCAAGGGTTCCTTTATGTTCTAACAGAATATCAGTCATATCGGTTAGGTATTCATTTAATAGTTCAACCACAGCTTCAGGTGAAAGTTGTTCTGAGAAACTGGAAAAACTCTGGATATCAGTAAAAAAGGCCGTATGAATTCCAGCATCGCCACCCAATTTTGGCTCTCGCTTTTCTTCATACATTTTATCGATGAGTTCAGGGGCGATGTAGGTACCAAACGTATCCTTCAAAAAATGTTTATCTCGTTGTTCAAGAATAAATTTATAAAGTACATTTGATATATAGGTTAGTGCCATAACCACCAAAGGTGCCATAATTGGAACAAATAAGGTTGAGCCTGGTTCGGGCACACCGACGCTTTCTGAATTACCAGTAATCCACTTAAAAAACCACAAATGATCTGCGGTGAACATTCCGACACCGATATTAAATAAGATCAACGCCTCCAAGGCGACCAGCACCCCGCCCCAGATTGGATCTAGAAAAATAATTATGATATAGGCGATCAAGGCACAAAGGATAATCATTGCGATTTGAGATAAAGCTGAATCCTGATTGAATTCAATCGTATTGCCCAAGACTCTAACAAAATTCTGATCCAGAAGTGTCTGGGTTGCATTAGCATGGTATTCAAATCCCGGCATAAGGGTAGGTGCCCCAAGATAGTCGAAGAAGGCTGTCGATTTGTAATCATGCATCACTTCTACTGAGACGCCAATGATGCATATTTTATCTTTGAAGGGGCTTTGCAGAACAGTGAAATCCGGGTCATACATAGCCATCATGACGTTTAATTCGCTATTAGGATCAAAATTTGACATCCAATTTGTATCCTCTTCCAATTCTGGCAGATCAAACTCTTCTGTATCGATAATCCAGACCAGGGGGTAGCGTTTGAAAGTTTGCCATGGTTCTGATGCTCCGATTCGAGCATGAGACGCTGGACCATAGATATTGGTTAGAAATGTTGGGGTAAATGAGCCATAGGTCGGTATTCGTAAGGGACCATATATGAATTCACTGCTATTCTTATCGTAGGTTAATCCCGGGTCATCCGAGATATCCAGATAATATTTTACTGCTTTCATGCCTAATGAAAGGCGCCAGATATCCGGTTGGTGAGCCAAGGCACTAAATACCGGGTAACGCCTGGTAAAGTGATCCTTATCCTCTTCAATATCGACTAAGCCATGATCCGGATTTACTTCCATAATTATAGCATTGGGAGTGATGAGAATTTGGGGAGGAATTCTTGATGGTTCGGATTTTATGGTGGAAGCCATCACCACTTCAGTCCCTCTCTCACGAGCGTAGAGAATGGCGTCTGCAATCGCCTTATCTCCGTCAATATATCCCTCTGGTAGAACGCCATTAAAAACTGAAATGACTCTGGCTGTATGAGCGTCTCGGGCATCGAATTGAACATCAAAAACGATTACTTTTGCTCCTGCATCTACCAGGTTCTTTATGGTAGCATCCCAAATTTTGCCGCGTGGGTACGGCCAACCGATCTCGCCAAGTAAGCGAAAAGTCTCATCATCCACATCGATAAGCACAACATCCAGGCTGTCATTGGGCTTATTCTGGTGAGAAGCCCAGGAAGAAAGCGGTCCTCGAAGCTGAAAATTAAAATCTAATATCTTATAATTTGCCAGATCTAGTAGACCCAAGAACTGAATGACAATCGTCAGTATTATTGCCCCGGCGGTGAATAAGATTCCAATGCCGTATTTTTTCAGCATGATAAACCCCGATTTCTATTATAAAGAGTCGTAATAATTTTTCTTGCACCAACGGCGAAACTACTGTCATTCAATTACAGCAACTAAAGGGATTCAGAGGTTCAGGCTACAGAAGTCTTAATAAATATCAGTTTTTATTAACGAGGATCCCTATTTATTTTTCGCTGTATCGCCATCCCGCCATCAGAGATTTCTGAATAATTAACCTTCAGAATTAAAATGCCATCTCAAACCGAGCAGAAATCATATTGTCCGTGTAATCGGTGTAATCACTGGCATACTGTCGCTGTTCAAAGCTGGCAATTGCGCGTGATTTAATAAGGGAGCTGCCAATTTTCACAGGCGGTAAAGTGTACTGTGTATTGAATGCAAGATTGGTTTGAGTTTTCAGAGCTTTAGTCAGGATTTCGTTGGCATATTTCTCAGATTCAAATGTCATATACTGCAGATTACCACGGATAATTAGATGACTGCCAAACAGCCGATAGCCTGCTCCCAACCGATATGTGTTGAATGTGTTGTTCTGATAATTCGGATCGGCCTGTTCGTAAAGTTGATTCGTGTTATTTCGGATTGCCACTGTTGTGGTCAAGGGGAAGCCCCATTCAGATCTGATGTTCAAGCCAAATAGATTGGAGCTACGCAGTAAGCCTTCTTTCCCTATTACAAGGTTATCCATACTTGAACGCAGCACATTAAGTGAAAAAGTATTATTAATCTGACCAGTTTGAAGCATATAGGTTAGGTTCAGGTTTGTACTCAGGGATTCATTCATTTCTCTTGAGTCAATGATATGAGTAATGATTTCTCCAGTGCTAAGCGTGTCATTCGTGACAGTTATTTCATCAATGTTATTATCTCGTGAGAAAAACTTCATGTTAGTAGAGACCGTGGGTAAACCCCGTCCGGGATTAAAAGTGATGCCTCCACTGAATACATTTTGAGCCAGACGGGGATCATCTACTGCATCCTGAGAGGTGGTGTTATTTTTGTAGGATTGAAAACCCAAATTTAAGTAGAGCATATTGTTAAGCATGCGGATTTTATCAGTCACTTTCCAACCGTTCCAACCCTTACCATCTAAGCGCAGCACTGGGCTTCCAAGCGCTTTGTAGCCTGGACCGACATGATCATAATCTATATGTAAAAAATTTCCATAATAATTCAATTTAAGGGCGTAGTGCATGGCGAGGGTGGTGAGCGCAGCCAAAGTATTTCCAGCGCTGAGATTTTCAACATCAACAGGCAGGGTCAAATTCTCATTAAGAATAAAATAATCAGCCAGATTCGCTGGATCAAATTTTCCATCATCATCTAAAAAAGCCTTTAGAAAAGGGATATCCAGCATGTCATCGATATTAGATAGAGGAATTCCCTCTTTATTACCTTCACTGTCTTCATCTCCAAAACTGCCTGTGCCGATGTTTCCATCCAAAGTTGTATCTGATAGTAATCCAAAGGTGTCAAGCTGAGCACGAGATAGCGCTCCATCAATGATATTTCTATTATAAAGTGAGAAGGCAACGCTGCTTTCAAGGACAAAGCGGTGATCGTCAAATGCTAATTCCAGGTCAGTTCCGACAACAACATTATCCTCTGGATTATTCCCTCTCAGGAAGTATTGGATGGGGATCGTGGTATCACCCAGTGCGTAACTATCGTCACCGAAAGGTACAGAAAAAGGACCATCTACTCCTGTCAACTCCTGAGAAAATGTAGTTCCATCCCACCAGCTTGGTCGGGTTGAGACACTGTTGACACTGTCTCGTGTGTGGACATAAAACAAACCAAATTGAAAATTCTTACCGGTACCAAAGCTTGGACGAATAGCAAATATACCTCGTTCAAAACTATAACCTGAGCGTTTCCACTCAGAGCCAGTACTATCAAATGAGGCATTTCCAGTTATGGCTCGGGCTGTTTGCCCGGTCACTAAATGGAGGTTCATATATTTAAAACGCAAATCAATATTATGCCCTCTGACTCGTTTTCCCCAGAGAGCTAGTTTATTCATCATGGGTGTTTCATCACCAAAAGCATATTTCAACCAGGAAGTTCTGATCTTAATCCCATAGCGATTTTGGGGCTGACGGGTTGAATCCTCTTTTGAAGTCATATTGGCGAAGATTTTGATTTTTGCCCAATCGAAGTTAATACTGGTAGAGAAATCTGCACGCGTCACACTTTGTGTAAGAGGTTCATAAATAGGTATACTAAGGGAGTCACCGTCAATTACGGTGTCCCTTAAGGTTTCGCTGATATTGATCAAATCTTGACGGTGATTTAGATTTAGATTTCCACTATAAACCATTTCAAAGATTTGTTGCGCTTGGCTCCGAACAATATAGCTCCATGAGGTGGATGAGAGTCGCACACCGTAGATGTTTGAAACTTCAATAAAAATATTATGGGTCCCAGCACTTACTGCCTCCGGTTTATAGGTAACCAAATCTGTTGTCACAAGTGAGTAGGCAGTTACATCAACATTATCAAAGAAAACTCGGACTGAATTAATATCAAC
>JABMPR010000339.1 GCA_013202895.1 bacterium | reverse complement strand
CTCTGCTGTCGAAACTCTTGCGTATCCTACTAACATATAATCTCCTTTCAAGTCTCATATACGATAAATTGGCTCAGTTTTGAGACTTTGATTTTGAGACGGGTTTTGAGACTCAGTTTATTGGGTTTGCGCAGGGTTGACGAGATTCAGGAATTTTGTCTCAAAAACGGTGGTTTTTGCGAGTTATTTGTTCAGCCAATCTCCAAGCTTTTTTAGGGCCAGGGAGTGTTTTCGTGGTGACATTGATGCTATGTTCTGCAACTTCCATTTTACCGAAGGCAGAGTCTCTATATGGTCGAAGGGTAAAAGCGACCAATCGGGTCGATTATTCTTAAAGGACCACAAGAATTCTTTCTCATCCTTTGTTAAGGAAGACTTCACCCAATCAATTAACGTTTTACGCACGTCCTTCAGTGTGTCGATTGATACTGCGATATCAGTCATCCCTATAAACTCATGTTCAAACTCAGCTTGAATATCCTTCACATTCGGATTTAAGATCTCGACCAATGGTCTTGGGTGCGAAATCAAATACACAATGAATGCTTGTCTTATCTGTTCGCTAAGCCCTTCATTTTTAAGTAGGTCTAAGATATCGAACAAATCCCGTGGGTGCTGTCGGTCCAAAGCAGCGCAAATCTTCCCTCCGTACAGATCGGCCTTTGTCAGTGTTTGGATCTTCACCGTTGTATTGAATAATGACTGACATGATTGTGAAAGTTCCATTTCCATCGCAGGAAAAACACTTCCCCTGAAGACATAATTGGTTTCAATCTTAATTGTGACATCATTGAGTCTGAAATAGAACCCATATTGAACTTTTTCTCGCCCATTTATCCTGGGCGTTATCTCAGCTTGTGGAAAATACAAGGCCAAGGATGCCGTAACTTTGTCAATCGAATCACCAATGTTTTGAAAAGATTCTACGCGAGGTTTGATTGGCAAATAGCATAGGTCAATATCTACTGATAACCGTGGTAGGTCACGGATAAAGAAGTTTATCGCTGTCCCACCCTTCAATGCCAGGCTAGACTCTCTGGCTATGTAAGGAAGGACCTGCAGCAAAAGTGATGCTTGTTTATGATAAAGAGTATCAGTCAAGTGATATATTCATGAGGAACGGTGATATTATATTTCTTATCCAGTTTTCCGTTTTTAACTATAACTCTTTTACCACTTCCTAAAAAGATCTTCTTCGCATCCAGGCTAGCAAACCATGGATGGTCTATACTCTCAGCCATAAATAAGAATAGCCTGTTTACCTTTATGGACTGGCTATCCTCCAGCAAACTTTGCATTAATGTTGGTCTCAATCCGGGCAACATTTCTATCAGCTTGTAGCCCTCATCAAAACCCTGCTTATTGGGAACAAGATACAAGATTTCTAAAACCGCACGCTCTGGAGACGAGACTCGGATTTTGAATTGTGACTCCGGCAATTCAACAAAGCTTTTAGAGTCAACATTTCGCTGAAACGAAGTACTGTTGAAGTGTACTTTTACCGACCAATCATGGTTTTCGTACCATTTCGGTAGTTTCTCTTTTTCTTGGGCAAAAAGAAAGACTTCAGATTCATACGCGACCCCATAGTGAGAATATCCCTGCAAAAATAACGCAGTCTTGCCTCCTACATGAATAACTTTGTCGGCCTGATACTGTATTGCTGATAGTCCTCCTCGCCAAGAGATATTATCGTTAGCCTTCATATATGCACCTGCACCAACAACTTCTATCCATCCCGATTTTATATAACGATGAACCAGCTGTGAATCATACCCCAATTTTTGCAAGTGCTTTTGAGTATATACTAGACCACTAGGCCAAGACGAGATTAGTTTGTTTATTTTTGTGATTGTTTTTATACTCATAGTACAAATATATCTGAATATTTAAACCATTCCAAACATAATAGTTTATTATTAGTGTTAAATATATACTATATGTATAATATTCACAATTTATTTAAACCGATATTCTAAGGGACATGACCTGGAATACGTGTCGCTTATTTCGCGTTTTGGCGACACGTTATCATTTTTTTGATGTACCGGGAGCCGGAAATTAGCCACTTCAAAACTATTGCTTTATACATACTCTCTACATGACAGAGAGATTTTGGTCCCCCATTTGGTTTGTCTCGGCGTAGCCTTTGGGGCAGAGACGGATCTCAAAAAGGGTGTCTCATAATTATAGGCATATTTTGGTGTCTCAAAAACGGTCCTATTTAAAGACCCCGGGAGCTGGAAACACAGCCTCAGTAATAATCTTTACTACCGACTCCCCCACATGACAACTGGGTTTTCAATCCCCTACTAGGCAAAATCCTCTCAAATACGGTTCATAATCAAACGGGGATACAGAGGAGTCTCATTAACCCCCCTCTGATAATATGGCAAGGGCGTAACTGCGAGCATAAATGGAAACCTGTAGCAGAAGGTCGTTTAATTGATCCTCCAAATTCCTCAGTGCCTGAGCATCATCCAAATCCTGCAAAATACTCAATATCTCATATTGCTCAGCACTTGATCCTAATTCAAAATCCGAATTCGAGACCAACAGTGCGGGCATGCTTCCGACGATGACTCGGTCCAGCATCTGCGCCTGCTGCTGCGAGTGTTTAGCGATAATATCGCGGGGAAAGCTATCCCGGTAATCAGGGACGAATTGGGGAGCTCTCAATGTTTGAAAGTGCAGGTAATCCTGGTCATTTTCCAAATATACCTTTTCAAGTAATTGTCGTTCCAGAGCTTCTATAGCAGTGTGACGATTTGAAATTAATTGGATCACTTCATTCTTCATCCCGCTGAATCCCAGCATATCAAGAGCATTTATAAAGATCATTTTACCTGTGCTTACTCCCGGCAGGGCGCTGGCATGGTAGGGTTGGGTAAGATCAGTAACATAATGGAGCCCCCAGCCCATAAAGCGCCAGCCCCAGTAATCCTGACCTGAGCGAAAGGCAAGTTCAGAGAGCGTCTTATAGAGATGAATGCGATATTCAGGTAAACCTTCCTTTATGAAAGGCGCCAAACTGTTGATCAGCCAACCCTCATGATATAAACCCATGTGGATGGGTGCCTGAGATCCATACTCCAGATTGGGATTGCCAAAAGGCTGTATACCCAGGCCATAAAGCTGACCGTCCTGCGTATGATTGTCTTCGTAAAGACCAACATCCAGACCCATATCGGGCTCATCGTTGGCTGTCACAAGAACACTGAGGGGATCAACAAATTCTCCCGGATTAAGTCTCACGAAAATCACATTATCAAAACCCCGGTTTTGGGTGAGAGGTGTAATGTCCCCGGCTTTTAAGACGGATTTGTTGCCTGGGTCCCCAGCGGGTAATAATTGTTGATAGGCGATCAATTTTGCATGCGAATTGATCCTAATGGCTTTGATAAATCTCTCTCGAATATCATTGGAATTCCCTGTCGCCTGGAAAATGAGTTCAGTCGGCAAAGGGTGATACCGTTCCAGGTTCGTCTGTGCCCATTCTTCCTCCTGAGATAAAACAAGAGCCAGCTCCGCTTCAACTGCCAGGAGAAATTGATCCAGACTGGTGATCTCGATGCTGTCCCTGCTGCTGATTTCAGGCATGGAAGCAAAGATGGGTTGGGCGATGAGGGTGTGTAAACCCCAGCCATAACTGTTTTGATTTGCGAAAATCATCCATAGCAAACAGATTGTGATCTTCCAATTATTATGTTTCATATACATCCTCAGCCTATTTGATAAGAGCGACCTAAGCATGTCTGAACCCTTAAGTGCGTGAGTTAAAAGTAAGCGCAGCTTGTCGCCATCCAATTTTTATTCCCATCCCCCTCAGAAAAAGTAATCTTCAAACTGTCTGCCATGGGGCAGGTTTTTAGCATTCGTGTGAAATCGTAAAAGCTAGAGCACAAACATAATCAACACAGAATCCACGAGATAAATTATTATAGCCATCAATTTTATATGGCCAAATGTAATGCACTTATTGTCTATCATCAAACACTCGCCGTTAGAGCTAATTTTAGCTTGTCTCGACGAACCCTGAGCTTATCGAAGGGGAAGCCGGATCTCGAAAAGGGTATCTCAAAACTTGGAGGGTATATTGGTGTCTCAAAAACCGGGGTTATTGACACGCATTAATATGGCAAAAAGAAAGCCCCAGATTTAGATCCGAGGCTTTCATATCTATCTAACTATATCTGACTATTTGAGATATAGCATCTTGATCACATCACTGTATTCTCCCGCGCTAATCCTGGCGAAGTAAACGCCTGTACTCACCTGAGTGTTGGCGGCGGACAACCCGTTCCAGCTTACATCATACCAACCTGCGGATTGATTGGCATTTACCATATTCCTGATTTCGCGACCCTTCACATCATAAATGATTATTGAAACATCAGATCTTTCAGGTAATCCATAGCTTATGGTTGTCGTTGGATTGAATGGGTTGGGGAAGTTCTGAGCGAGACTGTAAGTTGTTGGAAACATCTCAAATTCCTCGGCGGATACGACTGTCTGCTGAAACACTCCAAGCGCATGATTTGAATTAAATTCGAAGTTTTGAAATACTAATTCGGTTTCCTCTCCGTTCTGAAGATCGTTTGAAGCTCTGAAACGAAAGGTTAAGAATGTACCATCCTCACCGTTCACCTGTGGACTTGCAGCAACGACGCGGAGCAGACCTCCTTCCACTTCGATAGAGATTTCATCACCAAAAGAACTAAGATTTTCAGAAAATACAACGGGTCCCAAATCATCATCTGCGGGTGTCATCTTGTTAGGATCGAAATTTACCTCACCCTTAAATGAATAGAGTTTATCTCCGCCAGTCAAATAAATGGGGTACTCACTTATCAGACCTGCTATAGCACCGGCTTCAGGTGGTGTGGTAAGACTACCTGACGCCAGGAATCTGGGATCCTCAGGGTAAACAGGGAGAGTATCGATTGAATCGACAACGTATTGGAGGATGATAGATGCATCCATATCATCTATTTCACCATCGAGATAGACGTCGGCGTTTGCCCAAGCTTGGCAACCAAAAGCAAGCTCACCTATAGAATATAGCAGAACATAAGAGGCATCCAGAGCCTGGATCAAACCATTTTCATCAACATCGCCGTAAACTGGGATGGGTTGAATAAATACTGAGCCGTTGTTGATATCTGTAACCTCAACATCATTGAAGAGGGCATAATCACAATTCACAGGAACGGTGGTACAGATATCTCCAGTGACTAGGAATTCCAGATAACAGAAAACACCATCGCCTGATATCTCCTCAGATCCTGCAAAAGCAGTCTGGAGTATACCATCGACCTCATTCTCAGCCCACATCCAGTCCAAACCACCAATCATGCTTCCGACTGTGTCAATTCCTTGAAATTCAAGACCATCACTATAACCAGAGAAATCAAGTTCGGCTGCCCAATATGAGTCAGCAGATTCAGGATTGATATAAATTGGAATCGATGCAATCGAGTTGAATTGAGCAAAGACATTTGCCAGATCCAAATCGATTGATGCAGTTTCGCCGATCTCGAGTACCAAATTGTCAATAATGAAGTATGAATGAACGTCATTCATCATATTATCCCAGGATGAAATATGGAAAAATTGGTAATCTTCGATGGTTGGGATAATCGTTGAAATTTCTCCCAACAATGAATCCTGATCAGCATTCCAAATTTGGCCCTTGATCGTATGATCCTCTCTTCCGAAGATGAGAGTGTACCATTCATTCAAGAGCATGTCCGCGTCTATTATTCCGACACCATCAACAGCTTCGCCGCCTATCTCAGCTTGAAGAACTGCATTAACATCGCCAATTGTAAATCCGACAAAATCGTCCCAATCCTCCAGTGTCGAGTAATCAGCATGTGATTGGATGTATGGGAATTCGTTAGTTGCAGACCAACCCACAGCAAAGCCGCCCTGGGAGCTCCCCGTCCACTGCAAGTCAAATTGGGCGAAAAAGTCCTGTTCTCCAGTATGCATTTCATGTGTTATTCGGCATGCTGGTTCCCAATTCCTTGCAGCGTCAACAAAGACGGCCTCGGCAACAGTCTCATTAACATTTACATTGTTACTTCCGTAATCATATTTTGTCCAGTTCAAGGAATCAAAAAAGCTGAAATTATCTTCGAAATAGGAATGTTCCTCATACATATCCCATCCATTCATATGATAAAGAGAATCTATTTCGGTATTACTTATGACCCTATCATATATGTAGACATCATCAATAACACCGTCAAAAAAACGCAGATCGATGACCCCATTATTGTTATTGTCTGCGGCACCAATACAGAAGAGGCCTGTATTGACAAAAGAAGCTGGATTGGACACAATCTGGTTATCTCTTATGCCATCGATGTATACCAATAATGAATCCCCGGTACTTATGGCAACAACATGATGAAATTGATCGTCAGCAATCGAACTGATTCCGTTCAGATATGTATTGGGAACCGCCCCGATCCCGAAAAATAACGTTCCATTGATAATGTGGAATCCAAATCCCCCAACAGAACTATAATCGCCTTTCCCGATGATGCGCATATTGTCTGTGCTTGTAGTTTTTACAAAACAAGAGATGGATAATTGTTCACCAGAGATGTTTAGCACATTGCCTGAACTCATCGTGATATAATCATTGCTACCATTGAAAATATACGCGGCATTCGCATTGCCAAATCGGTCTACTGTTGGATTGGCTCCGTTTACCAATCCGTCATTTCCATTCCCAGTCTCATCATCAGCATTGCCGTTGAAAGGGTAGTGGGCGACAAGAGAGTTTTCAACTGCAAAAGGTGTGAAATTAAGCGAAACATCACCATGGTTGTCTCCAAGGGTGATGTTATCCACGAAATAGACGTATGTTGCACCATCACCAAAAATCTGAAATGTGGTATCTTGGTCGATCGGTATCATATACCAATGACTGGTCCCCGCAAAATTCGTCAGAACAACATAGGTGAAGGCTGTTGTCGATGAAGCAAAAGCAGCTCCAGTTATTGTCACATCATAATCAATGTTTTGAAGACTTATTGGTGCTGCATTGGTAGCTGCCAAATCAATACAATTAGTTTGAGCATCTACGGTCAATTGCTCAGTTGCACCACCTGAGGATGGTGTGAAATTAAGCGTAATATCCCCGTGATTGTCTCCAAGGGTAATGTTATCAACGAAATAGACGTATGTTGCACCATCACCAAAAATCTGAAATGTCGTATCTTGGTCGATCGGTATCATATACCAATGACTGGTCCCCGCAAAATTCGTTAGAACAACATAGGTGAATGCTGTTGTCGATGATGCAAAAGCAGCTCCTGTAATAGTTACATCATAATCAATGTTTTGAAGGCTTATCGCCGCCGCATTGGTAGTCGCTAAATCAATACAATTTGATTGAGCATCAACTGTTAATTGTTGTCCAAACGTTAAACTGAACATAACCATTAGAATAACGAATAGTGATCTAAGTTTCCTTTGCTTCATACATACCTCCTTAATTAATGCTTCATCTTATTCATTATTTAATGACGGAATTACTTGTTGCAGAAAAAAACCGTATGAATATTTGAGGATTAAGGAGGATTTAGAAAAAGATGAAACTAGTTATTAATGTAGATAACAGGTGTGGGTATCAGTTCCCAATTTTTTCCATTCCAATATTCAACCTTACGGAAAGAACTGAGAAAAGCTGGGTTATCGCTATCCAATGGTTCTTCATCTGGAAAAAGGAGTTTGTAATTTTTGAAATAATTATCATCCAAAGCTGTAAACACAACTTCCATCTTTTTGTTGAATGTATAATAGACAGATCCCTTTTGCTGATTCTCGGTAGTTAGTAGAACTCGGATATTTCCATTTTCATTGAAAAGGACCTGTTTGGTTTCATCTCGTTTACCGGTTTTGATATAATGCGTGTAAGGAAATTTTACATAATACAATTCATTCCCAGCTTTGGAATCTACTTTTATATATGAACTTTTAGTTTGGGGGGAAATTCCCCGGGTACGCAGGGGGTCAATGATCAGTAGTATTCCACTCCGGTACTCATTGTTTCGACCGGTAATTGCTAATTCTCTATTTTCATTGCCTGAAAATACCTCAACCGTTGCCATTTCCGCAAAACCGCCTGCGTTCCAGTACTCCGAAAGCAAATTTCCTCGATTGGACAACACCACCAGCCGGTTTGGAAACCAGCCCTGACTGCTATACCCACAAACTTCGCTTAAGCCATCCTTATCAAAATCATCTACATAAAGATAATCAAAACCGAAATAGTCATCATAAATCATGTCACCATAGCGGACACTATCACCCGCATCAAACTGCCACATTATATTCCCCCGATGATCATAGCATACCAATTGGCCTTTTAAGAGCTGTTGGGCTTTCCGATGATAGTTAATGAGAACCTCAAACTGACCATCTGAATCTAAATCTTGAATTTTATAATGATTAGCACCAGCTTCGGAGTACCACAAGGTGAAGCCATATCGATTCTTTATCTTAATAATTTCACCCATTGTTTCCGCTTCTCTAGGTATCGGATGCTTCACTACCCCGAACCAAAACCCGGTACCCAAGGCCAGGATGAAGAGCATGATCGAGACAGTCACAAAATTTGCGTATTTACTGAAAAATTGTCTGATTCGTTGACTCACCTTACGTCTCTGATAAAAGAAGATCTCTCGATAATTTTCCAAATCATCAATATGAGAGAGGAATACCATGCGTAATTGTCGCAGGGGATAGTTTGCATTCAATTCAGCTAAAAATTGCTTTGCTTCCTCTCGATGTTGGACTGGCAGTACCAAGGTTTGAATTGAAGAAAAGAAAGCTGCTTCAACCTTATGCTTCAGGCTGGTTGGATTTACGGATTTTACATTTCCAGCCATATCGAGAGCACCTGTCACTGCCACATCATCATAGATGCGGGGCTCAAAGGCTCTATTGTTATCCAACGAGTAAAAAGCCATCTGAGCCAGAGCTGCCATTCCCAGGCCAATTGAGGATCCGGAAAGCACTGAGCTTTTTTCACTCAGAGTGTATTCCAGTCTGAGATGACCCTGCATCCTATTGGGAAAACTGCTTCTCAGCCAGTTAAATAGCTCATGACCTTGGTCAGCAAGAACATCATTTTCATCCACAAGGTGAGTGGCAATACGTAGCTGATCAGACCCAGGCTTTTTGAAACATCGAAGATTTTCCAATGATAGATTGGCTAGAAGTCCACTTTGTGCATCACCACCGGTAACAAAGAATAAGCCCTTGATCTGACTATGAGAGGAACCGTGCTTTTGATAGTCCAGCTGAGTTTCCAATCTACCTCGAAGATTTGCAGGGCAGCCTGATCCATACACTTTCAAAAAGTCTCTTTGAAAGCTAAGCAGGTCTGGCGCAACCAAGCCTTGATTGTCATCTTCCGTCTCAGAGAACCATGAACAATTACCCAAAAAACCTGTCAACCTAATGCTAGCACCAAGTCTGAAGAGTTTCTCAATAATCAGATATTCCAGCTCCTGTAGATTCTTATCCTCAAATGTCTCACGAAATTGCCCATAAAAGGAAAGCAGGTCTTTTGGATCAACAGCATTTGCATCAGCACCTTCATCCGCCAGCTCTGATATGAGATTTTTCGCAACACTTTCAAGTTCCAACCTGAAAGGTTGTGTTTGGTGTCTATCGAGAAATCCTTCCAGCGATTGGCATAGTTCTATGAGTTGCTTTAACCGCAGAACCAACCAGGGGGTTTGGTCCAATATTGCCAATGACTGTTCAAACTGGCGGTTGAAATCAAAAAGAGAACTGGTATTAGGCATTACGAATTTGGCTTAATAGAGTAGTTATTATGGTGGTATACTTCGAGAATGGATTGTGTTGACCACTACCTGGAAGCATTTATGTACCTTCTATTAATTGTGATTGTGGATTGCCACAGGTCGCCATCCCAGTAGTCAATATCTGCAAAGTATTGAATCAAATTAGCATCACCATATTTAAGTGGTTCACGATCCCGAAAGAATTCTTTATAAGTTAAATAATATTTATCCCCTGGACTGACCGAGAGGAGCTTGAATGATGAGTTAAATACATAAAATATTGGGGTTTCGGCGACACTACCGTTTGGTAGTGTAACAAAAAAGCTGTTTTTAACTCTAAGTCCCCCTTTTGAGTCGTTTGAAACAATTTCTGATCGGTCGTACCCCGGGTGCACAAAAAAATGTGTGTGAGGAAATTTTATATAATATATTTCATTCCCAGGGGGCGTTTCGCTTTTTAAATAATTTAAGTTTTCTGCCGGCGAACATCCTTCCATTCTAAATGGATCCAGGACTAAAATTACCCCAGTGCGATACTCATTATTTATGCCACAGAATACCAATTCACGTGTGTCATTTTCAGAGAACACTTCTAGATCTCTGGGGTTTTGTAATTGCCCGGCATGCCAATATTCAGACAATTTGTTTCCATGATTATCTAAAACGCATATTTGATTAGGAAAGTTTCCGGGGACACCGCTGGTGACAATTTCTTTCGATCCATCCCCGTTCAGATCCTTAATAAGTGAAACACTACCATTAAATTGATCTTCAATTGAATTATCACCATAACGCACTTCTTTCCCGGTTTTAAATTTCCATTGAAGTTCACCTCGATGGTCATAACAAGCGACATATCCACTCAAATTGGATGAAGTGTATTTGTTGTAGCCTAATATTACTTCAGGCATGTCATCATTTATGACATCAGTTATTATTCCGTGATTAGAACCAGATCCGCCCCTCCATAGGGTTAGACCATATTTGTTTTGTACAACGATTTCTTTGTCCTCAATCTCGAGCGTCACCGGTACAGGGTCCTTCACAACCCCAAACCAAAATCCAGCTCCCAAGGTCAGGATAAATACTATGATCGAGACAGACACAAAATCTGCATATTCCCTGAAAAATTGCCCGACCCGTCTGCTAACCTTACGCCTCTGATAAAAAAAGATATCCCTGTGATTTTCAAACTCATCAATGTGAGAGAGGAATATTAATTTTATATCTCTTAAAGGATATTTCACCTGCAAGTCCGTTAGAACCTGTCTGGCAAGGACCTCATGTTGAAAGGGCAGAACAAGGGTCTGAATCGTCGAAAAGAAAGCCGATTCAATTTTGTAATACAGAGTTACTTCATTAACAGGCAACACATTCCCGGTTTCATCAAAAGCACCGGTTACAGCCACATCACCATATATACGGGGCTCGAAGGCTCTATTGTTATCCAACGAGTAAAAAGCCATCTGAGCCAATATGGCCATCCCCAAACCCAGTGACGATCCAGAAAGCACCGAACTCTTTTCACTTAAAGTGTATTCCAGTCGTATGTGTCCTTTAATCTTTTCAGGATACTTTTGCCTGAGCCAGTGAAAAAGTACATGCCCCTGATCGGCCAGGATGTCATTTTCATCCACCAGATGTGTTGCTATTCGCAACTGATCCGTCCCGGATTTTTTAAATATCCGTAAATTCTCAAGCGTTAGATCTGCAATAACACCACTCTGTTGATCACCACTCTCGGTAACAAATAATCCCTGGATCTGACTATGGGAGGAGCCATGAATTTGACCATCCAATTGACATTCAAGATAGCTCCGAATTTCTTCCGGGAATCGTGTTGCGTATTTGCCAAGAAACGCTCTTTGAAAACTCAGGAGATCGGTAATCGATGATAATTGGTCATCCTCTGCACGTGAAAACCAGCTGCAATTATCCAGGAATTGCATGAGCTGTTGAGCATCGCCCAGCCTGAATAGACTCTCCGTGATCAAGTATTCAAACTGCTGTAGCTGTCCCGGTTCAAAGCTCTCATAAAAATAGTTGTAAAAGGATAGCAGATCCTGGGGATCATGTCCGCGGAAGATTCCATTATCAGCTGAAAACTCGGCTATAAAGATTTTTGTCATGCTGCCTAATTCCAAATTGAAGGGTGCTCGCTGGGCTTGAGCGAGAGAGCTTTCAATAAGTGCATGCAGTTGATTGATCTGTTTCAGGCGCAAAGATGGCCACGGAGTCTGGTCTAGCTGAGCCAGCAGCTGTTCAAAACGATGGTTGAATTCAAAGAGAGCAGAATTGGACATAAAAGAGAGAAGTTCTCAGAAAGAATGCGTTCTATACATAAGTACAAATAGTAAAACCGTTTGAATAATCCACAGCTCCATCAAGCTGGATGATAGCTCGAGAATCGCGAATGGGGATTAATCTAATGATCGCTCCTTCAGGTGGATTGGATAGAAACACGAGTCTGGTAGGCCGTTTCATCATATCTGAATCAAGTTGGACAACATCAATAATCAATTGTGAAAAGCTTCGGTCCCATTGCACCTTGAATTCATCTGACTTCCAGGCCTGGTCATCACCGGGCAGACAGTTCAGCTCAGCAATCTGAAGGGGGTAATTCAGATGGAAAACAGTATTCAATGGATCGATCCCCTCTGAAAAGGGGATTTCAACCTGACCGTCTCCAATTGCTATGAAAAAATGTGGATTTCCCGGTATAGAGAGGTGTGCGTATACCGGGCTTTGAGATGTGGAGGACAACAAATACAAACGGTAACATTGGTCCAAATTGTCTTTGTAGATCCGCACCAACATACTGTTGTCCGCATCGCTGAGGGATCCAATTCGAGATGCTGATAAGGTCATTGTTTCAGGGGAATCCGCCGCCATTTTTATACCCAGGTGAGGTGTCTCTTCTGCCGACATTGGGTGCAGGACAATATCTGCTTTCACAACAAGCAGATCATTTACGAAATCAGAAATGTGTTTAGTCTTTGACATATTACTTCCACATTAGAGTTTATAGTCACTTCTGATACGTACCGAAAAATCCTTTTTCGCAGTTTTAGCTACGTACTCGAATTGCTTTTTATACTTACGCTTATACTCGCCATCTGAAATTTCAAAAGAGGAGTGTCTGTTTAGATAAACAGCGTAGGACTCGTCTACACCACCATTGGCAAAAGCAACCAGAATGTCTTGAAGTGCGTTCATGAAAAAATGTCGTTCGTCCCTCGTGAGTTTTTGAGTTGACTCGTATTTATTGAGTAGTGTGACATCAATATGGGTCAATGTCCCAGTAATATGCTGAGCGATGGTCTCACTGAGCGTGGGGTCCGTGTCAACAGTATCTTGATAACGCAACTCAAGAGGCTGCCGAACCATTACCCTTAGATGGTGAAACAGTAGATTCAGGGGAATTGCTCGCTTTTGAGAATTGATGACCTCTTTCAACAAATTTTCCATGATCCCAGTAAGAGAATCTTCGAATCGATCTGTCTGCATTAAGAAATGATGTATCTCTGTTTCATTGAGCACTGGTAAATCTTTGCTAACCTCTGTTATGATGGCAATATTGTGCGATGATTTTACTTTTTCCCAGGTCTGATGCTTTGTAAGGATGTATCTCAAACTACGATATAAAACCTTTCCTATAGGATCCCTCTCCTGGAATAATCGGATAAACTCCTGTTGCGTATGAGTGAAAACCAATCGCTGGAATGCAGAAAATAGCTGAGCATCATCCTGCTCAAGATCAGATCCTAGTTGGTTTCGCAACACAATAAAGATGCCTCGCTCATCACGGGCAAATAGGGCGGCAATAAAATCTATAGAAATTTCGTCCATCTCGCTCTGATGATTACGACTGAAACCCCGAATGTTCCATCCCTGAGCTTCCTTATGGATCAGGAGTCTCTTGGTCTCATGGCTAAATTGAGCAACGACCAGACTAACATCCTGAGATGTGTAATTTCCCACAATAAGTGCATGGAGTGCAGTTCTGAATTCAGATAAATTTTTCATTTGTTCTCAGTTGAAAAAGTGATCCGAACATTGGTGAATCAATATATGGATATCAAGTGTTTTTTTTCATAAACTCAAGTTATAATACAAATCTTATCGATGGAATCGTCTCAAAAACGTTGGTTATTGCGACCCAATATTGAGAAAAAAGAAGCCCCAGACAATGGCCAGGGCTTTTAT
>JABMPR010000338.1 GCA_013202895.1 bacterium | reverse complement strand
TTATTGAATCAAATGGGAAAAGAATCCTGATGAGTGAACGCACTTTAAATGAAATAATGGATCAGCGCAGAGAAAAGATTAAAACTCTAATTGACCAGGGTATCAATCCGTATCCGCATAAATTTGACCGCAGCCATAAAATAAGCGAGGCACTTGGGCTGTTCGATAAGCTCCAGGGTCAGACGGGAACTTGCCTTTCGGGTCGACTCATGTCTCGTCGAGTTATGGGAAAGGCTAGTTTTGCCGACATCATGGATGGCAGTGGTCGAGTACAGCTCTATCTGAGCCGCGAAGATGTAGGTGTGGATAATTATGCCATGTTCAAGCTTCTGGACATTGGTGATTTTATTGGTGTCAGTGGTGAATTGATGATGACCAGAACCGGTGAAAAAACGCTCAAGGTATTCGAGATTACCTTATTGAGTAAAAACATTCGTCCACTTCCAAATGTTAAGGAAAAAGATGGTCAGCTGTTTGATGGATTCGAGGATAAGGAGCAACGCTATCGGAAACGCTATCTTGATCTTATAGTAAACCCACATGTGAAAGAGACCTTTGTTAAAAGAGCAAAAATCTATAAAAGCATTAGAAAATTCTTTGATGAAAATGAGTATTTGGAAGTAGAAACACCCATACTGCAACCATTGTATGGGGGTGCCTCGGCCCGACCATTTAAAACACATCATAATACGTTGGATATGGATCTATATCTGCGCATAGCCGATGAGTTGTATTTGAAACGCTTGATTATTGGTGGATTTGAAAAAGTATTCGAATTTTCGCGTAATTTCCGCAATGAGGGCATGGATAGAACGCATAATCCTGAGTTCACTGCTGTTGAATGGTATGAAGCCTATATTGATTATTTCTATCTTATGGATCAGGTAGAAGCACTATTTAAGCATTTAGCACTGGATCTAGATCAATCAGTTTTTGAGTTTAATGATCATGAAATTGATCTCACAAAACCATTTCACAGGGCGACCATGTCCGAGCTGGTCCAGCAATACGCCAGTGTTGATCTTTCCATCGCTGACGATACAGAGCTGCTAAAAGTTTGTCGCGCAAATAATATTGATGTTGCAACGGATTCAAATTATGGACAGCTGTTGGATGCACTATTTGATGCAATGGTCCAGCCGCATCTTATTGAGCCTACATTTGTAACAGAATACCCCAAAGCAGTATCTCCCTTAGCAAAAAATAAGCGTGATAGTGATGGGACTTTTGTTGAACGTTTCGAGTTATTTATTGCCGGTAATGAATTTGCCAATGCTTTTACCGAGTTAAATGATCCCATAGATCAACGAGCCCGATTGGAAGCCCAGGCTGCGTTGCGGGCCGCCGGTGATGAGGAAGCCCAAACACTTGATGAAGATTTTCTCCAGGCAATGGAATATGGTATGCCGCCAACTGGTGGTGTTGGAATAGGGCTTGACCGCTTGGTAATGCTGCTTACCGGGAACCGGTCCATTCGGGATGTATTACTATTTCCTCAGATGCGTCCTGAATCCAAAGGATAGATTCTGAACCTGCCAGTGTCCTACACAGGCTATCTTGCGACACGCTATCTGTTCGGTAAACATCGAATCCCATTTATAGCGTTCATTTCCAAAACAACCATGATCGGTATGGCTTTGGGGGTTACCACCCTGGTGTTAGCTCTGGGAATTATGCGGGGTTTTGAATCTGTTGTGACGGCAAAAATTATTGGTTTCGATACTCATATTAGGATCGAGAAATTATTTATGTCTGGTTTTGACCTCGAAGCCCAAAAGATTTCAGAGATTGGTGCTCTAGCTGGTGTAGAGAAAATCTTTCCTATCAAACAGGCCGAAATCATGCTGAAAGCGAATGGGATTACCGAGGGTGCCTTACTGGAAGGCATGCCAGATGAGGCATTTATTAAACTTTACTCTGTCAGTTCAAACCTGAACGGACAGGAAACCAAACAACCTGGACTTATCATTGGAGCTGCGTTGGCAGAGCAGTTGAAGATCGGAGTGTCGGACCCTATTCTCGCATATGATCTAGGGTCCCTTACAGATCAAAAGGGACTGCCATCTATTGCCCGCACGAAAGTACAAGCCATTTATGAGTCAGGCATGGTGGACTATGATAAAAGTTATCTGTATTGTTCTCTCGAGACCATGGATGAACTATTTCCTGGTGAGCAGGGGAAGGATGATTATGGTATTTTCCTTACAGACCTGTCTCTAACCGATGAGGTCATGAACCAGATAGATGAAATTTTACCGTATTCACATCTTTCAATCTCGTGGAGAGACCGACATCAAACTCTGTTCAATTGGATGAAAACCCAACAACTCCCAATATTTATTATATTTAGCCTGATCATGTTGGTAGCCGTCGTTAATATTGCCAGCACGCTGATTCTAATAATCATGGAAAAACGCAGTGAAATTGGAACGCTTCGGGCGTTGGGGACGAGCCGCAAAAGAATTCGTAGAATATTTGCCCTAGAGGGCTTGATGATGGGTGCAACAGGAACTTTGCTTGGACTAGTGCTTTCCATCGTTCTGGCCTGGTTGCAGAGTACATTTGGATTGATCTCCTTGCCCAGCGATGTGTATTTCATGGATAAGGTAACGATTCAAATAGCTTTGAAAGATGTCCTTCTCATTTCAAGTGGCATCATTCTATTGGCCATCTTATCATCGTTGATACCTGCCATGCAAGCCAGCCGATTAAAGCCAGCCGAAGCTTTGAGGTCAGAATGAGCCAACTGAACTGGTACATGGCCAGGCGTTATTTTTTCACAAAACGCAGCAACCGATTTATAAGTTGGGTGGGTGGCATCTCGATTTTAGGAATTGCCCTGGGTGTCATCGCATTGATTATTACCATGGCTATTCTAAATGGGTTTGAGGGCGAGGTGACACGACGTATTGCCAATTTCATTCCACATCTCGTGGTGTCTTCAGATATCGATATTGACAAATTAGAAAAGCTGGTTCCAGAAGCTTCCTCAATATATTATAGCACTGAGAGAAAAGCCGTTCTGGAGGTACTGGATGAAAAAATGGTACTGAATATTCGTGCTATAGACCAAACGTGGTGGGATTATGTGCTTGAAGATTTAAGCTCAAATTCTTCACCCAAAGGTCGATTAAAGCAGCTTGGCGAGGAATTACCAGGCATTATTGTGGGCATATCAGTAGCTGATAAATTCTTTTTGACAATTGGTGATACAGTCGCAGTCCAAAGCCCACTTGATGCTCAATCGGGACTTTTCAGGATACCTCAGCGTCATTTCGTAGTAACCGGTATTTTCAAATCAGATATTTTTGATTTTGATCGGAGTTTAGCAATGATTGCATATAACGAGGGTCGCAGATTGTTTAAATCTGCCGGTGAGGATGTCATTCATATTCAATTGGAAGATTTCAATGATGCCAAGCTGGTAAAGGCAAATCTGGGCAAAGCCTTTCCAGAGATCGAGATAAAGACCTGGTATGATCAGCACAGGACGCTTTTTGATGCCATGCGAATGGAAAAGTGGGGAAGTTTTATTGGTTTAAATATGATAATTCTGGTTGCTGTATTCAATATTATCAGTTCGTTAATGATGATGGTGCTCGAGAAGACCAGGGATATTGGAATTTTAAGGGTGATGGGCGCAAAAACAGAAAATATCAGACAGATTTTCAATTTTCAGGGCGTAATTGTTGCCTTTCTGGGTGTGGTTCTGGGTATTGTTATTGGAGTCGCTCTGGTATTAAGCCAACACTATTGGAGCTGGATAGCGTTACCGGATGATATATATCTCATTCCGGTACTGCCCGTAGAGCTGGTTTGGAGTGAAGTATTACTTGTTGGACTTGTGGCATTTGCCATTGTTTTATTCTCAGTCCAGTATCCTTCCCGAAAAGCTGCCAGGCTTATGCCTCTGGATGCGATAAATTATAAAAGGTGAGATAAGGCGCAGTATGGATACGATTCTTC
>JABMPR010000337.1 GCA_013202895.1 bacterium | reverse complement strand
TTATGATGAAAGATCAAGATAGTAAACAGGCCGTTAAGGTATTGCAAAATTATCTTTATCACTTTCCCGCGGAAGTTGAGGGACGACATCGTCTTGCCGAACTTTACCTTGATCTAGCCCGAATTGAAAGTTTGTCTTGGCTGGATGCGGCCAGGCAACAGTGCGAGCAAGCGTTGATCACTGATGGTGATGATCATTACAGTCATGCGCTGTTAGCACAAATATATTTACTCCAGGAAAAGCCAAGACTGGCCATTCTGGAAGCTCAACTAGCTTTTGAAATCAACCCTAATACTGAATATCGGGAATTAGTGGATCAAGCCAAGTTTTTCTCAAACTGATATTGCCCAACCAGTCTCTGCCTCATCTGGAGGCAGGGAGTTGCTTTAAGTTTTGTAACAAGCTTATCAGAAAAGAGCAATTAGTAACCTCCAAATGCATAGTACAGAGCCATAATTGCACATTATACCATTTATCATAGCAATAATCATTTTATCATGGAATGTTATCTATGCTTTGCTACGTAGAAGGGTTGCAGGAGCATTTGAGTTTGCCGTTTACATCTTTGCAGAACTTCTGTGGATTTTGGGTTATACATTTGAAGTCCTGAGTAGCTCGATTGAGGGGAAACTATTCTGGGATGATTTTCAATGGGCTTGTGTCTTTTTTGTAGCGTTTGGTTATGCTCTATTCGTATCCAGATATGTCTCAGGCTTAAAATATTCCAGAACGCTAACAATACGGCTGTCATTTATTATTCTTCCCCTTATTCTCTTCTCAATTTCTGATAGTTTACATCACATGATCCGCTCCAATGTACGACTTGAAATGGGTGATAGTTATGATAGACTGGTTTATGAACTCCTTTGGGGCTCATATTTGATATCAGGTCTTTCATATGCAGTTACTTTTTTTGGAATAACTGTTCTGATGAAAAAGATTCTTCAAAGCCAGCGGGAACTGGTAAAACAATCTGCCACAATCCTTATAGGAATTTCCATCCCGATTATTGGTTCTTCTATATCCCTCTTAGGTATTACGTTTTACGGAGTCCGAGATACAACCCCAGTAACGTTCTCACTTGGAAGCATCGTGGTCCTATGGGGCCTCTTTAAATATGGTCTTTTTGATCTGGTGCCTGTGGCTTTGCGGACGGTGCTGGACACAATAGATGAAGCAGTTTTAGTTTTTGACGTCCAGCGGCGTGTGATATTTATAAATGATGCCGGCAGTAGAGGTCTGGGTGTTGGAGTTGAAGAGGTCTTAGGGAAGACGGCAAAAGAAATTTTTCCCAGACAGGGAGACTCTGTGAATTATTTCAAGGATATTGATCAAGCAGATGAAGAGATAAAAATAATAAACAGACATGGTGTTAAAGAGCATTATAGAATAAAAATGCTGCCTCTAATGACTGGTGATAGCCAGGGTTTTGGCCGTGTTATAGTCCTGAGCAATATCACAAAACATAAAAAACTGACTCAAGAACTACAGTTGCACAAAGAAAAGGCTGAGCTTTTGGTTGAAGAGAGAACCGCTGCACTTGAACAGCGAAATCAGGAGCTCATGGAAGAAGTTGAACTTCGATTGGAGGCAGAGGAACAAATAAAAGCAAATCTCGAGGAAAAAACGATTCTGGTTCACGAAATGAACCATCGGGTTCGAAATAACATGACCATTATCATGAGTCTGCTCAACCTGCAAACCAAATATCTAGACTCATCTGCCTCTATTAAACCCATAATGGAAATCCATAATCGAATACACTCTATGGCCCTGATTCATGCGATGATGTATCATACAGGAAATTTCAAACACGTTTCTATTAATGATTACCTGTATAAGCTGTATAGCAAGGTCATTCATCAAAAAAGAGAAAACTTAAATCTCGAGTTCAAGGTTGAGATGGATCAGATCACACTCCCTATTGACAAGGCAATACCGTTAGGCTTAATCTTTAATGAAGTCATAACCAATTCCATTGTACATGCGTTCCCGGCTCTCGATAAAGGGATGATTAGGGTAAGCGGCGAATTGTTGGAAGACAATATCTTTAAATTCTCGATCTTTGATAACGGGGTTGGCTTTAAAGTGAGAGCGAATCCGGAAACAGAGAGCTTTGGATTAAAGATAATGCATTTACTTACAGAACAACTTGAGGGTGATTTGACAATCAACGCTAATGAAGGAACTGAAGTTACACTTTGCTTTCAGAAATCAAGGGTTCAGACAGAACCTGAGAATCAAGAAGAACTATTATAGATAATTCAGACGCGGTACTTCTCCTGGATACAAGTGATTGTATTTTGTGCTGAAATTTTGTATAGAAAATAAATAGGGTAAAAAATGCTAAAATTTTTTCCGTATTGGGGCCAGGTATGGTTGGAAGAGCCATGAATCCGAACCTGAAAAAACCAGCCCTGAGTCTCTGGACTCTAGTGATGCTCATTTTTGTGCCCACTTTTGGTTTTACCAATATTACCAACAACGGTGTTGCCTTGGGTCCTGCCGCCGTATCCTCCTGGCTATTGGTCTGTATTTTCTATTTCTTACCACTCACAGCCATCATCGCTGAGCTGGCTTCGGTTAACGAGAACAAGAGCGGAGGTATTTACAGTTGGATTGCCTTTAGTCTGGGGCATCGCTGGGCTTTTTTTGGTACCTGGTCCTATTTCATTTCCAATTTATTCTATCTGCAGTTTGTCTT
>JABMPR010000336.1 GCA_013202895.1 bacterium | reverse complement strand
GGCTCATATTATTCAATGGAGATACCACCTGGAAAATACGAATTGTGGGTCGATGAAACTCAGTTGCAGTTTTTACGAATGAATTCAATTCCAGAGAAACTATACATCACAATTGATCCCGGCTCTGATGGCGATTTTATTGAGGACCTAAATTTTATCCTCCAATAAATCCTACTTTTAATGCCCTTTCCAACATCATTCCAATTGATTCGGACTTTGAGCTCAGCACCTAGAACTGAGGTGGGGGAGCGGGTTTGTTTTTCAGGATGGTTTCAATTTTATCCATGACTTCTGCAGTCAGCGAAGACACTACCTCTAATGCTTTCAAATTCTCTGTCAATTGAGACAATTTGGATGCACCCAGAATTACTGTACTCACATCAGGATTGGCTGCACACCATGCCAGTGACATATTTGTAAGAGAATGACCAATTTCATCAGCAATGTTTTGAAGAGCGCCGGCTTTGCGGATTTTTTCCTTTCCTGCTGGAGAATCAAAACTTTTTTTCAACCAGCCATAGCCCGGTAAATTGATGCGTGCATCCCCAGGTATTTCCCCATTGTACTTGCCGGTGAGAATTCCTGATGCCAGGGGAGACCAGATGGTTGTACCCAGGCCAATTTCAGTGAACAGCCGTCTATATTCAGATTCGACTCTTTCCCTTCGGAACATGTTATATTCGGGTTGCTCCATGCTGGGCGGGATAAGACCATATTGTCTGGCAGTACCATGGGCTTCCATGATCTGTTGCGCTGACCATTCAGAAGTACCCCAGTACAACACCTTCCCCTGATGGATCAAGTCATCCATTGATCTTACGGTTTCTTCTATGGGTACGGATTCATCCGGCCGATGACAAAAGAAAAGATCGAGATAGTCAACTTTCAGGCGTTTCAGTGCCGCATGACAGGCATCCGTAATATGCTTACGGCTCAACCCTCTCTGGGTTGGCATACCACCCCCCCAGAAGACCTTTGATGATACAATATACGTATCTCTGGTCCATCCCAGCTTCTTTAGCGCATCACCCATGATTTCTTCCGACGCCCCCTCGGCATAGGCTTCGGCATTATCAAAAAAATTGACACCGGCATCATAAGCTGTTTTCATCATCTGCTCAGCCAGGGCCAGGTCGACTTGAGCCTTAAACGTAACCCAGGATCCAAAAGAGAGTGTACTTACCTGCAAACCAGATTTTCCGAGACGGCGATACTCCATATTCATTTTCCTCTTTTTAATAGTAATGTATTATTGGCTTGCAGAATAAAAGATTCGGCCTTTGAAAGCAATTCTGAATATTAAAAAAAACTATTTGCGTAACTGATTATAAAGACCATATTGTATATATAAGATATGAACACTTAATTATTAAGCTGAGATGCATGAAACTATTAATTTCCAATGCCGACCCAACACCAATCTATGAACTGATCATGAAACAGATCCAGAGTCAAATCATTTCAGGGGATCTGAATGCAGGAGAACAACTCCCTTCCATAAGAAAGCTGGCTCTGGAGCTCCAGATTAGTGTTATCACCACTAAACGAGCCTACGATGAATTGGAAAATGATGGATTTATCAATTCAGTGACCGGGAAGGGCAGTTTTATTGCTGAGCAGAGTCAAGATCTGCTTAAGGAAAAGAAAATGAAACGAGTGGAAGATAAACTTTCTGAAGCAGTAGATGAGGCCAGAGCCCTGGGTATTCCGCTCACAGATATGCGGGTCATGCTCGATCTAATACACGGGGATCAATAAATGAATGCACTGGAAATAAGGGACCTAAATAAACGATTTCCCAAGTTCCATCTTCAGGATATCAATATCAGCTTACCCCAGGGATTTGCCATGGGTTTGGTTGGTCGAAATGGCGCTGGGAAGACAACTCTATTTAAAATCATTATGAATCACCTGTTTAATGATTCTGGATCAATCCAAATTAATGGCCTCCATCACCGAAGAGATGAAGCGCTGGCAAAATCCCAAATAGCTTATGTAGCAGATGCCCCTGCTTTTTCTGCTGAATTATCCCTGCAAACCTTGAAAAATGCATTCGCAACAGTTTACAAAACCTGGGACGAGCAGAAATTTCAAACAATGGTGGCAAAATTCCAACTGAATCTTAGAAGTAATTATAAAAGCCTGTCAAAGGGCATGAAAACCAAGTTCTATCTTGCCTTATCCCTCTGTCATGATGCCCAGCTATTGTTATTGGATGAACCAACAGCCGGACTTGACCCCGTTGTGCGACGAGAAGTACTTGATCTGCTTAGACAAGAATTACAGGATGAAAAGAAAGCCGTTTTAATTTCCACCCACGTGACCTCAGATCTGGAAGGCATCGCTGACTACCTGACTATTATTGACAACGGGAGAATATTGATGAGCGAGAGCAGGGAAACAATTAGCGACACCTGGAGATTGATAAAATTAGATAAAATAGCACCACAAATAAGCTCTGATTCTTCAATAGAAGGTCAATCAAAAACTGCATTCGGGTATTCTCTACTGACCTCGAACTATCCTGCCATACGGTCATTAATACCTCAGGACACAGTGATTGAACGACCAAACTACGAAGATATCATGATTCATATGGTGAAAGGAGATTCTTAAATGGTTGAAATGATGAAAAGGGATTGGATCCTATTTAAAAATAAGTTCCTGTTTATGATTCCCATTATGTCCATAAGCTTGATTCTGCTTTACCCTAAGGCGGATGAGGGCTATTTCATAATTGGCCTGCCATTAATATTCATACTACCCGTATTGCTATTTGTTGTTGATGATAAAGACAAAGGGACCCAACAATTATTGAGTCTTCCCTTCAGCCGCAAGGGCATTGCTCAAGGAAGATTCTTTTCTGCCTGGATACTCATGGGAGTTGGATTTGCCTACTTACTGGTGCTGGGATTTAGCCTTGGAATATTCTACCCTGAAGCCTTCATATCTTTTGTTGGCTATTTAAAATTAGAGACCCTGTTCCTGTATCTCTGGTTTCTCACAGCACTTGTCTTGATTGCATTCCCCGTTTTATTTGCTCTTTTGGGCAAGGGCATTCAGGCTCTGGTTTTTGTTGGTTTAGGTCTAAATTTATTGCTGGGTGTGTTTTTTATGTTCCAGTTCCAGTCAGCCGGGCCAGATCTTTTCGAAATAATTAAAGGTCTTGTGTTATCAATTCGAGCTTATCATCAGGGGTTCATGAGTTATACCACGAGTTTGCTCATACTCATATTATTGAATTGGCTGAATCTAAGACTTTGCCAGTGGATATTTATGCGGAAAGAATTTTAAGCAAGTTGGGCTTCAATATAACTCATCTTAAAAATCGTCTGCTCTTGGTTCTGATTCTTAGCCTTGGGATCGTTAATTGCAATTCGCCTTGTGCTGAACTTACGTTTCAGGCACCAGAAAATTCGCCTTATATCCTTCCCTATCCGATTGGACAAGTATGTGAACTATCTCAATCATATTGTTCACCCTGGGGTCATAAAAACCGTCTGGCATATGACATTAAAATGGACATCGGGCAGGTAATAACAGCCAGCCGACCGGGCGTTGTGATTGAGACAAAAAATGCTTTCCCGGATACAGACCATCAACCCGGTCACAATAATAGGGTGGTCATCAAACATGTAGACGGATCTCTTGCCTGGTACGCCCATCTACAGCAGAAAAATGTATATGTGAATGTGGGAGAAACATTGAGCTATGGAGACACCCTCGGCAAGTGTGGTCAATCCGGACGATCAGGAGCTATTCCACATCTCCATTTTGAGGTCTTTGCAGCACGTTTATACGACTACACCGATGCGCTTCCAGTTAGCTTCTCAAATATTGAGGGTTTTGAAAAGTACGTTGGTGTACTTGATACCAGGATTCCCCTCAAAGCACTTCCCTATTAGAGCTATTCAGCCAGATCAACCAAGCCTCCCATGTTAAAAAGAATAGCTTTGCATGAGGAGATTGCTTTTCCCTTGACTTGGCCATATCAAACTTTATTTTCACAAAAACAGTCAGACCTAGCAAGATACATCTGGCGCTAACATCATTTTTTCAGTCAAGGGGTTCGAAATGAACAAACTGATTACCACAACACTTCTAATAAGTACACTTATCCTTGGATCATGCTCAACATTGAGTTTTCTTCCAACCGAAGGTGGTGCTTCAAAATTTAACCTTGCGACCGTTGAATATGTTCAGGCGCAAGGCGAAGCTCAGAAAGCCGAGATAATTGAAAATCTTTCCGGTAATATAAGCTTGGTACTTGATTCACTGCTTATGGAAGACCGTGCTGCCATGGCAGAATTGTCCGCTCTGTTAGACTCTCTTGACGCTTCTCTAGTTATACTCTCAACCAAAATTGATTCTTCAGAAATGAAAGTTGATAAATCTTTAGCCCTAATGGCCAAAGAACTTACAACTATGAAGACCAATGCCAGCAGCACACGCATGGTTATCCGACGCATCAACGATAATATTGATAATTTACCCGTCAAAGCTCTTGAAACATTTAACGAAGCTATAAATGACTATCTGAAGAAGGGTGAGGAAGTAACCGAGTAAACTTCTACAAATATTGTTTTACCTATTTTAAGTCCCCTGAGCTGAATGCTGCAGGGGGCTTTTTATTTAAATAATTGGAGGGGGAATGATGGAGCTCTACAATGCGTAAATCAATAATTCTTATTACTGGTGTCAATGGTGAAATAGGTCATGGCCTGGTGCGATCTTTACACAAACTAGGAGTCTCTAATATCATAGGCGTAGACCTTGTTCAGGCTGATGATTTTGTGCAGGAAAGAGCTCAGGATTGTATGATAGGGAATATCCTGGACAAGAATCTTCTGGATAGAATTAATGCCCAATACGAGATAGAAGCTATCTATCATATGGCAGCACTCTTAAGCACAAGAGCTGAATTCTCTCCTGTCATTGCACATGAAGTCAATGTTGACGGTACCCTTAATCTACTGGACCTGGCCATGGAACAAGCTCAGAGTCAGGGCAAACCTGTTACCTTCTTCTTCCCGAGCTCTATAGCAGTATATGGTCTGCCTACCCTGGAGGAAAAGTTATCTGCCGGAGCCATTGGCGAGGATGATTATCGCCATCCACAAACCATGTATGGCTGCAACAAGCTCTATTGTGAAAGTCTGGGAGACTATTACAGCCACTATTTTAAGCGCTTATCTGTCACCGAATCAAAGGGTCGGGTGGATTTTCGTTCGATCCGATTTCCCGGGATTATCAGCGCTCACACACTCCCGGCTGGTGGTACAAGTGATTATGTTCCTGAGATGCTCCATGCAGCAGCAAGGGGCGAACGCTACGACTGTTTTGTGCGACAGGATGCAACCATCCCATTCATGACCATGACCGATGCTATCAGAGCAATCGAACTGCTTATGGCAGCTCCGCCAGATGCTCTTACTCAAATAGTATATAATGTCAAAGCCTTCAACCCGTCTGTGGCAGAATTTCTTTCTAAGGTGAAAGAATATTATCCTGAAGCTGACATTGGTTTTATAACCAACGATAGCCGTCAATCTATTATTGATAGTTGGCCCGAAGATGTAATCGATAATCAGGCCCGCATAGATTGGGGTTGGGAAGCCATTCACGATCTGGATAAAGCCTTTTCAGAGTATCTAATCCCGGAGATCAGGAGTCGTTATGGAAACAGTTAAGGCACGTTTACATCAAGAATTGAATGACATAAAGACTGCAGGTCTTTTTAAGGCAGAACGTGTAATCGAATCCCAGCAGAGCGCAGAGATACAGGTTGGCGGCAATTCGGTTTTAAATTTTTGTGCAAATAATTATCTCGGTTTGTCTAATCATCCGGTTCTCATCAAGGCGGCCCAGGACGGCCTGGCTAAATGGGGATTTGGCCTTAGTTCAGTCCGATTTATTTGTGGTACCCAGAGTATTCACAAGGAATTGGAAGGCAGAATTGCCGAATTTTTGGGGATGGATGACGCCATCCTTTATTCTTCCTGCTTTGACGCCAATGGAGGTTTGTTTGAAACCCTGCTTGGTCCGGAAGATGCAATTATTTCGGATCAACTGAACCATGCTTCCATTATTGATGGAGTTCGTCTGTGTAAAGCAACACGCTATCGCTATGCCAATAGCAATATGGAAGAATTGGAAGCCATCCTAAAGGACACTCAGGAGGCACGTACACGCTTGATTTCAACTGATGGTGTATTTTCAATGGATGGATACGTAGCCCAGGTGGATAAAATCTGTGATCTGGCTGAGAAGTATGATGCTCTGGTCCATGTGGATGATTCCCATGCCACAGGTTTTTTTGGCCCTGGTGGCCGTGGATCGTATGAATATCGTGGTGCTATGGGCCGTGTAGATATCATCACATCTACCCTTGGAAAAGCTATGGGTGGCGCCAGCGGTGGTTTTACAGCAGCCAGCCAGGAAATCATAGACATGTTGCGTCAACGCTCTCGACCATATCTATTCAGCAACTCCCTGGCTCCCGCCATAACAGCTGCCAGTATTGCCGTCTTGGATCTGCTTTCAAAATCTTCAGATTTGCGAGAAAAATTGGTCGAAAATACTGCTTATTTCCGTAAAAATATTGAAGCCGCCGGCTTCGATATAAAAAAGGGTGAGCATCCAATAGTTCCAATAATGCTCGGTGATGCAAAACTTGCTCAGGATATGGCAGCATCAATGCTTGAAAAGGGTATCTATGTCATCGGATTTTCGTTTCCTGTGGTTCCCAAGGGGCAGGCTCGTATCAGAGTCCAGATTAGTGCAGCTCATACCCGTGAGCATCTGGACCGAGCCATCACTGCCTTCACTGAAGTCGGGAAAGCATTCTCAGTTATTTAGGGGAGTACTTTTTATGTTACTGTATCGAAAATAACGCATTTGTAGAGTAATTGGATGTCGCCAACCCACAGATTTGATTTCCTGTGCTGAATTGAATCAGCGCCATTTGTTCATTTGAATCGATTGAATCCCAGTGTATTTCATCCGAAATGAACTGAAAATGAACTATCAGTTTCTCTCAATTTATGCTATGTTTTGAGAAATATAACGAGGTGCGTCTATCATGAAAAACCTATACATAGTCAGACATTCAAAAGCCATGGAATATGCTCCTGATAATTCGGATTTTAGCCGTTGCCTCTCACCTTATGGTATTAAAAAAGCCACTCTCATTGCAGAGCATCTCTCAAGCGACCTAAAACAAGTTGATCTCATGTTATCCAGTCCTGCCTGCCGTGCTTATGAAACAGCCCTGCTCTTTGCAAAAGCCCTTAACTATCCAGATTCTAATATCGATACTCATGATCCACTCTATCATTTTGGTGGAATTAAACAAGCGCTGGATATTATTTCAAATGTTGATCAATCCATTGATACGCTCATGTTGTTTGGGCATAATCCCACTTTTAATGCTCTCAGCTGGCACCTTTGCAAAAAATTTAGGGACGCGATGCCAACATCTGCGGTTGTCGGGATATCATTTAGTACAAAATCGTGGTCCACGATAGCACGAGAGCAAGGCTCGTTACTTTGTTATTTAACAAAAAAACGACTCTCCTGATCATCTATGAGCGATGGCAAGAAAAAATTCCATGTCACCAAGCGTAATGCTAAACAAACCTGGATTCCAGATTCTGATCAACGATTCGCTGCCATAGACGTCGGATCAAATGGAGTACGATTATTATTATCCAGAGTAATGACTTCTGGCGGATATAGTGTCTTTGCAAAGGAATCCCTGGTCCGCATGCCGATTCGTCTGGGGGCAGATGTGTTTGCCCAGGGATCGATCTCCAAAGAAAAAGAAGAACAACTCGTTTCAACCATGATTGCTTTCTTTTACCTGCTCCAAGCATATATACCCCAAGACTACCGTGCTTGTGCTACTTCAGCGATGCGTGAGGCGCAAAATGGTCCCCGAATAGCTGAAAGAATCCGCGTAGAAAGTGGTTTAGATCTGGAAATTATTGATGGTGGTCTTGAAGCAGAGATGATCTTTGCCGCCCATGTTGCAGAGACACTAGAACCTAATCAGGCTTATCTATATATCGATGTTGGAGGTGGGAGTACAGAACTAAGTTATTTTGCCAAGAAGCAGCGCCTGGCTTCAAAATCCTTTCCAATTGGTACCGTTCGCTTTCTAAATGACCAGGTGACTCATGCAGACTGGATGGAGATGCAAGGCTGGGTATTGGAGCATAAGCCAGAGAATCTTAAGCTGTGTGCGATCGGTTCTGGCGGGAATATGAATAAGATGTTTCGTTTAGCTGGCAAAGCCAATGATGAACCTGTGGACCTCGCTACAATGCAGAGCATCGACGAAATGTTACAAAAATACAATATGGAGGAAAGAATTAGGGTATTACATCTGCGACCTGATCGTGCTGATGTAATCATCCCTGCCTCTAAAATCTTTCGATCAATAATGGAGTGGGGTCAAATAGATAAAATATATGTGCCCCAGTTCGGTCTGGTAGATGGTCTGGTACACGATATGTATGACAAATATAACGGCAGCAGGTAACAAAAAGTTCTGGATAGGTAGGACCAATGTCAATCCTTGATGATCTGAAATCAATTCTCCCCGATGAACGCATAAAAAATCGCCTCATTGACCGTCATAGTTATGCTCGAGATGCCAGTTTTTACAGGCTCATTCCCGAGGTTGTGGTTCAACCTGTAAATGAGCAGGAAATCATTGACCTTTTTAGCTTTTCTCAGCGTAGCAAACTACCGCTTGTATTCAGAGCTGCTGGAACATCCCTTTCCGGTCAGGCTATTACCGATGGTATTCTGGTTGAAGTTGCACGCCATTGGCAGAATTACAAAATCGATGCTGAAAAAAGGTTAATTCAACTCGAACCCGGTCTGATTGGTGGCCATGTCAATCGGCACCTGGCCGCATATGGTCAAAAAATCGGTCCTGATCCCGCTTCGATTAATGCCTGTATGATTGGTGGCATTATCGCCAATAATGCCAGTGGTATGTGTTGTGGGGTATCTGATAATGCCTATCACACGCTTGAATCAATTCGATTTATTCTGCCAAGTGGTCAAGTATATGATACACAGGATTCTGACGCAGACGTGCAATTATTAAAACAGTCCCCAACTATTTATAATGGCATCTTAAAACTTCAGAAGCAGATAAAAAGCGATACGGGACTGCATGATCGAATTCGTGAAAAGTACACTCGCAAAAATACGCTTGGCTACTCCCTGAATGCCTTCATTGATTATGATAAACCCATCGATATCCTGGCTCATCTGCTTGTTGGATCAGAGGGAACCCTTGGTTTCTTCTCCAAGGTTAGGCTGAAAACGCTGCCTGATTACCCCCACAAGTCTGTTGCCCTACTATTTTTTAAAGACATCAAATCGACTGCCGAAGCTGTGATTCCTTTGCAGAAGGCTGGTGCGCTGGCTCTGGAATTGATGGATAGGGCCTCTTTAAGATCTATTGAAGATGATGCAGGTGTTCCAGAGGATATAAAAACATTACCCGAATCCGCATCCGCATTATTGTGCGAATTTCAGGCATCTGATTCACAGAAACTAGCCCTCCAGGTAAAAGCGGGTCTCAAAGCCATAAAAAAATTCAAATTGATACAACCCGCTAAATTTACTGAGGATGAATCGATCAGGAATATATACTGGAAAATCAGAAAAGGCTTACTGCCGTCTGTTGGTGCTGCTAGAAAATCGGGTACTACCATGATTGTTGAAGATGTCTGTTTTCGATTGAGTGATCTTGGAGAAGCCATTTTGGACCTGCAGCGTTTGTTCAAAAAGCATGCTTATAGCGATGGAATTATCTTTGGTCACGCAAAGGAGGGGAATCTCCATTTTGTAATTTCGCAAACATTTGGAGATGAAGCCGGAATGCGGCAGTATGAGCATTTCATCAATGACCTGGTAGAAATGACAGTAGGTAAATATGATGGTGCCTTAAAAGCAGAACACGGTACCGGCCGAAATATGGCACCTTTTTTGGAGACAGAATGGGGACCTGCCGCCCTGGGTATTATGTCTGAATTAAAGAAATTAATTGACCCTCATATGTTGCTGAATCCTGGTGTGATCGTCAACCAGGATCCCCATGTGCACCTCAAGAATATAAAACCAACTCCCAGTATAGAAGCTGTCGTGGATAAATGTATCGAATGTGGGTTTTGTGAGACCTGGTGCCCATCGCAGGATCTAAGCATGAGTGCCCGTCAACGCATCTCAACCTGGCGCGAAATTAAAATGCTGGAGCAGGGAGATTTTACAGATAGGCAAACCGCACAAACCCTGCTAAAGGATTACAGCTACGAAAGTGTGGATACCTGTGCTGTTGATGGCCTCTGTGCACTGGGCTGTCCGGTAAATATCGATACAGGAGACCTGGTCCGTCACTTTCGTCAAGAATCCAATGGATTATTTGGTCGTCGCATAGCCCTCTGGACCGTCCGTTATTTTAGTTTTGTAGTGGAAATGATTCGTCTCGGATTAAATGTGGTTACCCCATTTATGCGTTGGATTGGGAGTGATCGTGTTGTTGCGCTTTCAATGAAGTTATATCGGGCGAGCAATGGAAGAATTCCAGTCTGGCACCGCTATATGCCAAGCGGAGGAAAAGGCTTACCGATTGTCAAGATCCGAAATCAGGATGAGAAAGAAGAATTGGTATATTTTGTTTCATGTTTAAACCGAGGTATGCACACAATTCCAGGTGAAATAAATTCTCTCAGCACATCCGAAGCCTTTATAGAGTTGCTCCAGCAAGCCCATATTCACCCCTTATATCCTGCCCATCTGAAGGAACTATGCTGTGGTACCCCTTACTCTTCAAAGGGATATACAGAAGCGTTCAAACGCATGGCTGAAAATAGCGTCAGTTCCCTCTGGAAAACATCTCGCCAGGGTAATTTGCCAATTGTCATTGATACATCACCCTGTACTCATAAAATGCAGAGATATGATAGCATTCTTGAAGGTGAATATCTAAAGCAATGGAAATTGCTTAAGATCATCGATATTATTGAGTATTTGAATGATACGCTTGTTCCGAAATTGGAGATTAAGAACAAGCTGGATAAAATCGTCCTACATCCAACCTGTTCATCACGGAAAATGGGTCTTGAAGAAAAAATGTTGTCCCTTGCCAGGGTCTGTGCGCACGATGCAGTAATCCCGGTGGATGTTGGTTGCTGCGGATTTGCCGGGGATCGCGGATTTTTGGTTCCAGAGCTTACTGAGAGTGCCACTTTAGGTGAAGCTGCCGAAGTGAAAAGTTTGGATGGAGTGGTGGGTCACTACTCCACATCTCGAACCTGTGAAATGGGAATGTCAAACGCTACGGATGAATCATATTCATCTGTGGTACATCTTGTTCATAGAGCTGTGTTCGGTGAAAACGGGGTAAAATAATCATAGAATGGTCAGTCGTTGTTAAGACCTTACAGCGAGCTGCTCCAGAAGATTCGCTCATAATGTTGATGGGCTTATATTTTTTATGCTTCGATACTTCGCCTTCGCTCAGAGCAGGCGAAGCTCAGCATGACAAAAGTTTATCTCCTTGGCTATCAGATAGCAGGTCTTGAATCTAGACTGGAGTCTGTCAAAGGGTCTGAAGATGGATATTTACTTTTTACTTTCATGCTCAATGAGTACCTCTGCAACTGCTTTGGAACAATCTGCCAGATCATTTAGGTTATAACCACCTTCTAATCCCAGCAGCAAGTGGGGGGTAACATCCAGACAATATCTGGTAAATTCAGCAAAATGTTCTGGCATTAAATGCATGCCGCCTAGAGGATCGTTCTGGCTGGCATCAAATCCAGCACTGATAATTAATAGCTCCGGCTTCCAGGCTTTCAGAAATGGTAGCACTTGATTATCAAAGGCCATAAAATATTGATCTTTCCCTGAACCCTCAGAGAGTGGGATGTTTAAAACGTTGTTAAAATCACCTTTTTCATGATCAGCACCAGTTCCAGGGTAAAATGGCCATTGATGTAGAGAACAGTATGCCATGTTCGGGTCAGATTCCAGGATATGTTGGGTACCGTTACCATGATGGACATCCCAATCCAGAACAGCCACACGATCAACTCCCTTTACAAGCTTTGCATAGTTCGCAGCTATGGCACAGTTGCTGAATAAGCAAAACCCGAGACTGCGATCACGCTCGGCATGATGTCCTGGAGGACGGGCTATAATAAAAGAAGATTCTTTTTGATCCACGATCCGATCAATTCCATCCAGCCAGGCTCCACTACTCTGCAAGGCAATATCATAACTCTCCGGGCTCACAATGGTGTCAGAGTCCAGACTAAAACCGCCACGTTCTGCAGTATTTTTTACGTTTAGAATGTGGGCTGGGGTATGCACGAGTTTGAGGTCTTCTACTGTTGCCCGCCGAGGCTCTATCCATTGAATTTGATCATCCAGATCGCTGGTCTTTATTCCTGCTACACAGGCACTCAGCCGCTCGGGTCGTTCCGGGTGACCATAGCCAGTATCATGTTGCAGAAAACGATCGCTATAAAACACATTCATCATCGTCTCAAGATATTCAAATCCTATGCCTTTGACATGGATATGTCAGACAAAAACAAAAAATATACAAAAAATCTATATCAGTTCTTGCATAAATGACTGAAAAGTCATAAATGTGACCCATGAGTCATAATATGAAAAACAATTCAAAACCAGATACGATGAATCGGAAAGAAAGAGATAAGCAGCGGAATAGAGAAGCCATTCTCGACGCAGCTGTTCATCTTTTCGCCCAAAAGGGATTCAATGAAACCAAATTAGAGGAAGTAGCAGCGTTAGCAGAGTTTGGAAAGGGGACTCTCTATAACTATTTCAAGGATAAAAATGATCTGCTTCTATCCTCCTTTGATTACGCGCTTGGCAAAGTGATGGACTATCTTGATGAGCAACTTAGTAGTGTGAGCAATCCCCTGGAAAGAATCCGCTTAATCGTCATTTCACAATTCGAATATTACCGTAGTAATGAGGATTTTCTAAGGGTGGTTGTTGCCAATCAGCAGATTATAGGGAAGACGATCCACCAACACTCCGGACAAGAGTTGCATCAACGATTCATGCATTTGAAAAAGTTGATGATCAAAGAGCTTCAAAATGCCATGGATATGGGAAGCCTGAAACCGGGGGATCCAGGGCGTTACGCCTCATACCTGACTGGTATGATCCATAGTCAAGTTCGCTCTCTCAACACAGGTGAAATAAATATTAGTGATGTTAATGCTAATGAGATTGTTGACATCTTTCTCAAAGGTGCTAGCTATGAATAAATATCTATTGATCCTGGCTATCAGCCTTGGATCATATTATAGCAGCGCAAATGCCGAAACACTTGAGGTAAGCCTGGAAAAAGCCATCGACCTGGCCTTAAAAAACAATATTAACATGCAAAATGCCCAGGAGGATCTGGCTAAAGCCAAAGCTCAACGCAAAGAAGCATTTTCATCTGCGCTCCCCGTGGTATCCGCCTTTGGCCAAGTCTCACACAGCTTTTCCATTGCTAGTCAGCCCTTATCTTTTCCGGTTCCCTTCGGTGTCCTCACTGCCGCTGGCGATCCTGTTCCACTCATGGATGATTCTGGCAATCCTGTTCCATACACAGACCCCGGTGGGACCCCCGGAAGAATTTTGCAAATGACAGGGGTTCAAATGATTCCAGTGGATCTTGCCTTTGGTTCAGAGAATAATATGGTCTATGGACTCAATCTAACTCAACCTCTGTTTGAGGGTCGGGTCATCGCTGCTATTCGAGGGGCTAATGTCTACAGTGATCTGGCAAATTCAGCCGCAGAGGTCACACGCCTGACAGTCATCGAAAATACGAAGAAAGCGTTTTATGGTGTACTTCTGGCTGACAAAATGGTTGCTGTGATGGAAAAATCACAAGAGGTAATGGAACAAAACCTGGAAAATGTTTCTGCGCTCTACGCTCAGGGAAAAACAGCAGAGTTTGATGTTATTCGGGCTGACGTTCAGGTAGCTAACCAGACTAGCCGGGTTAGCAATGCCAGAAAGATGCGAGAATTAGCGCATGCTACCTTCAAACGAAATTGTGGAATTAGTATTCAGCAGGAGATTGTGGCTCAGGGGATATTAGAAGTTGAGGGTAAGAGTGACCTGAACATTAGTGAGCTGCAAAAGAAAATGTTAGCCCAACAGCCCCTCCTTAATCAGGTCGATGCGAACGTCAGGTTGATGAAAGAGAATATTCTCATGGTCAAGGCTGAGTTTATGCCTTCCGTAGCTCTGACAGGATCCTACCAGCAGATGCTGCCTTATGATGATGGGGAGTTTGAAGCAGCGGAATTTAGAGAGTCTTCATCACTGGCTATTGGGGTAAATGTACCAATATTTAATGGCTTTGGTTCCACTGCGAGGGTTCAAAAAGCAAAAGCGGACCACCGTAAGTCAGAGTATCAGCAACAGGATATAAAAGAAAACCTACTGCTTGAATTGAAAAATATCTATCTGACGATTGTTGAATCAGGACGTAAGATCGATGCTGGGATAAAAGGTGTTACCCAGGCTCATAAGGGAGTTGACATGGCTCAACGCCTGTATCAGCAGGGGATGGCGAGTCAGCTGCAAGTCCTGGATGCTCAGAGCGCAAGTGATCAGGCTGAACTAGGTCTTTATCAAGCATATTTTGAATATAACAGCGCTCGTGCTTCTCTGGCTCGGGCACTTGGAGAAGAATAATGAGATTTATTAAAACAATGATAGCCTTAGGGATTGCTTCTCTCAGTCTGCTTATCTTGGTGAGTTGTGGAACGAAGGCTGAACCAGATGAAATCGTTGAAACAAAAATACCGGTCGCACTGGATAGCGTTAGATATGAAAGCTTCCAAATTGATTATCATAGCATTGGTCGTGTGGTTTCTGAAAATCAGGTCAACTTGTTGTTCCAATCCAGTGGTCAGGTAGACTCAATTTGGATAAATGTTGGAGATTATGTCAAAAAAGATCAACGCCTGGCCAGTATTGAAACTGATATATATGCAACCATGTTTACCCAGGCAAAGTCCATGTACGAGAAATCGAAACGCGATCTGGAAAGTTCACAATCGCTGTTCAAATCAAATGTTATATCATCGGATCAGTACGAAATGGCTCGCATTGGCTTAGACAATACCAGGGCTGCATTTACACAGGCAAAAAATGCTCTGGATAATACCATTCTTCGAGCTCCATTCAGCGGTTGGATCGTTGCTGAAAATCTGAATATTGGGGATCTGGTTGCACCTGGAGCAGGTTTGCAGCCACCCATGGTCCTGGCGGACATGACTCGTCTAAAAATTATTGTACCGGTTCCCGAAGCACGTATTGGGCAAATAAAGAATGGGCAGCCCGCTCAGGTAAGTTTCAAAACCTTTCCGGATAGAGTTTTTGAAGGCGCAGTGCTGCGCATTGGTCTGGCACCCAAGAATTTTTCTAATAACTATGATGTAGAAGTGCGCATATCAGGCGATATGAGTGGTATGAAACTGGGTCTGGTTGGTGATGTTCGCATTATTCAGGAGTACTTCGATGAGGCACTTGTCCTACCACTCAATCTCATACAGGATGATGGCAACTCTCCCTTTGTTTATCTTGAGAAAGATGGCAGGGCGTTACGCAAAAACGTCTCGATTAAAGCACTCTCTGGTTCCAAAGTGTTTGTTGATGCAGAAATCTATCCAGGTGACGTTCTCATTGTCAAAGGACAAAATGATGTGAAGGATGGTGTTCTCCTGGATGTCGTGGAATAGGCCTGGGATTAGCTCATGAAAATTTCAAAACAGGCAATTAATCATCCCATGGGTGTCATCTTTGCTGCCCTGGGAATATTTATTGCGAGTCTGGCGGCTTATTTCACCATCCCCCTGGAATTGATTCCAGACATTGAAATACCCTATGCATTTGTTTCTGCTACCTATGTGGGTGCAGCTCCATCTGAGGTTGAAACCGAGATCATAAAACCGATTGAGGATAAGCTGGCTCAACTCCAGGATGTGGATGATATCACGGGTTATGCCATGCAAAATGTGGGTTTTATAACCATCAAATTCTCACCAGACGCTGATTTGGAGAGCAGCATTGAAAATCTAAAAGAAAAAGTTAATGAAGCCATTCCCGAGCTTAGCGAGGAAGTGGACAATGTCACCGTTACTGATTTAGATTTTGCTAACACGCCGATTAGTATTCTAAATATTTATGGGAATTTTTCTCCACACGTCTTGCGGACTCAGGCTGAATTAGTCAAAGATCGTTTGACGAGAGTATCCGGTGTGAATCAGGTTGAAATGTTTGGTGGTGAGGAGCGCGAAATAGCTATCGAGCTTGATCCGAATCTGCTTTTGGCAAATAATCTCAGTATACCTCAAGTGCTTTTGGCTTTGAAACGTAGCAATCTGAACTTCCCAGGCGGTACTGTGAAGTTAAAAGAACAGGATATTTTTGTTAGAACCATAGGTAAATACACCGAGATTTATGATATCGAAAATACCATCATCGGTGTAGATGCGACGGGTAATGTTAAGCGAATCCGTGATGTAGGTACCGTGATAGATGGTTTTGAAATTCCAACAAGCTATTCGCGTTACCAAAGGCAAAACAGCGTCACATTGTTAATCTCAAAACGCCCCGGTGCGCATATTGTGGAAGCCACTGAGCAAATCGAAGTTGTGGTTGCTGATCTGGCCGAGAAATTTCCCCAGGGTATGCAATATGCCTATACTGCAAGACAGGCCACAGATATTGAAAAACAAAATAGTCAGCTAAATCAAAACGCAGCCTGGGGAATATTGTTTGTTATTCTAGTACTTTTTGCAGGTATTGGTTTTAAAAACGCATTGATCGTTTCTGTCGCCCTCCCTTTTGCACTCATGTCTTCTTTTCCATTGATGTATATATTTGATTTATCCCGCACGGGTATTTCCATGTTTGGGCTCATCATCGTACTGGGTATTGTAGTTGATGGTGCCATCATTGTGGCGGAATCAACTTATAGACATATGGAGGAGGGTCTCAATCGCAAAGATGCGGCCTTGAAGGCGCTCGATGAGGTTGGCATTCCCATTATGACCGCCGTTCTGACTACCATGGTCGCATTCGCCCCTATCATTTATATGTCTGGAACCATGGGTCAATTCCTTTCAGTTATTCCCAAGGTGGTCATTTTCACTCTGGTTGGAGCCTTCCTGGCTGATCACTTCCTCATTCCGGTACTGGCATCCAAATTAATGATGGTCACCCAACGCGCCGGTTTGTTAAGTGGAGAATGGTGGGGCAAGCGATTCTATACAAGACTGGTTGGCTGGGCATTGAGACATCGCCTCGCAGTAATATTGGGCATAACTCTGGCATTTTTTATGTCAATTGCTATAGTAGGCATATCTGCCGTCAGCGATACAAAGCTGGTGAAGTTACAAATCTTTCCAAAAGTGCCCAGACCGAGAATCATCCTGGATATCAACACTCCAGCAGGAAGTCAGCTTGAGTACACCGATGCAGTAGTAAAAGAAGTGGAAGAATATCTCCTAGCCTTCCCCGAAGTAGATCGATTTGTTTCTACAGTTGGGGAGAGTGGTGTCCAAAATGTTCGTCTGGCTCAAGGTGGAGGTAAAGGTGCCGAGATTGGACAGATTAATATTGATCTTGTCGATACCCAGGACCGGGATAAATCGGTTGATGATCTTGTTGAAATCATGGAGAGTGAGCTATCACGAATACCAGGTGTAAAGATTGTGATCAAAACCATTGCAGAAGGACCGCCGATCGCCAACAATGTTATCATTGATATCAGTGGTGATGAATTAGAAGCCATTGGTTTTGTTGCCGAGCAAGTTAAAAGAGATCTGGCAAAAGTGGATGGCGCCTTAAATGTAGAATCCAGCCTGGGTGTGCGTCGTACAGAATTTCAGGCTCATGTTGATCATGACCGTGCAGCCAGTTACGGTCTTTCCAGCCAGGAAATCAGTAATACTCTGGCAGCCGCAATGATAGGTCTGGAAGCCACCACCTATTCCGACGGTCTGGATGATATACCTGTAGTAATCCGATTGGCAACCGCTGGTGACGATGCAGTAGACGCTATCCGTAATCTAAATATTATGAATCAAATGGGGCAGATGGTTCCTTTTGAAAATGTCGCTTCGCTTGAGGTCGGTAGCAGCGAAACATTGATAAAACACAAAGATTTTAAACGCAATATATCTGTCTCCTGTGATCTGGCTAAAGGTGTGGATGCGACTGATATTCGAAGACACATGGATCCATATTTACTGGCATTAGCTGTACCCAATGGGGTGACTGTTGAATATGGCGGAATTGAAGACGAAGCGGCGAAATCTTTTGCCAGCCTCAGTAGGGCAATGATGATTGGATTTATTATTATCATGATAATTCTGAGTGCCCAATTCCAATCCATCAAGCAACCATTCATTATTGGTCTGGCAATACCGCTTTCCTTCATTGGTGTAATTTTTGGGCTAATGGTAACCAGAGTTCCGTTTGGAATTATGGCTTTTTTCGGTGTGGTAGCTCTAATGGGGGTGGTTGTAAATGATGCCATCGTTCTCATCGCCTATGTCAATGATTTGAGACGGGAAGGTATGAATGTTCATGACTCTCTGATCAAAGCAGGTCGAAATCGATTAAGACCCATCATTCTAACCACAGTCACAACGCTGGCAGGAATGATTCCCTTGAGTCTAAATCTGGCAGGTGGTGCAGAGTATTGGCGCCCCTTAGCTGTGAGTCTGATCTTTGGGTTGGCTATATCGTCGTTTCTAACACTAATCGTTGTTCCTGTTCTTTATTCCTTAATGGAGAGCCGGCAAGAACGCAAAAAGCTTGAAAAAACGACCTGATAATAAAGATATCTGACTGTTAGCTAACAATTCTTTTACGAAGGGATTTCTCATAGCACAAACTCCAAAGTTTTTATATGTTATTCGCAGATATCTATGAAAATTCAACAACAAAATTAATTGGGAGCATTCACATGAAAAGTCGACTCACAACACAAGTGATTCTAATGCTTACACTTTTCGCTTTAGGGCATACCGCCGAGCGATTGGTCCTGGCAGAATACTTTACCAACGCAGGCTGACCTTCCTGCGGCCCCGCAGGGGCACAGTTGGACGTGTTCCAACAAAATAATCCAGGTATTTACACAGCCATTTACTACCACATGAACTGGCCCGGTGCTGACCCTTATAACGCCTATAACCCTGAAGATGGTCTTGGTCGCAGAAGTTACTACGGATTGAATTGGGTCCCCTATATGTGCATTGATGGGGAAAATGATGAAGGGAGTACCAATAGCTGGCAAACCCACATTTTAAACAACGCTACTACAACAGCACCTCTCGAAATAGGAATAACGGGCAGTTTTGATTATCTCACTGGTGAAGGTGCCTGTTCTGTAAGTCTTAATTTGGAGGGTGGACCGGGAGGTAGCCATAAACTGCAAGTGGTTCTGGTGGAGGATGGTTTGTACTACATGGGAAGCAATGGATATCCTGATCATGAAAACGTGATGCGCGATATGCTACCCAGTTCTGCGGGAACAACTATCTCTCTCGAAGCAGGTGTTGAAATAACTGAGGAGGTTTTCTACCAAATACCGGATGAGTTTGATATTGACAACTGCCGACTCGTTGTTTTTGTTCAGAATAATTCAACCCACGAAGTGTTAAATGCAGCCACAGTGTATGTAACCGAAATTGCTCCCCTTAATATTCCATCGTTATCAGTCATATCCACCGAGCTGGACATTATTGATGATGATGGTGATTCAAAATTGAATCCTGGAGAGACAGCAAACTTTATCGTAGCGGTTGAGAATGCCTGTGATTGGGTGGATGCAGAAGATGTAGTGGGCTATCTGTCCACAGAAAATCCCTATGTAACCATCCTTGATGATACAGGTGTTTACGATCTCATTGTCGCCTGCGATTTTATTGAAAATGATGGAGATATGTTTCAGATTAGCGTTTCTCCAGAGGCTCCCTCTGTTATGGATTTGGATTTTGAATTACACTTAACAGCCAATCTTGAATTGGATAACCCCTATGAAACCTACATTCCATTGACAATATCAATGGATTTTTTCCAGCAACATTTCCCTGTCGCGGTTTCCCAACCATTGGCCGCTGGAAATGCAGTGATTGATTTGGATGGAGATGGGCATAAGGAAATAGTGGTAGGGGGCACAGATAGCCTGCTTCACGTCTACGGTCTTAATGGTGAAGAAATGACCGGATTTCCATTTATGACCAACAATAAAATTCAGGGATCACCGGCTGTGGCCGATATTGACAATGATGGTGATCTGGAAGTCGTGATCGCCTCACGGGAGGGTGATATCTATGTTGTCCAGCACGATGGGTCTGGAGAAATCATAGCTACAGCTGACTATTATTTACTTGGATCACCAGCATTAACAGATTTTGATGATGATGGAGATCTGGAAATCGTAGTCGCTGGATTTGGGTATGATATTCTGGCGTTACATCATGATGGCAGTATGCTTCCCGGATTCCCTGTATTCCTGGATGGTGAGCGCATGTCCTGTGGGGTTTCCCTTGCCGATCTGGATGCTGATGGAGTTGACGAGATCGTCCTGGGTACCTGGGCTGATAAAATTCACGTCTTTAATAGTGAAGGAAGCGAACTTAGCGGGTTTCCCCTTGAATTAACGGATGATCTTAAAGCACCTACGCTGATCGCAGACATTGATTCTGATAACCAATTGGAGATTCTGGTAGGTCAGGATGAAGGCTACTTTTATGCCATATCCGCAACCGGTACAATTCTATGGACCCATCAATTAACTACATCCAATATTAGAAATGCTGCCGCAGTCCTAGACTTTGAGGATGACGGACTAAAAGAAATCGCGTATACAGCTCAGAATGGATTCATCACAGTAGTTGATCATCTTGGTAATGAATTAGATGGTTGGCCTCAGAGTGTTGGGTCAGGCTGTAACAGTTCCCCTGTAGCAGCAGATCTCGATGGTGATGGGGTTCCGGAAATTGTTGTTGGTTCAAACGATCAGATGGTATACGCTTTTCATTCTGATGGATCAGTGATGGAAAATTTCCCAATATCTGTTGAGGGGAATGCCAAGGGAACAGCAACATTAGCTGACCTGGATCAGGATGGAAATCTTGAAGTCGTCATTGGTACGGATTCAGAACTGGCAGTCATTGATATAAAAACGCTTTCCACCGTAGCGGAAATGTGGAATACAGCCAGAGGAGATTACCGGCGCACTGGAGCTTACGTTTACGATGTTCAGGTTTCGACCGCAAGCCCAATCAATCTGCCCCAAAAACTCACACTGGATCAAAATTATCCCAATCCATTTAATCCGACAACACAGATTCGCTTTGGAGTACCTGAAGCTGGAAACGTGAAAATGATCATCTATGATGTGTTGGGTCAGGAAGTTTCACAATTGGTCAATGCTTCTTTTGACAAGGGATGGTATGAAGTTCGCTGGAACGGTCTCAGCAATTCTGGAACAGCTGTTGAAGCTGGGGTCTATTTCGCGAAGATCAGCACAGGAAGTGCCGATCAAGTTGTAAAAATGATGCTTCTGAAATAGTTTTTAGAACTCATAAATCTGGAAAAAGGTCATCATATTGATGACCTTTTTCTTTTTCCCGGATTACAGCTTGATTTTGTTTGTTCGCCTTAGCCCCAGTTTATATTTATTCTGCTTGAGTATAGATAGCATCTTAGCCATTTTATTTAGGAGTCGTTATATGCAGGAATTGAGGGAATCAATTACAGGCAGGGAGTTACTTAATAGGATTCGATCTGATTTCATAGGGATCGATACCTTTTATGAAAATGTCCATGGGGAAAGAACTCGAAGAATATATTTGGACTCCACCGCCAGTACGCTCATGATGCGTCCTGCAGCAAAAATCACTGAAGTCTTCATGAATCATTATGCAAATACACATAGTAAACTTCATCATAGTGCTCACATCTCTACATCAGCCTATGAATGGGCTCACGAGCGCATATTGTCATTTCTGGGAGCTGATCCTAATATTTACACCTGTTTTTTTACTGGCGCGGGGGCAACCACGGGCATTAATCGAATGGCGCGTGTGTATAGAGATCTGAATCCAGAAAAGGACACGGCCATTGTATCAATAATGGAGCATCACTCAAATGATTTGCCACATCGTAAACACTTAGGAAATGTCATTCATCTTCCACTTGAAGGTGAGGGTGATGAAAAGTCAGGTATCAGTCTGCCCGCTCTGGAGCGGGCCTTGAAAGAGGGTCAGGGCAGGGTAAACTATGTTTCAATCACGGCTGTAAGTAATGTAACTGGAATAATTAATCCTATCCACGATATTGCGAGACTGGCCCACACGTATGGTGCCTTAATCCTCATTGATGGTGCTCAAAGTGTAGCCCATCTTCCAACCAAAATGTTTCATCCAGATGACCCGGATGCCAGCATTGATGCATTGGTGTTTTCGGGTCACAAAACCTACACCCCAGGTTCACCCGGAGTGGTGATTGCCCGCAAGGATCATCTTTCCCGTATTGAACCGGAAGAGGTGGGAGGTGGAATGGTTGATCGCGTGCTGGAAGATAAATATCAGGTAAAGACCGAATTCCCGGATCGAGAGGAAGCAGGAACACCCAATATCCCTGGTGCTATTGCTCTGGCGACGACCATAGAAATTCTTGATCGTATCGGTATGCAGCTACTTTTGGATGAAGAGGATAAACTGATGAAGAAAGTCTTGCTTGCGCTGGAATCCATCCCCAATCTAATTGTGTATGGAGGTACTGATTTTGAAAATTGTCCTCGAGCGGCATCAATATCATTTAATATTCATGGCCTGAATCATGGATTGGTAGCTGCGATCCTGAATGATTATTTTAATATCGCAGTCCGAAATCAATGCTTTTGCGCCCATCCCTATGTAAAGGAGATGATGGAGGAGGATCTTGAAATATCTTTTGGTCCCATCGATTTTGGCAATATGAGTCCAGAGTTTATGCGCGAAGCAGGAATGGTGAGAGCCAGTTTGGGCTTGTATTCAACGGAGGAAGACGTGGACAGTCTAATAGCCGCATTACAAGATATTGTCAAAAACTCAGATGACTACGCTCGCCATTATGAGATAAATGAGGAAAACGATTACGAGCATAAATCATATCACCCCGGTCACGAGTCCATATTTAATGTGGTAGATGCTGTAAACGAATATTTGCGGTGATCTGGAAGATATCGCTATTTCAACAACAATAGTTTTCCGTTATAAAGCAGCTCAGGTCCCTGTAGTTGATAGAAATAACTCCCTGATTGGAGTAGCTTCCCCTGATTATCCTGACCAGCCCAGATAAATTGATATTGGCCAGGTTGATCAACATATTTATAAGAACTGTACACCTGTACACCTCGCGTGTTATATATCTTCAGCTCTAAATCACCAATAAACCTTAGCTGTGCCGGTATGACTGTGCTGGCATTAAACGGGTTTGGATAGGCTTTTTGCAAACTTGATTGCAGGGGTTGTTGTTGATGAACGAGAATATCGATGGGAGTCATTGCATCAAGCACTTCACTTGAACCATCCGCTTTTAAAATCAACAAATGCAGGTCTGCCAGTTCGATCCATGGGATATCGGCCATGGGACCGTCTGGTGGGGGCGTACTCATGACCGCCCGATGGTTACTAAACTCCAGGAACCAGGGAGGAACCGCTTCTTCACTTCCATCAAAATAATAGATGTCATCGATAGGAGAGCTGCGGTAGGCATACAGGTCAATTCCATCAGACATGAGAAAATTCTTAATGTCGAATGACAGCTCAACCTCCAGCTCTTGCATAGCCTGTTTGATTCCATTTACAATCGACGATGATTCTTCGATATTTTTCATGATCCAGAAAAAGAATAATTCCGAATCCACAACGTAATCCCAACCGCTGGCATCCCAGGGACCTCCACCGTATGTTTGGGGTGGATGTTCCGCGAGCCAGTCATCACCAATCATATCTCTGAGAACTTCTTTATTCATATCGCCATTGTGTGCAAAACTGTATTCTACCCCGGATGGATCTACATAAATGAAAGGATGAGGATTGGGAATATCATCAGCCCCGGAAGTTCCCTGACGCAAATGTCCCATGAGTATTGAAATCTCCTCAGGAGCAAGTAATAGGGCGATTTGCTCGTCGAAAAACTCGTCTTCATAGGCCTCCAATTCGGAACGCACCACCTGAATTGACTCTTCACTTTCCGTGCCTGGGTAACTAATCATAGCCCAGCCATCCCGATTATTGTATGGCCATGATCCTGATCCTCCCTGGAGCCGAAATTCTTCCAGCTCTGCAACGAGATATGGGTGCAGGTTATCCGTGGCGTCTCGATCACTGAGAAATTCACCAGGAAGCGCAATCACACCAAGCATCCGACAGGGGTAGACCGTACTCACAAATAAAAGAATTAGACCTAAACGTATGATAAAACTTGCTTTCATAACAGGAAAGTTAGTTAAAAATCAAGCCAAGCAAAGGTTTTGGTGGATTGCCAGATCTCACGATTTCGTCTATCATGAGGCATTTCCAGTGTTGTCCCTGATTATCGAGAGAGTATTTTCAGCCCAATGATCGAGTTCCAATCACCTGTCTTTAAAGCTGCAGTCTGGCTTCCCAACGAGCATCTCCAAACCATATATGCGTCCTTGATTATGCCGGTTCGTTTACCCATTTACCGGCGTGAAATAATTGAATTGCCTGACGGAGATGTGATTGCCGCTGACTGGGTTGATGGGGAACTCGAAAAACCAGTTCTGGTGTTGATCCATGGTATGGAGGGCAATTCTGAAAGTCGTTATTCCCGTCTCATCATGAATGAATGCAAAAGGCTGGGGTGGACAGGCGTTGTCCTGCACATGCGTAGTTGCGGCGGCTTATTGAATCTAAGAAGAACCTTTTATCATGCCGGGTATTATCATGATATTGCCTATTTTTTAGATGATGTGCTTCCCCAGAGAGCCCTCAATCGCAACACCTATCTGGTTGGCATTTCACTGGGCGGAAGTCAAGTAGCACATTATCTTTCAACCACAAAAGCGGTAGAATCGGTGAGAGCAGCGATGATAATCTCCACGCCTTTGGATCTGAAAGCTTCAGCCGATTTTATGGCAAGTGGGATGAATCGCTTATACGTTTTTAAATTCCGCAACAGTTTGTTGAAAAAGTACCATGCGAAATCAGATTTGATACAGAATGAAACTATAGCAAACAATCTGGCTCAAAGCCAATCTTTTTGGGATTTGGATAATGCTGCGACTGCACCAATGCATGGATTTAAAGATGCCTCGCATTATTATCGGGAAATGAGCGCAATAAGATGTTGGCAGCATATTGTTGTGCCCACACTATATTTAGCCTCAAGGGATGATCCCTTTATCCCGGTAGAATCAATGCCGCCAGATGATGGTAGAGGAGGGAATCCAAGGTCAGTATTGACCGATTACGGAGGACATGTTGGATTTGTAGATAATTCAGGGAGATCCTGGATGACCCCCACTATTTTTAAGTATTTATTAAGTTTCGAATTTTAGAATTATATAATTGATGGAGAATAAAATGAAACAAAATATACGCTGGATGTTATTGATAATTATTGTATTTACCTTGAGTTATTGCGAGAAGAAAGATGAAATATCTCCAGAAAGATATCAATTGCTGGCTGATACAGTTGCTCAAGAGCTGGATTATGAACCCTGGATGGATTTCGCCTATGAGCTGAGTAAAAACTATCCACAAGAATCTGCAGCTGGGATGGTCATGGTTCAATTTGCTGAACGTGCTTTGATGGAACAGGACGAAGAACGCTTTGATCTAATTTTTGAGTTGCTAAAAAATTATCCGGAAAATGGTGTTCTTGAAATTACGGATCAGATTGCATTTGGGAATCGACTGTCCTGGATAATGTCAGATAGAATGCTGCTCTTCAACAAGGCACCTGAAGTGATGGATTTTACTGTCAATAAGTTCAAGGAGCATGAAGTCGGGTTGAAGTGGAGAGATGAATTGGGGGGTATGATCTACGACACTCAGGCGAATGTATATGAAGGATTGAACGAGCCTGAGAAAGCACTGGAGGCCTATGGATTAGCATTGGAATACTTTGAACAGCCGGAAACCCTGCTCCGTCGCGGACTGATCTTTGAAACCCAGGGAGATTTGGAAGCTGCGCTTGAAGATTATATCGCTGCGCTGGGGCATTCCCCAAATCAAGCCCTGATTATTGAAAAAGTAAGCAGTGTTTATTCAATGCTGAATCCTGAAATGGATGTTCAGGTTTTTATCGGTGAGATACAGGTAAGCTTGCAGGAGAGACGTAGAGAAGAAGTTCTTGGAGAAGCATTTTTCATTGATGCTCCAATTTTTGAGTTCACAGACTTTAATGGTCGGGTCCTCAACAATTCCAGTATGCTCGGGAAAGTCGTTTTTGTAGATTTTTGGGCTACCTGGTGTAACCCATGCCGACGTGAATTGCCAGAATTTCAAGCATTCTATAATAAATTCAAGGACAACCCCCGAGTGGTATTTGTTGCGGCTTCAACTGATCGTGAAAAGGAGAAGGTTAAACCCTATATCCAGGAATTAAATTTCACTTTTCCAGTTGCATATGCTGAAGAAAATGCCGCTAAATTTGGTGTGGAAGGTATCCCAAGTCTGTTTATAATAGGACCAGAAGGAAAAATCCGTTATAAGATCGTGGGATTTGATCCGGACAAGGACTTTGTCAGGGAGATGACTTGGCGCATGGAAAGTCTGTTAGATAGCTGATAAAAAAAGATGAGGAGAGTGGTATGAACCGTAAAGTATTATTGGTATTACTCGTTTTCAGTATTGTATTTGTCTTTGGACAGGAAGCTAAGACGGGATGGGGATTTGGGGGTGTCCCAGCGGTAGCCTATAATTCAGATACTGGCTTCCTTTATGGAATCGTGTTTGAGGCTTATAATTAAGGGGATGGTTCCCGGTATCCGGATTATGACTATACCATAAAGCCAACCTGGACTCGAACGACGAAAGGCAGTGGTGAGAATATCCTTTTCTTTGATTCAAAATATCTTTTACCCAATGATATTCGGGTTACCGCCTATGCAGGATATTTGACTGAACAGGCTTTACCTTTTTATGGTTTTAATGGTTATGAAGCTGATTATAACCTGAATTATGAAGAGGATACTACGCAGGCGGATTATCGCACCAGAATGTATTATCGACATGAGCGCAACACACTACGACTCACGGCTGATTTTCAGAAAAGTGTGCTTAGCGAAAACCTGCGGGTCATTGCTGGGTTCGGCTATATAGATACCGAGGTAGATACAGTTGATGAGACTGTATTGAATG
>JABMPR010000335.1 GCA_013202895.1 bacterium | reverse complement strand
TTCCATGATTGCATCTGCAGCAAAGGGTGGTGGAACGAAAATTACCGAAGTGTTGGCTTGAGTCTGTTCTTTGGCTTCACGAACTGTATTAAAAATAGGTATATCGGCAGCTGTCTTTTGTCCACCTTTGCCTGGTGTAACCCCTGCAACAACCCTGGTACCATATTCCAACATTTGGGCCGTATGAAAGGAACCCTCACTACCTGTGATTCCCTGAACCACCAGTTTTGTATCATTATTTACTAGAATCATGAGATTACTCCTTGATGGCTGCAGTGACTTTTTCTGCAGCGTCAGCCAAACTATGGGCAACAATAAAATCAATATCAGAATCAGCCAGAATCTTGGCTCCCTCTTCAGCATTTGTTCCGGCCAGTCTCACCACAAGCGGTACATCGACCTTGACCATTTCCAGGGCGAGAATGATGCCCATAGCCACTCTATCGCAGCGGACAATTCCACCGAAAATGTTAATCAAAACAGCTTTGACATTCTCATCGCTCATGATTATGCGAAACCCATTGGCCACGGTATCAGGATTGGCGACACCACCAACATCGAGAAAGTTTGCAGGTTCTCCACCATATAGTTTGATGATATCCATGGTTCCCATGGCCAGACCGGCACCATTGACCATACATCCCACATTGCCATCCAGCTTGATGTAGTTCAGGTTGAACTTGGATGCTTCCACTTCCGAAGGCTCTTCTTCACTCAGATCGCGGTACTCAAGAATATCCTGATGACGGTAGAGAGCATTATCATCAAAATTCATTTTAGCATCTAGAGCCATTACATCTCCACCTGCTGTTACAACCAGCGGGTTTATCTCAACCAATGACGCATCTGAAGCCTTGAAAGCATTCCAGAGGGCGAACATAAATTTTGATCCTTGTCTGACTTGGGCACCTTCGAGCCCCAAACCATAGGCTAATTTTCGAGCTTGAAATGCTTGAAACCCAATGCCGGGCTCAATCCATTCTTTAATGATCTTTTCAGGCGTCTCAGAGGCCACTTTTTCGATCTCCATACCACCCTCAATGGAAACCATAAAAACAAATTTTCCACTCTGCCGATCCAACACAATTCCCATATAGAGTTCCCGGGCAATGTCGATTCCTTCTTCGATCAAGAGTCGCCCAACCTTTTTGCCTGCAGGTCCTGTTTGGTGCGTAATCAAAGTTTTTCCCAGGATCTCATTTGCGTAAACAGATACTTCATCCAGATTTTTGGCAATCTTCACACCGCCAGCCTTTCCGCGACCCCCAGCATGAATCTGAGCCTTGACAACAAAGACATTGGAGTCGAGGGATTTGGCGACATCCAGAGCTTCTGCTGCTGAAAAAGCAACGCCGCCTCTTGGCACAGGAACGGCATACTTCCGAAAAATCTCTTTCGCCTGATACTCATGAATATTCATGGTTTGCTACCTCATTTTCAATTTTCATCAGAACTATCTTGTAATAATCGTGCCACTATTTCCGCTGGCATCTTGTTTAATACCATCAATACTGGTAATGATAACTTTCTCCCCACCATCTTCCAGGAATTTAATGCTGGCTTCAATTTTAGGACCCATATCCCCAGGAGGAAAGTGTCCTTCAGCAAAATATTGACGTGTCTGTTCAAGTGTAAGTCTCGAAATTTGGGTCTCATTTTCTTTACCGAAATTGAGCGCCACTTTCTCGACATTTGTAAATATGTACAAAAGTTCTGCTCCGATCTGGTTACCCAGGAGCGCCGATGCCTTATCCTTATCAATGACCGCATCTAATCCTTCAAGATTACCTTCGATGTCCCTGAATGCCGGGACACCGCCACCACCAACTGCTATCACAATATGCCCGAGATCAAGAAGCTGATTTACAACATTAGAGTTAATTATATCAATAGGTTGGGGAGAGGGAACCACGCGTCGCCAGAGCCCATTTCCTACAGCTTTGATGTGCCAGCCAAATTGTTTCACTTTCTGTTTAGCTTCAGCTTCAGGTATTGCTAATCCTATATATTTTGTAGGATCTTTTATGGAAGGATCATCTTTATCCACCAAAACCTGGGAGATAAGGGTCACGACCTGACGCTTGATGCCCTCTGCTCGTAGGCGATTGATAAGTGACTGCTCAATCATGTACCCCATTCCGCCTTCAGTATCAGCAACATTGATACCCAAGGGAAGGTACAGAATTGAATCGGCCAGTTCTTCAGTCCTCAATGCAGCGTTGCCCACTTGAGGTCCATTGCCATGTGTAATGACCGGAATGATATCCTGTTTCAATAACCCGATGACGGCATCCAGACTTTCCCGGGTTCTTTTAAACTGCTTGCTGATCGAATCAATTTCGCCTGGTGGAGAGATGGCGTTTCCCCCCAGAGCTACAACTGCTTTTCGCAATATTCTCTCCTCCAACGTTAAGAGCAAAGTAATGTATTTGTCTTGGCTCTAAACTCAACCCTATTCAATGGAAAATGCTTATTTCTTTGGTGTATATTTCCTGGAGAATGAGCAAATATTTTAAAGGGGATCAGTCCTGGATACTATCCTCGTCATCCTCCTCAAAACGATAGTCAGGGATACCTTGATTAACTTTGTAATTTTCAAATTTGATCTGAACCGAACCTTCCAACCATTCATCTGTCATGGCATCGTCAAATTCTTTCATCTCCATCGGTTTTTTCCCCAGACGCTGAATATTTTTAAAATCGGGGGGAAATTTCATGTGAATTTCAGTAGAGATGGGCAGGGTAATCCCATTAACAACATCATATTCTGAGACTAGATTGAAAAATTCACGATCTTCGTGGCTAACCTGGGCTTGATAGATGCTCCCTGTCATTTGATCAATAAATAAAGTGATTCGACCCGGTTTGTTCATAAATGTGTCCTCCACAAGTACCTCGAAAACCGGCTTCCCATTCACGATGGTGTCAGCTATTATATTGAAAGATACAGAATCCTTAAGAAAGGTAAAAAATGGCTGGATTCCTTGCTTTGGTACGATTGCAAATCCCTTAACCTCAACCTTACTTTTGTCTGGAGTCTTAAATAGATAGTGAATATTTCGAGAGGGCATTCGAAAACCGGGGATATCCAATGATAATCTGATATCAACTTCATAATCCTGAATCTGCTCCCAACTTTTCATCATCAAATCATTAATTTCAGAGTTTGAGTGGGGCTCGCCAGCAACAATACTCCGGAAGAAACATATAAGAATCAATACATGCACTCGTGTTCGTTTACTACTCATGAAAGGATATCCTTTCTTCGAAAAATGATAAAGGCAATTCCCAGAAAGAGGATTAAATAGGAAATAATCAGATTCAAGCCTCTCAACATATCACGCCATGGTATCGGGTCGTAAAATGCCTGCTCCCAGTTTGAAAAATAGGTGGTAAACATGTAGGGCTGCACACTGCGGAAGATCTCCAGGGGAAGTGTGGATACCATGAGACAGAAAATGATGAGGGCCATGGTTCCAATCACAGGACCAATGGCATTCCGCACCATGGTTGAAAAGAAAATAGCTATGGCACTTACCAAAGCCATGTTCATGAATGACAGTCCATAGGCAATAAAAAACCTGCGCATTGCATCGCTGGATTCCAGGATAAGTATCCCGTCTTGAAAAACCAGCATATCACCGCCACCATGCCAAACCAGACCAAGACCAAGTGTTAGAAGCCCAAAATACACCACAAAAATGAGTGTGTAGATTAAGGTAGCGATAGTTTTTGAGATAAAAATGCTAAGACGCGAGATTGGTCGTGTGGCATAGATCCGAAAGGTTCCATTCGCCTGTTCACCGGCAAAAATATCACCTCCTACAAGGGCAATTAGAAAGGGAATATGGACCCAGAAGAAATTCATGATAAAATATGCCGCTGTAAAACCGTTGGTAGGGGATCCCTCAATAAAGAACATGTCTGAAACAGAATTTTCAATCTGACCCTGAATATGCGAAGTGCCCATTCCATAACCCCAGAGTATCAGGGGCACAATCGCTGTGAAGAGAATTAATCCGATATAAGATCTCACCAGTGAAAAGATTTTAATTAGCTCGTTAATAATAAGTTTATGGAGAATCATTTTTTATCCATTAACGCTAGGAAAAAGGTTTCAAGGCGGTTGCGCTGGGAGACAGAGAATATATTGATACCTTTGGTACTCATTGTGCGGATCAATTCAGGAATATTCTTATATCCAATATCAATACGAATAGAGTTAGCCAATGGATGAACACCTGTCACCAGATCTGATTTCTCGAGAAACTTAAGAGAAGCTTCTGAATCTTCGACTTCCAGTTCAACAACGACGTCCTGCATGTCCTGAAATATCGTGCTCATAGCTCCCTGGGCAGCCAATTTGCCATTAAAAATAAGGGCAATATCTGAACAAATAAGTTCCACCTCATGCAGCAGATGAGAGGATAGAAAAATAGTTACATTCTCTTCGGCAGCTATCTTGAGAATGAAATCTCGAATCTCATGCATTCCTTGCGGGTCCAATCCAGTGGTAGGCTCATCCAGCACCAGAAGCCGGGGTTCAGGGAGCAGGGCTTGAGCCAAGCCCAATCTTTGTTTCATCCCTTGAGAGAAGGTTTTCACTTTGTCATGACGACGCTCATAAAGCCCCAATAGATCCAACAATCGATTGATTTGATCATCCTGCTCGTGACCAGTAAGGCGCCCCAAAATTTTCATATTCCTAAAGGCACTCAAGTTTTTATAAAAATCGGCTCGATCTACAAGAGTGCTCATATTTTGACGCACTCGATACCCAGTAAGACTAGATCGACCGAAAATATTAAAAGTTCCAGAATCACTTTTGATCAGACCCGCAACAATTCTAATTAGCGTAGACTTCCCAGCTCCATTTGGACCTAAAAACCCAAAAATACTAGCACTTGGAACAGTCAACGAAACTTGGTCAAGGGCCTGGATTGTTTTGAACTTTTTTGAAAGCCCATGACACTCCAATGCAAATGGGGGTGTATCGACCTCCGAAATAGCTTCTGCTTCGATTGGATCAATCATAAATGGGGGAGTCATCCCGGTTTGGAAAATTGGATAGGATATATTCGGCCAATGCCGTGATGGTCAGGCTAGGATTTACACCAAGATTCGCCGGAATAACTGAACCATCGACGACAAACATATAGGAATAGCCATGGACTTGCCCTTTGTAATCACATACGCCATCATCTGGGGTTTCGCCCATTGCACAGCCACCCAAAATATGAGCAGTGGAAGAAACATCAAAAAGTACTTCCGGAAGAACACTATAGGCATTCCCATCCATTTTCTTTGCCATTCTTTTAGCGGCCTCGTTTGCTATGGGGATAAAGGTAGGCACCATAGGTACTCCCGGTGCTTTCGTTGAATTCATACTACGGAGACCCAGGCGCCACCAGCGTCGCCTGTAATCGAATTTCATATAATTTTCAACGGTTTGCATGACCAGCAGGATGGCGGTCCGATGTGCCCAATTGAATGGATTTAGCGATTCTATCGCTTTCAGTGGATGCCTGATGACAGTACCCAAAAATCTGATGGGGCGGGGCAGTTTACCCCCTCCACCCACGAGTAGAGTCGTAAGTAAGGCCATAGCATCCGAACCCTTTGGATACCTTACCACTTCGATATGGGTGTCTTTATCTGGATATATTCCTGATGTTATCGCAATCTCTTTGGAATAATTCACATCTTTCTTAGAGGTTTTAACTCCAATCAGAGCTTCCGAATTGGTTCGAATCAAATCACCCAATCGTGGGGATAATGATTGTAAGTCACCATTCATCCTGGATTTCAGGAGTAATTTGACCGTTCCCATTACTCCACCGGAAAGTATCACTCCTTTCGCACTGAAGACCTTAACCGGATGTCGAAACCCTGTACTCTTTCGGCTCAGAATGCGGTATTCATTACTACGATTGAGTATTTGTGTCACTTCAGTTTCCGGGATTATTTCAACTCCCAGTTTTTCAGCTAGAAAGAGATAATTTTTATCCAGGGTATTCTTCCCATCATCGCGACACCCAACCATACAGGCACCACACAGGGTGCATCCAATACGCTCGGGTCCCTTACCGCCAAAGTAGGGGTCTGCCACCTTTTTACCTGAGCTTTCATAAAACACACCCACATCGTTTATATGAAAGGTGTCTTCTCCAGTAAGCTCTTTGCCAACTTCAGCCAACATCTCGTCAGTAGGGGATAGTGTGGGACTTGGGGTTGCCCCAAGCATCCTTTTTGCCTCAGAATAATGCGGTGCAAGTTTCTTTTTCCAATCTCCAGGTCCCCATTCAGGTTTCTTGAAGACCTCATCAGGAGGAACCAACAGATTGTTGGCATAAACCAGACTGCCGCCCCCGACACCGGCTCCATGTAAAATGAACACATGTTTCAAAAGGGTGAGACACTGAATACCATACAGTTTAAGCTGTGGTAGCCAGAAGTATTTTCGGAAGTTCCAGTTGGTTTTTGCAAAGTCTTGAGGTTGGTAGCGTTTGCCCTTCTCCAGAACCGCAACCTTATATCCTTTCTCCGCCAGACGAAGAGCTGAGACAGACCCTCCAAACCCTGAACCAATGACGATATAATCAAATGTGCGAGACATGGAAAAATCTACCCTTAACTGCAGCATATGGAATAAAAAAAAGCCCCAGAGTTGGAGCTTTTAGAAATTAAAGGAAATCCAGGGATATTTAAGCGACTTTGACTGCTTTCCCGGATTTAATACAGCTGGTACAAATTTTCAGATGTGTGACCTGACCTTCATGTAGAACACGTACGCGCTGTAAGTTTGGTAACCAGCGACGACGAGATTTCTTATGTGAGTGACTCACATTATTCCCTACTGCCGGTCCTTTACCACATATATCACAACGTTTTGCCATTATAAACTCCCATTCTAAAGCGCGCAAATATAGACGGGCATGGACGCGTGTCAAACAATAATTAGTGAGTAATAATACTGAACATTTTGTCAGGAATTGGAAAAATAGATCCCATTCACAATAGGCTTTCGGCGGACTATTACTTACAGTTTGATCAAATATGCATTGTTTGCAGGTAATCCGCACTCAAATGTGAATATCTATAATGTTTGGATAAAACTATTTGTTGATCTTGGGGTTCTAGTATAGCATGTTTTGAGATGTGGCAGATCGGTCCAATAAAAATAAAATCAAAAGCTATTCTGGCTCCCATGGCCGGGGTCACAGGTCATCCGTTCAGGGTCTTGTGCAAAGCGCAAGGGGCCGGGCTTGTTTATACTGAGTTTGTCAGCGCCAATGGCATCATCCGTGAAAATGAGAAAACCCTTGAGCTGATGAAATTTACAGAATCTGAAAGACCGATAGGGGTGCAGATTTTTGGTGAGACGCCAGAGGTGCTGGCCCAGAGTGCCAAATACATTGAAGCAGTCGTTAAACCAGATCTCATAGATCTCAATTTTGGGTGTCCAGTCCCCAAAGTCACAAAAAAAGGAGCCGGTTCGGCAATTTTAAAAGATCTGCCCCTCATGGATGAGGTGGCGCGGGCCGTTGTTGAAGCTGTATCAATTCCTGTAACCGCCAAAATTCGGTCAGGCTGGAATAATGGCTGTATTGTAGCTCCGGTCGCTGCTGCTGCTCTTCAGGAAGCGGGTATCGCAGCCCTGACCCTCCATCCCCGTACCACAAAACAACTCTATACTGGTGAAGCTGATTGGAGCCTAATCACTGAAACCAGGAAATCAATCAGTATCCCCCTGATCGGGAATGGTGACATTCGCAGCGCTGAAGATGCCAAACGGATGATTGATGAAACCAATTGTGATGCAGTTATGATTGGTAGACGTGCCCTTGGTAATCCCTGGATTTTCAACGAAATTAATGATTATCTGCAAACGGGAGAATTACCAACACCTGTCAGACTGATGGATCGAATACGACTTTGTCATCATCATTTACTCATGGAAGTTGAGGAAAGAGGTGAGTACCACGCTACCAACTATATCAAGAAACATCTGAGTTGGTATTTAAAAGGGTTTCCCGGTGCAGCAGCCTACAGGAAACGACTTTATCGGCACATGCAATTCGTTGATATGGAGGCTGAGATCTCTCAGATAAAGGCTGAATTAGAAGCCAACCCGGATCTGGCAAATCTTGCCTACCGGGAGCAGGGACCGCTGTTCCCTAATGTGCATGCCAGTCGAGATCATTATTGATCAATAATGATCTCTATCCTTTTTAAAAAAATCGATTATAATATTTGCCTCCCAATCTTTTTCGTTGGCTGGAAATTTGCTTGTACATAGGCGATGAATAAGGGAATAAAATCACTGTTTAACGACATAAAGGAGAAGAAATGAACGATCGTATTAAAGTATTGATAATGGGTGCCGCTGGGCGTGATTTTCATAATTTTAATGTGTTTTATAGAGAGAATGAGGACTATGAGATCGTTGCTTTCACCGCAACTCAGATTCCTGATATTGATGGACGAAAATATCCTGCTGAATTAGCCGGAAGTCTTTATCCTAATGGTATACCCATCCATGATGAAGAAGAATTGGAAGATTTAATCTATGATCTGGATGTGGATGAAGTGGTATTTGCGTATAGTGACCTACCCTATGAATATGTGATGTCTAAAGCCGCTTTGGTAAACTATGCCGGAGCTGATTTTAAACTGATGGGAGCCAAATCTACCATGATCCCATCCACAAAACCAGTGATAGCAATCTGTGCAGTACGCACAGGATGTGGTAAGAGTCAAACAACTCGCGCGGTGTGTGACCATCTAACTGCCCAGGGGAAAAAGGTTGTGGCAATCCGACATCCAATGCCCTATGGTGATCTGGTAAAACAGAGAGTACAGCGATTTGCTGAATTGGCTGACCTTAAAAAACACGATTGCACCATCGAGGAGATGGAAGAATACGAACCACACATCATCAACAATACAATTGTGTATGCTGGTGTGGACTACGAAGCCATCCTTCGTGAAGCAGAAAAAGAAGCCGATATTATTGTATGGGATGGTGGAAACAATGATACCTCTTTCTATATGCCAGATATTCTGATCACAGTTGTTGACCCACACAGAGCTGGACATGAACTAGCATATTATCCCGGTGAGACAAATCTTCTCATGGCAGATGTTGTCCTGATTAATAAAATCGATACAGCGGATATAGATGATATTACAACCGTTCGTGAGAACATTCGTTTGGTCAATCCAGAAGCTATTGTAGTGGATGGTGCGTCTCCTGTCTCTATTGATGATGAAGAATTGATATATGGCAAAAATGTGCTTGTGATCGAAGATGGTCCCACGCTTACACACGGTGAAATGCAATATGGAGCAGGTGTGGTTGCTGCCGAAAAGTATGGCGCAGCGAGCTTGGTTGATCCGCGGCCATGGACTGTTGGAAAAATTTCTGAGACTTTTGACAAATATCCAGATATTGGTCAAATCCTACCCGCCATGGGATACGGTGAAGAACAGATGAAGGATCTTGAAACTACTATCAATAAAATTGAATGCGATGCTGTTGTCATCGGGACCCCAATCGATTTACGTAGAATAATCAATATTGAAAAACCATCTGTGCGAGTGACCTACAAATTGCAGGAAATAGGGTCTCCCACATTGGCAAGCATCCTGAACGCGCAGGTTCTCAAGGAGTTGGAAGAGGCAGTTAAGAATAGTTAGCCGTACATACTGACCACATTAGGATTATAAATTATTAAGAAGTCCTGGGTTTTAACTCAGGACTTTTTATCCTCATAATCAGATATAGATTATTTGCCCATGGGAGCTAAACGATCAAAAAGAATCAGCAGCGGTGAAGGTTGGTCCTTCAATTCGGCAGACAATTCGCCCTCACCGCTACGAAAAACCGCTAATAAGATAGTCCGTTTGCGAATGGAAAAGCGCCAGGGCAAACCGAATACGATTTTGTATGATATGGAGGGTGTTCCTGACATGAAAGCCCTGGAAAAAGCCCTGAAAAATCTGGTAAGTGCCGGCGGGACGACAAAAAACGAGAAAATTGAAATTCAGGGTGAACATCGTGATCGAATCAGAGTATACTTGAGCGATGAAGGCTACGAAGTGAAAGGTTGACCATGCTCATTTTATTAACTCTTGGTGTATTTGGCGGTGCATTGCTCATCATGAGTATTGCCTTACTCATTACAGGAGAAAACAAAGTACATAGTTCCTGCTCCGCAACCAGTCATCTGGTGGGCGAGAAGTCCCATTGTGATTTTTGTCCCAATGATGAGGAGGAAGACCAGGTAACCACGCTTTCAAAGGCAGGCTATCCCGGTCGGCAGGGAATTGTCTCGCCGGAAGCCTATAAGGGTGAGAAGGAACGCAACATTGTTGTAGAGCGACTTAAATACAATTCTGGTCGAGAATAACAATATGACCCAATCATTTTTTTAAGGCGGGATAATTATCCCGCTTTTTTTTACCCAAGACAAAAATTAAAAGGGGTCGACTTGGGTGACTCCAATTTTATCTTCCTACCACTCTTAAATTCAGGATAATATGGAATGCCTACGGAAGACCAAAAAAATGACGAATCCTAAAGATCCTTTGAATATTCCCACCCAGGTTTGGAAGCTAATCCTGGGTTTTACTTTTTTTAGAACGCTGTTAGCCATCGTCCTGCCCCTAATCCCTCAAGAAGCATATTATTGGAGCTGGAGTCAGGATCTGGCATTCTCATATTTCGATCATCCACCCCTGGCAAGTTACAGTATATGGGTGACGACATCGATTTTTGGACAGACCGGATTTGGAATAAAGTTTGCCGCAGTTGTTTGGTTTCTCGGTTTAAATATCATCTGGGCTCGACTGCTTCAGGAAATGTTTGGGAATACCAAACAAAGTTATTGGACTATTCTGGCTTTAAACAGCACAATTGTCTTCGAACTCTACGGTTTTGTGATTACGCCTGACACACCTCTGATTTTCGCCTGGTCAGCATGCATTTATAGTTTATGGAAACTTGTGCAAACTGAAGATCACAAATGGTGGTTTGCTGCTGGATTTTTTATGGGACTAGCCTGGTTGGGTAAATATTCTGGAATTATGTTAGTCCCTTCAGTCCTGATGTTTACTCTCATTTCGAAAAAGCAACGCGGGTGGTTATTAACACCTTATCCTTATCTGGGGGTGGGTATAGCTATCCTGGTTTTTGCACCAGTGTTGATTTGGAACGCCCAACATGATTGGGTTTCCTTTGCCTTTCAGGGGGCTCGTAGGAGTTCCGGTATGGCCTATTGGAAGCCGCGCTTTGTAGGTGAATTGTTAGGGTCGCAATTGTTTGTTTTAACCCCCTACCTTTTTATCCTGGTCTTTTCTGCATTGATCCGATTTGGGAGGCAATTATTTTCGGATATTGAGGATAAAATATTGCTTCTGTTGTGTAGCGGTTTGGTAACCTCTCTGTTTTTTATTGCAGTGAGCTTTCGAAGTCTGGTGAAAATGAATTGGTTGGCTCCGGCATATTGGTCCTTGATCATATTAGGGATTAATCATCTATTTCAGGACCCACAACGCTATCGGCGTATGCAAATCGGAATATTCTCATCCCTTGCGTTTCTTGGATTGGGTGTATCAGTCGTTGCGCTACCAGATGTACCTCTGGGCGAGGGAAACACCTGGAGTGGTTGGAAAACTGCCGCGTATGAAGTCGATAGCATCCGAGATTCACTTAGAAATGAGCAGGAAGAGCTATTTATTTTCAGCACAAATTATAAGGCAAGTTCACTCCTTAAATTTTATTTGCCAGATCAACCTAGAACTTATGCTCAGGATATCATCGGCAAGCATGCACTCCAATTTGATCTATGGGAGATGGAAGAAAACCTGGTTGGTAAAACAGGGATACTTGTTGTGGATGACCGACGAGAATATCGATTTAAACGAGAAAATATTGAACCCTATTTTGATAAAATTCAAAAACTCAGAACCATAAATATTAGTAATTTTGATCAACATGTTCGCAAAATCGAAATATATCTCTGCAAAGATTATAAAGGGACAAAATGAGGGCGGTAATTTGAATAAACATTCAAAGCAAATAAAGCCATTTGGATCCTGGAAATCACCCATTTCTGGAGAATCTTTAGTGCGGAGCAGCCTGGGTCTGGGGCAGCTTCAAATTGATGGGGATAAAGTGTTCTGGACAGAGGGCAGACCGGAGGAGAAGGGGCGGACAGCTCTCATGGAATGGTCTTTATCTAAGGGTTTGAAAGAAGTTAGTCAGCCAGATTGGGATGTCCGCACCAAGGTCCATGAATATGGAGGCGGTGCTTTCCACATGAGTGTCGCGGGTGGATTTTATATCGATAATCGTGACCAACAGCTCTTCAAAATTCTGGAGGATGAGAAGCGTCAAAGATTGACCCCAGCGGATCAATTTCGGTACGCTGATGCAGTATATGATCACTACAGAAATCAACTTTTGGTAGTTGGTGAGGATCATTCAGAACCTGAAGATGTCAGAAATATGTTGCTTAAGGTAGCTGGAGATGGATCGCTGGAAAAACAGGTTATTGCTAAGGGAAATGATTTTTTTTCCAACCCCAGAATAAGTCCAGATGGTAATCAATTACTCTTCTTGAGTTGGGATCATCCCAATATGCCCTGGGATGGAACTCAATTGTGGTTGAGGGATCTTGATCAGGATGGGAACATCACCAAAATAGAACGAATTGCCGGTGATGAAGATGAATCCATATTTCAACCACTCTGGGATCCCAATGGTGATATTTATTATATCTCTGACCAGACTGGCTGGTGGAACATTTATAGATATTCAGATGGGCATTCTTCGTGTGTCCTTGAAATGGAAGCTGAATTCGGACTCCCACAATGGATTTTTGGTATGAGTACCTATGCAGTAATCAACGCAGGCGAATTAATAGCCAGCTATAAAGATCTAAAAGGTTCTCATCTAATAAACATTGATGTAGCCAGTGGGACAATACAAGATATCGATGTCCCATTTTCAGAGATTGATCAAATACGAGCTTCCCAAAACCTGATCGCGTTCGTGGCAAGCTCCACCGAACAACCACCTGCAATAGTAGCAATCGATTTAAAATCCAATGATATGCACATTATTCGCAAGTCTTCTGAAACTCAACTTCATGGAGATTTTCTTTCCAGGGCAGAACAGCTAAGCTATGAAAGCCGTCCGGGAGAATTAACACATGCTTGGTATTATGCTCCGCTGAATCGAGATTACACAGGTCCTGAAAGGGAGAAACCCCCACTCATTGTGCTCAGTCATGGTGGTCCAACAGCCAATAGCAATAGTGCCTTAAATATGACGATCCAATATTGGACAACCCGCGGTTTTGCCGTGATTGATGTAAATTATAGTGGTAGCACTGGTTTTGGTCGTAAATATCGAGAAAGACTCAATGGTACCTGGGGAATTCGCGATGTTGAAGATTGTACCGCAGCTGCAAAATCTCTCGTTCAAAGCGGCAGAGCTGATCCTGATAGATTAATTATTAAGGGGGGCAGTGCAGGTGGTTTCACAACGCTGGCTGCGTTGACCTTTAACAACACTTTTACAGCTGGAGCCAGCTACTTTGGTGTTGGTGACCTCGAGCTATTAGCCAGAGACACGCATAAATTTGAAAGTCGTTATCTGGATCAATTAGTTGGCAGCTACCCGGAAGAAAAGCAAGTTTATATGGACCGGTCACCGATCAATCATACGGATCAGTTAAATTGTCCCGTCATATTCTTCCAGGGGTTGGATGATCCTGTGGTACCCCCAAATCAAGCAGAGCGAATGGTCGATGCACTCAAGAAACGAGGAGTGCCTGTTGCTTATATCCCCTTCGAAGGTGAATCTCACGGATTTAGACAGGCATCCACAAAAGTAAAAGCAATCGAAAGTGAGTATTACTTCTATACACAAATATTTGGAATTGAAGCAGCGGATAAGCTGGAAACTGTCGAGATATTTAATCTATAAATGGAATTGATCATGGACCCATCAGATGGGGTATTTTCAAGGTGGCAGAAAATAAAAAAACTGCAATGATGTGACGTTTCTGAACCTGTAATTCACGGTGGGCACCGCCCTTGAAGATCAGACTTCCTTCATCTCTCCGAAGAGGGAAAGGCTTGTCTTAGCTCCGAGGAGATTAGGCTCCCTCAGGTTAAGTCTAGTTCAAAAAATGCCGATCACCATTGCAGTAAAACTTTTAAAAAGCGCTCGAAATCTGGTTCCAAGTTGGCTCAAATTTAGCATGGGAGAGCTTTAACTCCTAGATCAAAAACTGGGTTCTTGTTTTCTAAAATGGAGCAGAAAGAGCCGGAAGAATGAATCCTATTTACTATTGGTCTGTTAGGATTTGCTCGCCCTCAGATTTTGCCACTATGACGGCACCCATTGTGTCACTAGTTACATTGACAACTGTTCGAAACATATCGAGAGGACGATCAACCGCCAGCATGGTGCCGACGATAATAGCTGCCTGGGGATGATTCCCTAATCCAACTGCATCTAAAACGATAAATATCATAACCAATCCAGCAGATGGGATAGCTGCAGCACCAATAGAAGCTAGAAAAGCAGTTATAACAACGATGAATTGCTGAACAAAACTCAATTCAAATCCCAGGGCTTGAGCTATAAACAGAACACCAGCGCATTCATACAAGGCTGTTCCATCCATATTGATAGTTGCTCCCAAAGGTAAAACAAAACTGGTCACCTTATTGGAAACCCCAGCCCGATTTTCGACACAGTCCATGGTAACAGGGAGAGTGGCACCAGAGGAGCTTGTTGAAAAGGCTGTCGCCATAGCAGAAGCAATTGCTTTAAAGTGTTTTAAAGGGTTAATCCGAGTGAAAAACCAGAACACCAACGGTAGGACTATTAAAAGGTGGAATGTCAATCCTGTTGCAATTGTGATCAGATACCATCCAACAGCCTTGAACAGGGTAAATCCGGTACTGGCTACAGCCTTGGCGATCAATCCAAATACACCGAAGGGTAGAAACATGATGACACCCCTGGTCATTTTCATCATAACATGAAAAAAGGTATCAAAGAGATCTTTTGCAGCTTTGTATTGCTTTTCGGGTAAAGCGGTAATAGCCATTCCCAATACGATTGAAAAGAAAATAACAGCCAGAACATCCCCATTGGCAGCAGCTTGAATGGGATTGGTTGGGATCATCCTGATGAGAATATTTCCCAGGCTTCCAGGTTGACTTAAACTCGATGGATCGAAATCCTTTCCACCAGCATTAATATCAACTCCAACTCCAGGTTGAATAATATTGGTAAGTGTCAACCCGATTAATATGGCTAACATGGAAGTTAGTAGATAGTAGGCAAATGTTTTAGCTCCCAGGCGTCCCAGACTTTTATTCTCACCAATACCTGCAACACCTGAAGTAATTGAAAAGAAGATAAGGGGAATAATTACCATTTTTAGCAGACGCATGAACATGTCACCAATTGGGGCAACATTCATGGCGGCATCTCCCATGATCAGGGCGTAGATAATGCCCGCCCCCATACCAATAAAGACTTTCCAATACAGCTCGAGATTCCAAAACTTTATGAATGCTTGACGTAATGTGGACATATCGCCTTCCTTTTTGTTGGTAATTGTCGCAAATGACGTGGCGCAATATAGGAGCGACAGGAATGATTGCACCTGCGAAAATCAAACTCAGCAGGTGTGACACAAACTTCAAATACTATTTGTAACACTAGTAAATTGGATTTAGTTCATTCCGGGGGTAGAAAAGGTAAATTTATGTTTCTAGTCGTTGTCGTTATTGTTATGGCCACATTGCATGGTTATGTGGGTTTTCGGTTTATATCCCCGTTCAATCTGACCGGTTTTGAAGTAATAGTGTTTTGGACAATAATTGCGATATTGGCAATTGCACCAATCGGCTTGCTGCTTTTACGTTTTCGAGGAATCGAAAATAATTTCACAGACTTGCTCTTGTGGGTTGGGTATACAAGTCTGGGGTTATTCTCCCTGGCTTTTGTAATTTTTCTGGTCCGAGATTTGGGTTGGATCATTAGCACGGGCGCGAATAAGCTTTTCGTCTTTGTCCAACAAAATGAGACTGGATCAACCCCAGTGGATCTGGAGCGACGTCAATTTCTACTCGTCTCAATAAATTGGGCTATTTTTGGGATGACTGGAATCCTTGGCACAGTCGGTATTGTACAAGCCCTGCGACAGGCTGAAATAATTCGACATACAATATCTCTTAAGAAGTTGCCACTAGCGCTCAATGGACTAAAAATCGTTCAAATATCTGATTTGCACGTTGGACCAACAATTAAAGCGGATTATGTCAAACGCGTCGTCAATCAAGTGAATGAAATTGAACCGGATTTAATATTATTTACAGGTGATATGGTTGATGGATCTGTGGAGTATTTATCAAAAGATGTCGAGCCACTTCGTCAACTGAGGTCAAAGTATGGCAAATTTTTTGTCACCGGAAACCACGAATACTATTCCGGTGTAGAGCATTGGCTCCCTAAAGTTGAAGATTTGGGATTTGTACATCTCATGAATGAACACCAGATTTTGGAAATAAACGGTGAGTTTCTGGCCTTAGCTGGGGTAACAGATTTATCGGCACATCAGGTCATGAAGTCTCATCGCAGCGACCCGAAACAAGCTGTTTCCAGTATCCCGGATGGCATGTCAACCATTTTGATGGCTCATCAACCAGGTACAATTAGACAGATAGATGGATTGGCAATTGATCTCATGGTCTGCGGGCATACTCATGGTGGTCAATTTATGCCCTTTAATCTAGCCGTAGCTAAAGCGGAGCCCCTTGTTGCAGGTCTATACCAACACAATGATACACAGGTATATGTTAATCGTGGTACCGGCTATTGGGGTCCACCCATGCGCCTGGGTATCCCTTCCGAAATAACATTATTTGAACTGGTATCAGGCTCTAGAGCAGCTTCAGCATAATCTAGTCAAATCTCAAAAATGAAAGCCGCCCAGAACAAGCAGGGCGACTTCCTTCATTCCGTGTGGAGGATTTGAATTAATTAGCCACGCGTGCGATGACGTTCTCGATTAGTTCGCTTATCACCTTTTAAATTGCCTCTACTCCCATTTTTCCGGTGCATACTCTTGCGAAAAAGTTTTTGTTGATCTTTGTTGAACACATTCCGAACCTCGAGATGATGGTCAGCCCTGGACTTATCCAGTTTAATTCTGGCTGATCCTACTTTTTCAATTTGAGTGTGAATCTTCTTCTTGTCCGGTTCATCTGCGATTTTCAGCTCCTTCAGTTTTAACTCTTCAATATCAAGATCAGCACGAAGCCCAATCATTGTTTTTTTATGTTTGAACCGCAGATCCTGCATCTGCTTTTCCTGGTCTTCGCTTAGTTGAAGTTCATCCATCATTTCCACAGGGTGATCCACTTGATCGTTATGTTCCCCCATGGGTTGAGCCAGCCCCTGATTTACCAGAAAAATGATAAGAGAGAAGAGTACTAGACCTCGCCATTTTGATTGTTTCATATTGTTTCCTTTCGCTATTCTTTTCAAAATTCTGAGAGTTAGACGGCCTGGTATGAGAGAAGGTTAAGAACTACACATTTTTATAAGATAGCTTACTTGCGGGGTGTATTTTCAGCCATTCTACAAAGCCAGCCGTAGAGGAGAAAAGTATGCGTTTACCCAATGGGGATATTTATCTCGATTATAATGCCACCACCCCAATAGATCCTCGGGTGCTTGACGCTATGGAACCTTATCTGAGAAGTGAATTTGGCAATCCCTCCAGTAGTCATAACCTGGGTCGAACTGCGAAAGACGCAATTGAATTAGCAAGGAGTCAGGTGAGTGGGCTAATCGGCTGTAACCCTGAGGAAATCATATTTACTTCAGGCGGCTCTGAATCTAATAACATGGCGCTTAAAGGAATATCGACCCGTTATGCACATAAAGGACAGCACATTATCATCTCCGCTATTGAACATCCTGCTATTACTCAGGTGGCCGCATTTTTAACGCATCAGGGATTTCGAATGTCATTCCTTCCAGTTGATGAACAAGGTGTGGTCAGGGTGGAGGATCTTAGCGAAATAATAACATCAAAAACTATTTTGGTTTCGGTGATGCATGCCAACAATGAAGTTGGAAGTATTCAACCCATTAGGGAGCTTGCCAGGACCACTCATGATGCCGGGGCTTTATTGCATACTGACGCAGCTCAGTCGGTGTCAAAAATACCAACAGATATAGATATGTTAAATTGTGACCTGCTTAGTTTAGCCGGGCATAAAATGTACGGACCAAAAGGAATTGGTGCACTATACGTGAAGTCTGGTTTGAATCTGGAGCCTCTCATTCATGGAGCTGATCATGAAGGTGGCTTAAGAGCTGGCACTGAGAATGTTGCCAATATTGTTGGATTGGGGGAGGCGGCGGAAATTGCCAGGATTGAACTGGATGAAGAAATGTTACGAATTGGAAATCTAAGGGATCGTTTCCAGGCAAGTATCAAACAGGCTTTTCCTGAACTTCGTGTAAATGCATTCGGAGCACAAAGATTACCCAATACCCTCAGCATCAGTTTTGCTGATCTATCTGCCCTGGATATCATGCGTAATGTGGGTCAACTCATGCTCTCAGCTGGTGCAGCCTGTCATAGTGGTGACGGAAAAGGTTCAGGTGTATTGGAAGCTATGGGAGTGTCCCTAAACTATCAACTCGGCACATTAAGAATATCATTGGGTAAGTTTTGTGATGATGATATCGTAAGTGATGCCACAAATATCCTTATCGAGGGTGTGAATAATATCTACACCAATTAAAAAATTTACATATATACAAAAAATATTCAAAATAATAGATTCACCTGAACTTTTTGGGCTCTTTCGAGTCAAAGAGTAAATGATATCTAATACAAAGGAGAAACAATGGTCGGGATCTTAAGGGCTTGTGGTATACTGCTTACAATTTCCATACTCTTCAACTGTAGCAGTCCAAAGATGATAAGTCGTGTGGCCAGTGACAATTTTAGAATTGATGGAGACCGTCGTGAGTGGAAAGGAAGATTTGAGATTCCCAAAGATGAGCATTTTGCTATAGGAATCGGTCATAGCAAAAATTATTTGTATATCGCGATTAGTAGTCTCGATCGTGGCTTTGAACGTCAGCTTGCCATGCATGGAATTACTCTTTGGGTTGACAGTCGCGGTGGCAAGCGTGAAAACCTGGGTATCAGATTTGGGAGTCATTTCTCAAAAGAGGGGGGACGTTCATCAAAAATAGATCAAAGGCAATCATCCCACCGCGGTGACAATCAATATTTTATGGAGCAGGGTGGAGGATTCTTAAAAGGTGACCTTGATCTAATTGTTCTGAATAATGAGGGCAGGGAAAGAATGGGACCCGCAGATTTACTGGCAAGCGCTGCTGCAGTAGATGATGGTTTGTTTATTGAATATCAGATCCCCTTCATTCTGCTTGGGGAGAATTTTGATATGACACAAATTCTGGGACTTGGACTTGATTCCCAGATGGAGAGATCAGAAGAATTCTCCGAGGGTCGGGGCGGACGAGGATCTGGAAGCCGTGTAGGTATGGAAATGGCTGATAGAATGAATAGCCAGGGGCGTGGGGGTAGACGTCCCGGTAGGCAAGCTGATGGCATGGATCAAAACGATGTGGATGTATGGTTTAAGATACAATTGAATCCTAGATAAACTGGATAATCAGGAAGAAATTGTTAGGAATTATTAGGAGCTACTTCCCAAACAAATCTTGGCAAGCATGATTCTTTCAGTTATTCTATTGGTGACAGTATTTATCAGAAAACTTGGGGATAGAAATGAAGCGTCAAGTGCGTGATGAACTAAGCAAATCTATTTATGCTGATAGCCTGGCTGGTGACTATGGCCTTGAAAATCATGGATTAAAGCATCTAAATAATGTTTACTGGAATCTTTCTACGTCTGAGCTCTATGAGGAGATTCTCGACCGCGAAGAAGGTAAAATTGCTCATAACGGACCCCTTCTGGTATATACTGGAAAACACACGGCTCGAGCGGCTAATGACAAGTTTGTCGTCAAAGAGGACTCTACTAAATCTGATATCTGGTGGGGTAAGCACAACAAGCCTTACACTCAGAGAAAATTTGCCAATCTATCAAATCGACTCAAAGGTTATCTGCAGGGGAAAGATGTTTTTGTGCAGGACTGCTATGTTGGAGCAGATGAAAAATATGGAATGCCTATCCGCGTAATTACCCAGAAAGCCTGGCATAGTCTATTTGCGCGAAACATGTTCATTGTGGAACGGGATCAGAAGAAGCTCAAGAAACATATCCCTCATTTCACCCTGATATCAGCTCCGGATTTTAAGGCTGATCCTGAGTATGATGAGCTAAATAGTGAGACATTTATCATTCTGAATTTTGCCGAAAGAATGGCTATTATTGGAGGTTCGCTTTATGGTGGTGAGATAAAGAAATCCTTCTTTACCATAATGAATTATATCCTGCCCAAAAAAGATGTGCTCACCATGCATTGCTCTGCCAATATTGGTCAACAGAATGATGTAGCCATTTTCTTTGGCTTGTCTGGAACGGGCAAAACAACTTTATCAGCCGATGTGAATCGTGGTCTCATCGGTGATGATGAACACGGTTGGAGCAATGATGGGATTTTTAACTTCGAAGGCGGTTGCTATGCCAAAGTGATCAACCTGAATGCTGAAGCTGAACCCCAGATCTATGCCTGCACCAAAATGTTTGGGACTATTCTGGAGAATGTGGTTTTCGAACCGCACTTCAGGCATCTTGATTTGGATGATGACATGTACACTGAAAATACACGAGCATCTTACCCTCTGAATTTCATCAGTAATGCTGTCCCGGATGCCAGAGGTGGTCATCCTAAAAATATTTTCATGTTGACCTGTGATGTCTCCGGTGTATTACCTCCAATCTCCAAATTGAGCGCAGATCAGGCTATGTACCATTTTATTTCGGGATATACATCGAAAGTTGGTGGAACTGAAATCGGATTGGGTGATGATCCAGTAAGCACTTTCAGTGCATGTTTTGGAGCACCCTTCATGGTTCATCATCCCTACGTTTATGCGCAATTGCTAAAAGATCGGATGCTAAAACACAATGTAAGTTGTTGGTTGATCAATACAGGTTGGAGCGGTGGACCTTATGGTACAGGAAAACGGATTAGTATACAACATACGCGAGCTTTGCTTAACTCAGCTCTAACAGGTGAATTAGACCAGGTAGAGTTCAGAACCGACCCCGTTTTTGGATTTGAAATTCCAAATTCTTGTCTTGACGTTCCTTCAGAGATTTTAGATCCTATTTCCACCTGGAGTGATAAAGAAGACTATCAGAGGAGATATCAGCGCCTGGCCGAGAAATTTGTTGAGAATTTTAAACAATTTCATGATGGTGTGACAGCAGAAGTAATTGCGGCAGGTCCAAAAGTTGAATAGTGCATTTCAAGAAATACTTCTCTAAAAATCCACCACCAGGTATAGTGGTTATTTCAGGTTAATTATCTAACATTCTCGTTCAGCCCTGTGATTCGATCAATTGTGATGCCATAACTATTCGTCAAAAGATCTTAGCAGGGTATGCATAACTTTATGTCTGCTCGCTTCCGAAAGTATGGTCTCAAATGGGAATCCAAAAATAATGATATTGCTAGAGCCCGTGTATGCAACCGCAGCACTCGTATTATTCTCACCATATCTTAAAATTGTTGCTGCTGCTGAATCGGCTGGTTCAATAGCATCAGGAGACTCTGCAGCGTAAAGGGATGGATGATATTTCGTGTTGAACTCGAAGCTGGGCAATCTAGGACCAGTTCCAGAGATAATCGGAATTACAGCGCCCGTTTTCACAGCGTGATCTGTTCTCAATTTGAATTTCAACACCTCTTCACCAAACTGCATATCTAATGAATCACTATAATTTTCAAATAGGTCTGTACCGACATAGGCACCGCTGATAAAAAGATTCCCACCGGATTGGCAGTAGCGCTTGATTTCTGTCTGTAAAGCTATGGGGAAAGCCTTGAATTGCCGCTGGGTTGTTGGCTGAGGTCCAGCCGTCTCCTTTTCTTCGCCGAGTATCAGATCCACATATTTATACTTTGTGATATCAAGCATTTGGTCCATGATTGATTCATCACTTACCGAACCAAACGAATACCCAGCTGCCTTGATAGATAGTCCATGTAAATAGGGGAAATCAAAGCTGTTCCCTGGAATAATCGTCGTTTCATAATCACCATAACTTGCCCCGTGTCCTGGAGCATCGTCGTCGATCCAGGGCGATGCTGCCCTAAAGTCATATTGTTCACCAATAAAACTAAAGTCATATTTATCGGGCACACCTTGATCCCAAAAGTTTGCAAAACCCAAATATTCATCAGTTTCTATGGTTGCAGGGGCTGATACACGATCAAATCCATTAATGATGAGCACAGGTTCTTTTTGATTATCCAGATAACAAGCCGACAATATTTCGGAGGGGAAACTCTCACCACCAGGGTTCACCGCAGTCACCTTATAACTGTATATCACACCAGGATCTAGAACTTTAGTTGTAAACAGGGGTTGATCGATCAAAATCCCATTATCAAAATCATTATCTCCAATGCGAGTATAGATGATATACTGCTCGGCAACGGCGGTTTCCTCAAGGGGATCTTCAGTGGGACTCCATAGTAGATTTATCTGGCCCTTATCATTAAGGATGGCCTGGAAATGGGATACGGGGAGGGGTTGTATTGCATAGTCAGTGTTGTGTTGAGTAGCGATAAATTTTACCATGGATTTGTATATCGAGCGACTCGCGTCAAAACGGAATCTGGGATCGAGAGCAAATTTCATATCCAGAAAGTTTTGGTGGGAGAGGAGCTCTAATAATACTGCCGGAACATTGGGTCGATAAGTTTCGCTATACCCTCTATCCCAGAGTAGGCGCCGAATCCAGCTGGGGTCATACTTGGCGCGGATGTCATTGACAATTTGAGTTTGCATGATATCAGCAAAATCCCTGTTGGCGAGGCGGGACATACTATCTGGAAAGCTGGAGGTCTCATCCCCACCCTCTGTGCTATAAATTAAAAGTGTACCAATGACAGTATCATTCCTGGTGAAACCTGCATCAGTATGCAATGCAAATGATAGATCTATGGGGATTTTAAGACCTGCTGCCGAGCGGTCTTTATTGGGACCAAAAGGTGCTCCTTTTAAATAATTGACCCATTCACCCCGGCATTGATAATCGTCATTATAATCAATTGAATCGCCATTGAGATTGTAAACCAGGGTGTCAGGCATTCCGGCATATTGCAGATAATATCTGGCAGCCTCCGTAAAGCGTGGTCTACCACTGATTTTACCTGCTCGGGCTACATTGCCCATCCCGCCCCCAAACCTGACCGCATCAGCAGTTACAATTTGTCCAATTTCATTACTTTTGTTTGAAAGTTCAACACTCCCTGCTGCTGAATCCTGGCCACTATCAAACCTGAATTTCCCCAAATGCACCCAGGTACCACCAGACATACGCTGGTTCACAAGAAATTCTGTTTTACCACCTTTATGGTGAACTGTGTAATGGGCATCTGTAACATTATCATCCGAATCTGCAAACGAAATTGATACCGCGTATTCACCCGTTTCAGGGATATCGGGGGTCCACCTTATACCTGCAGTAGCGTGGGCACTGGCTTCTATCATTCTATGCGTTCCAATTTGGAAGGGATTCAGCCCTGAAGAATAGGGTGGTTTTCCAACAGCGAAGCCAGCACCCTTTCCATCATGCCAGCCTGTTTTTGCGTCAGCAATTTCCAGATATGAACTTTTATTCGTTGAGTCATTATCTACAATTACTTCATTTATTTGAATATCGCGCTCTCTAGGTAAAAATACCTGGGCTCCAGCGTTCTCAAGCATCGGAACGAGATATTGGAGGGCATAGGTCATGGGCAGTAGATCTTCTACGGTCTGGAAAACTCTTGCACGTTGCCATTCCCAGCGATCAAGTCTTTGTTCATAATACCAGCCATGACTATGCCAGAGGGCAATATTCCGGTTATAAAGCCCACGTTCAGGCAGCAAAGGTTTACTCAGATTGCGCACCAGAGGATATGATCTAATATCACTTACTGGCATTCGAGATATGTCATAATGGGCTTTATTTGATCTGTAATAATTTGGGATGAGTTGTGAGAGGGGCTGATCCGCCGCAAAAATATGCAGGGAATATTTTTTAAATTTTGGTGACAGAAGGGTTTTTAGTTCTCGATATATCAGGGAGACATTTTTTTCTCTAAAGGGGATGGTTGCAAAGGAGCCATTAAAATAAATGGTAAGCTCCCTTGACTGCTTTTTTATGATGATGGTATCAATCTTTGAATAGCGATTTAATTCAAGGGGTTGTTTATGCTTAATGCCTGCTTGAATAAATTTATCTACCTGTCGATAGGCGTATCTTGTTGACCTGTCCATCTTCGAATAATCATAGGGTTCTTTTTCAACTAAGGTGGGTGTACAACCAAACAGAGCGACCAGGGTAGTGCTGAAAAGAATTTGTCTGGATAATTTCATACAGTGAAGCCCCGCTATTTGATTTATTAGCCGAGACATATTATCGCTATTTCTTCTTTTTTCAATTAGGCAAATGATGAGTGAGTAATAAAGATGATGACTCTCGTCAATTTATTTGGCGGATATAATCTAAAATGAATTTCCCGGAAGTTTTTACGATGATTTATCCATCATGCTCTGGATGTGAATGGAAAAACTGGATTTATTATCGGAAAGTGGCCCTTAATAAAAAGATTATTGCCTGCAAGGAGCGTGGTCTGGACCTTATCAATCTCAAGTTTATCAGTATGAAAATAAAATTCGATTTGCGTATCCTCAGATTGTGCTATATAGGGATAAATTTCATCAAGGCTTGGGATTCTGTCACTTACAATATCGAAAATACTCAAATTGCCGTTATCTCGCTCGTAGGCTATCAGACAGCCCAGATCAGGGATCTCATACAGACAGTTTTTCAACGTGTAAATGATGTGGAACATATCCAGTTTCGCATTGATTATGGAAAACTTCTCTGAGATTGGAACACGATTCTGTATGCATTGATAGATTTTATTTAGATCTCTCGGATTCCTGGGGTCAAGCTTAATAAGGCCGGGTCGGGTTGCACTGGTTTTAACCTCAGTCGTTTCTAAATATTCGTCGAGAGCTGTGAATCCACAACGCTGGTAATAGGGCATGGCATCCATGTCTGAAAACAGGAAGACACCTTCGTGTTTATTAATCGCCCAGTCCAATCCAATATTTGTCAATTGCCTGCTCAAACCTTTACGTTGAAACTCAGGCAGGGTACCAACGCCAGAAATTTGGACGAGATGTGTCGATCTACCATCGATAATGGCATCCAATAAATATATGCATACGCTGGAAATAATATCGTCGCCCTTAAAGTACGAGAAGGGGGTATAGGCGTCATCCCAAAAACCAGCCTCATCCCATTGAGTAAAATCAAGTCTGTGGATATCGAGTATGAATGCTTTAAAAGCGCTTTTCGCTTTTGTGTTGTCCCAATATTCTGATTTCAAAGTAAGTTCCACTTCAGCACCTGTTGTTTTTGCAGTGATTTAGTTTTAAAAGATTCAAACTATAAAATTCTAAGAATAAGAATAGAATTATTCTTGAGTGGGGCAAGTAAAAGCTTAAAATTTAAAATTGGATTAATCTGCTTTTGAATTTAGTATCACCAAATATTTAGGGGTCACAATCCTATTGATGTGGATTATATTAAAATCGTCGAAATTCTTGAGGGAGACATAATAATGAAAATTTTATTCAAAATCATTGCGGCATCATTCCTTTTATTTATGATTGGATGCGACAAGGGTGTTACCAATCAGGGGGATGCCCTTTCAGCGGATGAGCAGCTGATTGAAGCCATCCGGGCATCTCTTAATAAAGTGACCATTCCTGAAGCTCAGCTACCTGAAACATCCAAAAATGTTATCGGGGACGACTATGCAGACGAACTGACATTAGATGCTATGCTGGCTCCCGAATTGGGCTATGAAGTATTCATGGGTGGTAAAGTGGATCATGTGGGAAAGCGTTCAGAGCTTTATTTCAATTTGGAAGGGCGAAAATTAAAAAGCGGCAATGGCGATAAAGGTGGCAAAGGTCGTGGTTTTGATGACAAGGATAGCTGGAAATGTTTTGAGCTTATCTACCCAGTCACATTTATCATGCCCGATGAATCAAGCATTACTGTAGAAAGTGAAGCAGGATTTGACGCGCTGAAAGCCTGGTATGAGGTAAATCCCGGTTATGAAGCCAAGCCACAGCTGCAATATCCCGTTCAGATTCAATTTGAAGACGCCGCCGCAGTGACAATTAATAATGAAGTTGAGATGCGTAATGCGTACAGACGCTGCGATAATGAAGACAGACGAGGTGGTCATGAAGATAGAGATGGTCGGAATGGTAGAGACAGGTCATGTTTTGATCTAGTCCTACCGGCATCCTTCACCATGCCTGACGGATCAACCATTACTGTAGAGACAGATGAAAATTATATGCTTCTGAGAACCTGGTATGCAGATCATCCTGATGCAGCGGGTCACCCGGCATTACAATATCCTGTGGAAATCGTATATGAGACAGATGCCGGTGAC
>JABMPR010000334.1 GCA_013202895.1 bacterium | reverse complement strand
GATTTACATTAACATAATACTTTGCCATTTTCTTTACCTCTTCACTTGTTTAATTGAAGAATAATAATCCAATAATACATGAAACAACAATTGTTATGATTTGTTGATAGAATAGTGGTGACCTGAATTCGAGTGATTGATAAGACCAGGTCGACCATATCCCAGCCACCAAGCCAAGCAAAACTTCTGATATAAATCCAGCCACAAAAATAGATAGTACTATCATTACCTGATATTGTAAAACTTTATTGTTCAATGGGTATCCCTGCGGATCAATGTACTTGAAAGGTATATAGTCTAAACTTGAGCCAGACCTTATTGATACTTTTCGAATGGATTCACTATAACCTCCCCTGTGTCTCCTCGTAACCTTATCCCTTTATACTGTCCCACTGACAAAGTTAATGAGTAGATTAATTAGGACGAAGGATATTCAAAATGAAGCACCGATTAACAGAATAACAGATTATCAGTGTCTTAAACGAAGAAGAGTATGGAATAAAAGTCCAGGACCTCTGAGGTATCACAATTTGGCAGGGCATAGCTACTATTGCTAGAAGTCAAAGTTCAGTTCTGTGTGTGCAATAATCATCGACATATGGGGCTGGAACAGGAGAAAGGCGCCTAAAGAAGATTGTTGCTAAAAAAGTACTTTATATTGATGCCCTCCAAGATGTTGTCGTAAAAAAAAGCATTAAAGCATCAATAGAAGAGATCAATTGTTGAGGTCATGAGAGGTCATGAGAGGTCATAAAATTAGTGAACGAAATACCTGTCCTTTGATAGATATTCCATGATCAACTTATTGTTATTCTGGTATCCATAATCCATTGGATGGGCAGGTCAGTGGACGAATGAAATCTATGTCTGTTGAGCGCTCCTAGTGTTCATAACCTCGGCATAAGTAACTTTGTGAATCGATATTGTATTGGAACAATGAGGTCTCATGATCTGCTATTTTTAGATTGCTCTAATTGATCGAGATTCATTGTGATAACGTTCACATATTTGCTGATCATCCTGTAGTTGATTTTGTGGACACTTGAAAGCTGACACCTCCGACAACTTCACCGTCTACCCTATAAGCCACGGTGACCAAGGATGCTGGATCCACACCTGGCGGCAGAGTCTCTCTGGGAATAGGATAATATTCATTTGGTTCTGGCTTTATTAGTCCTGACTTTCCATCGAACTTTTTTGCTTTATTCATCGTTTTCATTTTCACAGCAACCAATGTGGAACGATTAGGAATCTCAGCAACTAAACTCGGTTTACCATTGCATGGCGGATATTTCAATTTACGATTCTTAGCAAAATCGATATCAATATTATGGGGCAATGTAGCCATCCACTTTACCCCGCGGGGAAGGACAATCATATCCAATGAGTGAATAGAATCAGGATATCGGAGTAACAAATTAAAAATACCTGTATCGCCATCAGACGAAACGATTACATTGCCAAAGTTGCTAAATACAACTTTATTATCCGAATTAGGATCGCCTGGAACTGTCACCACAGACTTTACGCACCAATGTTTGTGATCTGTTCCGTCATTGGTGGGCGCCCAATCCACCGAGAACCACTTTTCGTCATTTGCTCCACCAGCTGCGTCCAGAGTTTCGCCCACGATAGACTGAACAACACCCGCACTGTTTTGTACTGGTATCCACGCCGAAGCTGAAAGATGCGGGGTAGCTTTTTGGTAGAAAAATTCAATTCCAATATTACTTGCTGGTGTATTGCCACGATTCCGCAACCGAATTTTTAGTTTGTTGTTCTGGTCAAAATAGACCTCGGTATCAGCCAAGCCATTGTCATCGTTATCAACCATGATATCGGGAGACACCCAAGTCCAGGACCATCCCTTTGGATTTACTTCATACTCTGTCCCAACCGCTGAATTCCATCTCGTAACATGAACATCTGTATCGCTTGCAACTTCATCGAAATCAAGTGTGAAACTACCGCTGTTCTCCCTGCTTGCAACAATAACAACAACATTCTCGAGACCGTCCATGTTGATAGTCTTTGAATAGTTAGCCTGATCGGAACGACTTATATCCAAAAGTGTACCGCCGACACCAAATCTAAGAATTTGGATCAGGGGATCCGTCATGCCTGCTGCCGTGGAGAAATTAATCTTTAGCATGCGAGGTAGTGAACCAACATCTGGTGATATACGGTAATAACGCGCGGCCCAAGGTTTATGATTAGCTCGGTTCCGTGTAATACTACCTCCTTGACCAATATCGATGTCATCTCCAACTTCAACATTAGCTTGGTAGTCGGCTAACTTAGTTGTGGCAACGTTGATGGGTACAGGAGCCTCATCTTCCCGATACTCAAAGCGGGTGTCTAGTACTGGATTAGCGGTTGAATGTACATAGTTCGCTGCTAAGTAATTGCCCCAAGTAGTTTCGTGGGAATCCAGTTCAGTATTTGCGACATCGTAGTAACGGAATTGGTCCCAGCGTCCATACCAAGGCATCTGCCTGCGAGCGTCACGTAGCGCTGTTGCCAGATAGCCTATCCCAGGATCACTCGCTTCAACAGTTGCTGTGGCTTCTAATACTTTGCGATAGATATCAACACCAACCATTGGTTCGGCTACAACCGTGCTATGCTGTTCCGCCATGTACTTCCATAATAAACCAGCAGCATAACGAATTGGGTTCTTTATACCGACAGCATCACTTACGAGCGATTGCCAAGGTTCATTAAGAATTTTCTTGCCACTATCCACGTAACGATTAGGCTGATCATTAATACTTTCAGTTGCAAAGCGTGCCCCACCTTCCCTAACAATTCCATAAATGTTAGAACGTGTAGTGGTGTTATTATAACGATATTGAACTTGGTGAAATAGTTCATGAGGAACTGTAAAGGAGTTCTGAGAATCTGAGTTGCCGGGCTTAACCTCTACATGACTCCAGGATGCATTTGTTTGTCCAGCAATGCCAGCATTCTGCTTCAAAATTCGGTACTCCATTCGTGCGGCTCCATTACGTGGATCGCGAAGAGAAAATGTAAGACCTATAAACGATGTCAGTGCATACTCCGCCAATAATCCTACTTTTTGTACGTATGATGGAGCGAGGTCTGAATTATCTGCATGCAGGTCGGTAAGATTTGCTCGCAATGTACCTAGAGCAGTGCCGTCTGTTAATGCAAAAGGGATATCTGCCGCGGGGGTAGTAGAATCGACCTTATCATCGGGGTAAGCATTATCAATTGTATATTTTACAGCGATATTATCAGTATAAAACCATTTGATGTCGGCGCCAGCAGGCAAATCGTCAGCATCCGTATCAGCTAGCATTTTTGTGGCACCACGCTCCTCCAATAATTGTCTGATAACGTCACCGTATCCTTCCCCGCAATCATCACCAGAATCTCTTTTTGTAGGCAAACCCGGAAAAGCACGCTGTACAAATTCAGGTCTGCTTAATTTTGTCATGGGTCGTCGCCAATAGCTATATATTTCAACCAGTTCAGATGATGTCAATTGTGCGGCATAAATCAAATTAACAGGCTCACCGCCAATATGAACAATACTAGGTTCTTCAGGTTTGTTAGGCATTGGCACTGCAACGTCTATTCTCGTATCACGCCATGCATTCACTACTGCTGAACACTCAGTTGAATATATAATATTACCTTTAGCGTCAACGATTTCCAGGAAGATGTCAGGACGACGTTCCAGATGGATCAACGGTCCTGTGAAATCATCCCGATTAAATAGAACTTCGTAACGACCAACTTTATCCGTTCTTGCTTTGCCAAGAGGCTGATCACGAAAGAAATCCTTATCAAAGGCCCTTACGATGACATTGGATACAGGTTCACCAGTATCTAAATTAGTAACTGCCCCTGCCACACGGTATTCTTTACTCATTTAATAATCCTCCTATCGAATTTGTCCAATATTTTGATTTCGAAGGGCAATCTGACAGTAATAATTCTGATTCGTGTAATACACATATCCCTGCGATGTAGTCAGCATAAACACAATCTGATTGGTTTTAACTTTTCTTACAACGCCTTCCACATCCGTGAATTGGCTCAAGGCTAACTCTTATAAAAGAATTAAATGCCGATTGATATTCCACTCTATTCTATTACGTGTCATTAAGATATAATAATAAAATATGTTGTTATTATTGAAAATGCAATCACTTTTCATCTAAAATAGGTAGTTATGCAAGGTGACCAAATTTATTGATTGTTTTGTGATTCGTCTTCGGGTTGTCAAGTGGGAGCGCTTGACATTTCCAGCGCAAATAACTGGCATTTAGCACAAGAATAGGTGCTAGTTGTAAAAATTGTACCATTAAGAGATCTTAAACGGTTTTAAACGGTATGTGGTGGCGACAATTAGCCCAATATAAGTGGGTAGGGTTATTTCCTGCCTACTGCAGGGGGAATTATTCTCATCGTGAATTCATTATTAATCTAAGCTTACTGGCTAGTGAGGAATCTCGCATTGCAGTTCTTTATATTGTGATACTTCATATCTAGTGATACACAATTGTGCTTAAGTTAAACAGCATTTCATAACCTTATACGGAGTTTTTCCACCATGAGATTGATGTGGCCTATCAAAATTATAGAAATTCTCCCACGCATTAAGCTTTTGACCAAGATCCACATCATCTTTATAAGATAACATCTGATAGAACTCCTCCTGGTCAGTTCTATGGGATCTTTCAACCTTTCCATTTAATTGTGGTGTCCTTGGCCGAATATATCGGTGTTGCATTCCGTTGTCTTCAACATGCCAGTGAAAAAGAGCTTGGAACTCGTGGCCTCGATCGGTCTGAATCGTATGAATTCTGAATGGAAACTTTTCAACAACATAGTCCATGAATTTTATTGCATAGACCTGGTTATGTTTAGGATAGATTTGAAGAGCTCTGATCCTGGTCGCATCATCGATTGTAGTATACTGAAACCGATGAACTCTTTTTCCTTCTTTATTCTTGAGTATCAGGAACTTAACATCGACTTGAACATGGTGACCAGGTACAGTTTTAGCATATCGTTTGGTATGTATTGAGCGCTTTCTTTTGCCCTTCTCCAGTCTGCTGAGGCCATGCTTCTTTAAGGTGCGGTAAGCGGCTGATTCAGAGATCTTAATACCATGATAACGCTCCAGGTGCAGGCGTATCCTTTCTGGACCCAACTGGTATTCAGTTTGCAATTTGATAATTAAGTCAACTACTGGGGGGGTTATTCGTTTAGGGTGAGATAGTGGAATCGGCTTCTTTTTATAAAGACCTGCTTTACCCTTTTCGTCATACAATTTCTTCCATCGATAGAATGATGATCGGGGGATGTCATATTCTTTGATGACATCACTTGTAAACCTGGTGACTTTTGCTAATTCGAGGACAGTTTGCTTGAACCGAACCTCCAACTCATTCTTAACTTCAGGGTGCATGAGACCCTCCTTTGTGTCTTTACTATTTTAACACAAAGTGTCCCACAGGTTATGAAGTAAAATAGTCTGCTGATGTAGGGGCATGCAGTTTCATTGATAGATTGTTTCTGAATTGTCTCAATTGATTGGCAAAATCATCACTCACTATTTGTATAATATAGCTTACTAAATTTATTTATATACCCTTCGAACTTCTTGATTTCGTCATCGTCTTTTAAAGCGTTTTTAATTTCTATAAAACTACGATTGAGATCTGTGTATTCATCTTTCAAAGACTCAGAATATTCTAAATTATCGATACAAATACCCACATTTCCTATCCACATCATTTTGGTCAACCTTTCCCCTTCGTCTGATTCAGATCTAAGCCTTTGGTAGGTATAAAAGATTCATCATTTCTGTGGAGTCGTGTCAATTGCATCATCAATCACTTTATTTATGTCGACCCCAAGCGGTTTTGGTACTGTCATGAGCGTCTGCTGGAGCTTTTTATTGGGCTTAATCCTCGTTCAGCTAATTGTTTCACATAAGGATGATTGGCACCCAATACGCGCTTTAGATTTTTAAGACTCTCACTAAACAGCTTTAATGCCTCTTCATTTTTCCCTTCTTCTGCCAACACATAGGCTAGATTATTTATCACACTAGAGGTATCAGGGTGAGTCTCGCCAAGTTGCTGCTTCATCAATGTAATCGATTTTTGGAGCGCCAGATGAGCATGTTCAAAATCACGAAGTTCGAAATACAAATTACCTAGATTGTTATATGTCTTGGCACTTTGCCAGCTACCTAACGATTCTTGAATTGCCAGAGCCCTCCTATAAAGGGCTTCTGCTTCACTTAGACGATCCTGGCTAGCATATACCGATGCCAGATTACTCAGTGTAATGGCCTCGGAATTCTTATCTCCAAGGCTTTCTACAATGGAAAGCGATTTCTCATACAGAAGCTCTGCTTGCTGAGGTTGGCCAATTGCATAATAGACTTGGGCTAGCTGGTTAAGGGTTGTTGCTACCGATGAGCCTTGCTCTCCGAGTTGTTCTTTTATTTCAAGTGCTTTCGAATAATACTCTAGCGCTTCTACGTAGCGTGCCATCCTGGACAAAATCGTTCCCAAGTTATGAAGTGAAGAGGCTATATCGCTTAAGTTACCTTCCTCCTCGGCAGTAAATAATGCTTCTCGGATAAGTGACTCAGCCTCAGCATAGTTACCTTTTGAAAAAGATTCGCTAGAATTCTTTATCAACTGCTTAACATCTACTTTCTTACCTTCATTCATTTCTCAACACCTCCCTTTTCTAGATTTGAATCCGGTATGGGAGAGTACGTTTTTAGCTGTTCAATTTCTTCTGCAATAATTAGTGGTTTGCTTAAATGGCGAAATGAAATCACTAGCCAAAAGAAAGCTATAATATCAACAATGACGAACATGGCGTGCCAAGTTGCCGAGGGGAGCAGGAAACTATTAAATGAGGTGGTTGTTAGTGTCAGCGTAATTGCAACAACCAGGCTCAGCGGAGCAATCCACTCTGATTGTTTTTTGATACGGCCAATGACCTCTCTTAACCAAAGATTCATGCGATCTTCGGTAGTGATAATTAGTGTCTGAGATACATTCACGTGAACTTGCTCAAATGTTACAAGTTCTTGTGTAAGTAGTTCTTGTCCAAAAGCTGTTGATGGCATATCGTCACTCAAATCTTATTACCTCCTTATTTCGCAGCTCTCTTGGTAAATCTGTTGATAGTTTTCTGTTCATGGTGCGCCCTGTTCGGCCACAGATAAAGCAAGGAGTGCAATAGAAATTGATACCAGTGTCAACAAGACGACAAACCTCTGGATTCGTATGCTTGCAATGGTCTGTGAGACTTCACTACCGACTGACAAAACCGACTGAAGGAGATTCGCTTCACGTCGCACTTGCTTCGCTCGCATACGCTGGGATAATTGAAGGTGTGATAACAAGTCCGTCTGTTTTTCCTTGGGAGATCGCACATATTCCATTTCAAGGACGTTATCTCGGTAGGCTAAATCCGCATCTGTGAATTTTTCAATCTCATGTGTAGAGGTGAGAATGTCGTATAGCCTGGAACGCACCAAATTGCGAAACTTTTTCAAATCCCGAATAGGTCGATAAATATGTCGAGCTGCTGATTTGTCTCGCAATTCTGACAACCGCTCGTGGTACCCATCCAGCATACAGGTAAGCGCCCAACGTGATAGTAGTCCCCGAATTTTTTCATCAGCTCTCTGGGCAATTGTCCAATTTGACGTGGGATCAGGGTAACCGGAATTATCTTGAAACGCATCACGACGTCGACATGCAAACGTGAGCCGAAGACCCTCTTCTTCCCCCCATGATCGGGGTAAAATAAGTCGAGCATGAGGCCATTCGTCTGACTTCCAAGCCTCGAACTCACGGTCAAGCATTAGTCCTCTTAGAGCCCAAATGGATCGAGATTCTTTACTAAGGGGAGCAGTAGCTTCTGTTACAAGGAGCATGGCAGTTGGAGACATCTGTCCTCGAATTTCAGTAGAAAACACACCGGGTAAATTCTTATGAATCCAACTTACGCAGCTTTTTTCGATATCTCCCAGAGAAGATTGTACAGCAGCCATCCTTTGGCTATCTGGGTCATGGTAACTACGTCTAAATGGCATGTTAGTGTTCATTAATATGTAAAAGATGGATTGCCACGAAAATAAATGATGGCCTATTGTAATGCGCGTGGTATAGATAGCGCTCAGAGATCCATCTAGCGAATTCGAGGCTTCATCATCCAATATGAAGACCATTATTAGCGCTGTGATGCTTGGTGTCAAGGACATCAAGAACGGAAGAGAGGCACTGACACCAGTTGGAAGCTGAGCGGTTCGTTCACTCATGAGGTTAGCTTTTTGAGGAGTGGAAACTAAACCAAGGCTTGTCCACCCTGCTCTGCGCCCCTGCCGGACATCGCTCATCCATTTCAATAGATCGTCCTGGCGGATTCTGCCTTGCTCCCAACCGAGCTTTCTTATGCCCTGAAATAATCCATCTATGTTTGATGGTGTATACAGCTCAGCTACCCAGATGGCCGGTACCTGGATATGTTCGTCTTTCGGTAGCTTACCTCTAATGTTATCCTTCTGGTCATGTTCTTGCAATATGTGGTCAAACTGCTCACGCTGGTAATCTCTGAACTGCATAAATCGTCGCCAAGGACCCCATTTCGATAAGCCCTTGTTGATAGTTTGTTTAGGGGCTTCTTTATCATCTATCGGTTCCACTAATTCTTGTGTCGTATCAATTTCCCTGGCACTTTTAGGCGGTAGTGCACCGTCTAGGCTGTCGGTAACATCACTATCGCTCGACGGTGGTGTTGGATTTTCCAATGCGTCAGAATCAACGTGCTTATTTGGCACTTCTTCACCCTTTATTTTTGTCGTTTGTGCGAACGTTCATTTTACTTGTAAAAATGTATTCTTAAAGTCGCACATTTTCAGTTTCCCTTTGGTGAATCAACGTTATGTGTTTGTTTGACATCAATAATTATCTGAATTTCCGCTCAATAAACTCTGTTTGTTCCTCCTGAAACGATTTCTCAGTAATAGATGTCCATTTAAATCTTTCCATAATCCAAGTAAAGACGATTCGTGCATTTTCTGCATAACTTGATGTGATTTCTGGTATTGAGTAAGTCTTTGAAAATGGTAGATTCAATATATCACATATATATCCACTTCTTAAATGTCTCATGAGGTCAAAGAATATTAATTGCCTGTCCTTCATGCCATGGAGTTCAATTGAGATTTCGCACGAGGGATCTAATACTCCTTTTGCAGCTAGTCTAGAGACAAACAGGAATATCTCTGTGAGTGTATATAGTGTAGCAATTATGCCAAGATATTTTCCTGAAGGTGAGGGGGTTCTAGCCGAAAAGCTTGATACATTACCTGGATCTATTTCGTAATCCTCCATGCATGCAAAATGATGAATAAACATTCCACTTTGATATAAACGCCAATATTCCTTACTGCTTCCAAAATCTGCCGATGACCCTATAAAATCAACTCCATGCTCCTTATGCTCTAAATCAATATGAGGATAATCCCAACCTCTGAGGAAAACGACCGATGTCTCTACAATATCCCAACTTTCTTTAAGTGATATTATCTTTTTTTCATCGAAATGTGTAGGTCGAACCTGAACTCGCCAATACCCAGTAGAATGAATCTTTTTTAATAAAGCTTCCATCTTAGAGATCCCCAGCCTGATTCTTAAATGCAGCTTTATCAGCTTCGTTCTTATCTATGGATGAGCTCCCGTATTTTGAAAGTCTTTTTTGCTGAAGCTCCATTCCTTTATCGATGGCCATATTAACAATTTCTCTCATTTCGATCTGAGAGGGTATAGCAACTGTTTCAATTTTCCGACGGGGTCTTGTGTAGATTTGACCTATTGTTAAACCTTCTGCTCCATCTCGTTTGCAAATAACTGGTATCTCAGCAAATTCCTTCACCTGGATTACTACGTAACTGGCTTCCTCATAATCTACGTGGGTTACTGTAATTTCAACGTACGGATCAGCGAATGAACTTACCCGTGAGGATATATCATCTTGTTTAAAAGTTTGGAGGTTAGTATTGGACAAGCCTTTGGGTGTGAATTTCTCTCCATTTTGCTCAACGCCAATTACTATAGCACCACCATTTCTGATATTTGACAGGGCGAGAATACTTTTAATTAGTTTTGCCTGGATGTGTGGATCTTTCCAATTAATATTACTCTTGTATTCTAGATTCCGTTCCTCTCGACCATGTGTGATAAATTGAACAAGAATATCTTCACTCATACTTTTCTCCAGCTGGTTTTCGATATGTCCAGCACAACGAGCTTGAGCTGCTTCCCAAGATAGCATCGCTTTGTAATTTCCGCTTATCCATCTACATCATTTTCGTCAATCTTTTCCTTGCATCTGAAATAGCTCTAAGCCTCATTAGACCTGCGTCAACACATCAAATCCTTGTAAATATGGCATTATATTAACTATCTCGACCTCATCTATATGTTTAAGATAGTAATCGCTGACAACACGGCATGAAGGATGTTTATCTGATATGTGCTTCAGCAATGAAACATTCTTACTAAATACACTACTTATCGCACGCTTGCCGTTGAAAAACTTTAACGGAATTTCAGTTCCCAAAACGTATAAATACTTAGATTTTATCGTATCTGATTCAGCTAACATATAAAAATCCTTGAAAAGTGAATTCTGACGGATTGATTCAGATCCCCCATGCCATCTTATAAACTTGAATTCTGCGATTCTTTTCGTCGTTTCCAAATCGAAATCTCTACCTGTATTTCCGGCACCGAGTGATAGGCTCTCGATTACCTCATCCTCACTTAACAGTTCTGGGAGAGTAAGAAGAATTCCGACCGCATGAATTATGACATGAATTTGACCGGCAACCTGCTTAATCTGTCCTGCAGCTTCAAGAACTGGCTTATTTACACCTTCGCTTGCGAGAATTGGCCTGATCGACATAGCCGTCTTATTCTTAAGGGATTCTTCAATTATAGAAAGCCTCTGTGTCAGGTCATTTCCAGAAAAAGCCAAAAGCAATTCAAAGGATTCAGATAAGTTCATCATATTTCCATGCTATGTATAACGCCTTAGGCTTGAGGAGCTTTCTAAAACAGACTCGATTTGCATTTTAATTTTATCCATCCACTCCCCTGTTTGTGAGTCCGCTCTAAGGCATTGTTGGGATTATTTGAATTCGATCAAACCACTGAAACTCATTATTTTATTATCTTGCCGAGTAGAGAGCATTAAAATAGAAGTGTTACATTTGAACGATTTTTTATGCTTTTTATCTCCCAAATCAAGGTAGTCAACCTTGAGTTCAATCTCTCTTTCTGCTAAAGTGAGCATTTTTTCCTCACTCTCTGTTTTTACACCGATGTAGATCAATATTGAGTAGAGCATTATAGCTGAATATGGAAATTGTATGAGGAGAGGTGATTGTGTGGATGAAGAAGGTGCTATGTAGTCATGATATTCCATGAGGTCATTTTTGATATCGAAATAATGTTGTGCTTTTCCGTTAAGGTCAATAGAAATAGGACCACCATCCTTTAAATCAATGACGATTGGGATAGAGTTTTTATAACATACATCTTTGATTTCATTGATTATGGCTTCGTAATCATAGCTCCAATATATATTTATTTTTTTAGCGGCTGCAAAGCCAAGGTTGAAAAGTTCAATTTTTAAGCTACTCATGCTTTTTATTTCATTTTCCTCTTTCCCCTTTTCGCTCCATTTAGTAGGTACTGGTAAGGCTTCTGTTATCGACTGGGCATTGAATAGTTTTTTTGTCGCGACTAACTCGGGCCTATAAGAATTGGCTCTTTGTGATTTCATTTCAATGAGTGTTTTGTACACCAGAAATGCAGTGATAAATGTTCCCAATACACCACCAACTGAAACTATTTGTTCTACCGACATTCATCTCTCCAATTTTAATTAACCCTAACAGTAATTATACTGACCTGTATAACATCCATATTGAGTTGTTATTGCTCGTATAAAAGTAACCTGATCAGTTATCGCATCTATTAAAGTTTTAAACTTTCATTTAAATTGAATTAATCTTTTACTAAAGTGTACTGAAATGTTGTAGCTCAAGAGAAAGATTCAAAACAATATGAAAAACAAGTAGCCCCAAAAGGTGGGGCTACTTTCAATTAAAATCCTAATCAGCCATAATGACTATCGCAAATACATCATCTTGATAACTTTTGAAAATGTTCCTGCTTTAAAATGAGCAAAGTACAAACCGGTGCTAAGCTGATTCCCAAAGTCATCCCTCCCATTCCAATTAACTGAATAGGTTCCTGTGTCAAAGATCCCATTTGCTAATACAGTAACCTCTCTACCATTTGAGTCGTATACTTTGATAGAGGCTGATATCAGCTCCGGTACTTGAAAATCAATTTGAGTCGAGGGATTAAATGGATTTGGGTAATTTTGCGATATCTCAAATGACTCTGGAACCTCCTCATTTGAGTTTGTTATTTTTGGGAAACCTCCCTTATAGGATCCATACACAATATTTGATGCTGGTCCCATAACACCATCTAAAACAGCGTAAACCTTAAAATATCCCGCTCTTCGATAAGATTTGGTGGTAGAGTTAGAAGTTCCGTAAAGTGAATAGCTTCCTCCAGAAGTATTAGCCACATAAACCTTGTATGTGATGTCATTTGGAAGGTCATCCTCCCAAGAATGATTCCATGATAAGTAATAGCTAGAGCTATTTGCGGTTAAATTAGTAGGAGCGGGGGGAGATTGGTACGTTACTTGGACTTCAGAAGGATATTGCTGACTACTTATCCCGTCCAGTAATGCCGAGACTGTATAAAACCCTGAAGACGTGACTCGAGTACTTAAACCGCTAACGGTTTTTATGTAGGTATAATCCTGTTCGTCTGGATCCCATTCCCATAGTTTGTATGAAACTTCAGGAACGTTATTCTCCCAAGCATGACTCCATGTGATCTCGTTTGGGTCCGAACCGGTGGCCATATTTGATGGGTTAGGTGGGTACCATCCTGTAGGAGGAGTGGTACTACGGTGGTTGGCTAGCACAAATCCTTCACAATCAGATACATGCAGGCTAAAACCGTCTGCATTCAAAACTATATCTACCTCAGAGCCATTCAGGCATTCTGAGTTCAAAGGGTGTTTATAATAATACACATCTTCTTGCTGACCGAAAGATATTTTAATTCTGATCCATTCTCCTTGAGGTATGCCATAATCTTGGATACCACAAGATCCGTTCATACTCCAGTCTAAATCGTATGAAACCTGTTGATAGTCGTCACAATCTGTAGGATGACCATCCCATGATTCTCGAGACTCATCACCCTCTATTTGTACTGTAAACTCTACATCATTTGGGTCAATAATTCCTAATTCATCCCAAAAGCAATGATCTAAAACCTCAACGCTGGTGGGACAATCTGCATAGACCATACCTACCATCCCCAAAACACAACAAAGCAATACAAAACTTTTTTTCATTTCTGTTCTCCTTTTGTTAAATAGCGATTTGGTCGATTGCACGAATAGGTTGACCAGGACCTTTTGAAGAAACCTCTCTTAAAAGATTCATTTCATGCGATTTTCCGCTTTTTACCAATCAATCTGGGTTTTCTCTGTTGTCCCAATAAATAACAGGTCCACTGCTAGACAACTCACTCCATATCTTTCCTTTTATCCGATAATATACAATATCATCAAAACGATTGAGTCGAATGCTTGTATCAACCCAGTTTGTATCAGGTGTTGATTGAATTGGTTCTGGTGGTACTGTATATGAGTACACTTGACTGTATGAACCTGTTCCAATCCTTCTTTCAATTACCCAATAATGTGCCCACATGAAATCCCATTTCATTGTAGGGTATATCCCCAATTCCTTTTCAAAGTTATCAATGGCTGGCAAACTTGCAGGAGTACTTTCCCCACAAGCTTGAAAACCTAAATCTTCATCCCATGATGGATTGTATTCAGCCCATAAGTAGGCAGTTTCTTCACCATCAATCATTACATCACCATAACCTGAACATTCTGCATAACTGAATGTTGTTGTTGCAGTAAAAAAACGGTCAGCATAGAAATTGTTGGCGCACGGAACACAAACTATATTGCTATCATTAATTGAATATTCTTGAGCCATATTTGGAAGAGACGGTTTATTGAGACCATGCTCCTGATCACCCACACTGTTCGCATCCTCAAAAATTATTGTGTTTGTTGGTGACGACGGGTATTCACTATTACATCCCCAAAAAATAAAAAATCCTAATGCAAGACTGAATTTTATAAATTTCATTTTCATCAAACTCCTCTTTTAATTTCTGCTCGTGAATAAAAACTGTCATATGTCATCTGAAAACGACAAAACCGCGTCTATTCTGGTAGCTAACAAGCAGTATGCTAGACATAGCGGCTCTTGATGTCTTTTTGGTTCTACTGGAATGGCATTTTGACCTCCATTTCATATGATGGCTGTTGTTTAAAAATATTCTAGTTCTAAAGACTTAAGCTTTGTATGATCCATTTTCATCACTAGCGACATTATGCTTGAACTCACTATTTTATACTTCCCAACAAGATGTAGTTAATTGTCGGAGTTTTTGGATTTGTGTAGAAAGGTTACAAACACATAACTTTTAAACTGATTCATTAGTAAAGCTACAGAAGACAATCGTTCCGCTTAGAGCCTAACATGTGAATTCAACGTGTAATCGGGGGGACTAAATTACCCTCAATTGACGGTCCAAAACCGCTTGATGCAGCGAAAACACCGTCTGCATTTAGTGTGACAGTGATATTACCATTTCCTTCATAGCCGATCTGATATGTTCTTTGGCCATCAAACATCTCAACTGCCCATGTCTCTGGAACATTATTTTGATCTCCGATATCAATAATGCTAATTGGCACAGGATAGCCAGAAACTTCAATATATCTGGAGACACCTCCTGCTATATCGCCATTCGGCTTCAATTCAGCTGAAACACCACTCTCATTGTTAAGCGTGACTCCAAACATGACCTAATCCTCCAGGTAAATTGTAATTAGTTGGTTACTTCAGTTACTGAATATTGGGATTTGCTCAATCTCGAAGCCCAAGTCACACTTTTCCAACCTGAACTTGGCGGTTTTCCCCAATAACTTACCGAACATGAAAGTGTAAGCTCAGCACCCACCAAACTTTCATATTCACAATTACCGAGAATAACATAGACATTAAGATATCCTCCCAAAGGGCTAGGCTGATTGTAAACAGATCCCTGTAACATTTTCCAACATGTTCCTGAATACGATACCTTAGCAGTGCTGTCGAAAGAAACTTTTGGTACACCAATATAATGTTCATCTCCACCTTGAATCGATGGATCATCATAATAGGTTTTTGCATGTAATTCTAACGCCATAGCATACCCCCAATTCTTGGTACATTTGCACCTATCACTTGTTTTTGTTCACTCATTGTGCAACATTGAATAATCATTATCTGTTCTTTTATCAACTTCATCAGAAAATCCAATTATCTGTAGAATTAGCTCCAAAGGCATGGAAAAAGGAATTGTTAATAATTTTCATATCCACTCTTTATGTACCATTATATATTATTATGATGTTAATATATGATATATATCATATTATTACAATTATATTTATCTATAACAGACTATATCACAAGCATATGAAATAATAGCCCTAGAGGTGCTTATTATCCACCAAGACCTATTGAATTTTCATCTGGCACAGGATGGTAGAGTTATGATGTCACTCTTGAAACAAGAGCTCTGATAAGTGCAGGTATCCATGAGGAATTTTTTCTGCTTCCCGTTGATGACTCATCTACCTTTCATTTTGGACTGTTTTCATCAGGTGAAACAAATGATGAACCAAGGCTTGAGGTTACATATTCGTATATATCAAGTGCAATGAATTTAACAGATGAGCAGAAGCGTTTTATTGATTTACAGAAAATAGGGTGCTGTATGGTAAAGATGAAAGATCGATTCAATGAACCTGTTTACTGCCAAGTCCCAT
>JABMPR010000333.1 GCA_013202895.1 bacterium | reverse complement strand
CCTTATGAAAGGGATAACTACCAATTGTAGCAGTACCTTTTAAATGATCTTGGATCAATTCAATGGATAGTGGTTTATCCACTTTCATATATCGACCATTATTTAATTGTCGGGCATGTACGTCGGTTCTAACAACGATAAGTTGCTCAAGGGTCTTTGCAAGCTTTATCTGTGAATTCATTTCTCTAACTTGAAGTTCAATTTTTGCTGATTTCCATTATATTAAATAGTGCCGATGTTGCTAACATCTCTTTTTGAAATAGATCATCAATATTCTATAGAAAATCATTTCATCTCATTTCCCATTATTGTAAATCAATACAGTTATTATCCAATATGGATATTATATCCTGAACCTATTGATTTTGTGATCTCGATATTCCCGTCTGATCTTGTGGTTAATACATATCTGGTTTCACCAGTCTTCCAAGAGATTCCACTAGCATGATCAGCATATTTATTTTTCTGAGTTTCATACTGAACAGAAGTATCAGAAATGATCACTATATCAGGCGAACAATATTCAAACACCTCCTCACAATAACCAGAATCTCTACCATGATGTGATGCAACAAAAATATTTACACTACCTAGCTGATCACGAAAACTCTCATTCTCCAACAGCTTCCTCCAACCGCTCTTTTCCAAGTCACCAGGCAAGACTATACCCATATCATCATATTGTATAAACGATACAAGACTAAGGTTGTTAGTATCTGTGAATTCTGGGTAATTATTGTAAAAGCATGCAAATTCAATAGCACCAAAATCAGGATGATTGGAAACTGGTGAATTATACCTTTCAGATAGACCAATCGCCGCTTCCATCGCCGGCATAATTGGTCCTGCCTCAGCTTTGAGCTGACGTAGTCTTTCAGGACTAATAGACTTATTCCGATACAAAACTTGTATATTAAACCTGTTCATTATGTTCGGTAAATCATCCACATGATCCTGGTCGAAATTGCTAATTACAAAATTTTCAATACCATTGCAGCCAGTATTCTGTAAATAATTGGAAGGTCGAAAACCTGTCTCCTGATTATACCCGCAGTCAAACAACATGACATTGTTTGTATCCGCTATCAAATAAGCACAAAACCCGTGGCCTACGTTAAAGATGGTCAGCTTCACTATTCTCTTTATCTTGGTCAGAAACTGATCGGGATTTTTCGATACCAAAGGTAGCACGAGCCACGTCCTCAATTTTGGAAATAAACTTGTCAACATTCAAACCAGCTATAAAAGCCAATGCTATAAAACCTAGATCCGTGGAATTGGCTGATTGTTGAGATTCCAGAATTAATAATCCTGCTTTCATAAAAATATAGCTAACACCACCACACACTAAGCTCAAAAACGGTCGAATATAATACCAGGGTTGCCAATCATCATCCCATGTCTTTTTAACGCTATAGTTCAAATAAACAGCTCTTAAACAATAAACACATCCACCAACCCCACCCATTAATATGCAAAGAAATGCTAACCGGTAATCAGCAAGCCAAGCAGGTTCAAATCCTTGCAAAAACCAAATCGATACAAACCCTAACGAAACAAGAAATACCAATAAGTATACTACTATCTTTTTCATTCTAAATACCTGCTAAATCAATTTCTTTATTCCATGTACTATTTTCTGGAGTGGGGAATCGGAAATGTTTCCAACTCATAATCCATTTCTCATCTCCCAAATAATTAAAAGAACCACCATCAACATATTGAACAAACTTATAGAAACCATTAGTAAATTTAATAACCATCTCTCCATCGGACAGCTTTGATGCATTATTAATACAATCACCATAAGGAGTTATAACAGCATATTTTTTCGAACCCGTTTTTACAGCAAAACAACCACCAATATCCAAGCCAACCCCACAAGATAGCTGAGGCATATTGACTTTCAGAGCTTCTATATATTTAAAAAATGAATTAATGATGCTATCAACTGTATGCATCATATAACCAGCACACCAATAAGCCCTAGTAAAAGGTTGAGATCCTTCTCTAAATAATGCGAACAAACCATCGCCAGTGAATTGGACAACCGTTCCACCAAAAAAAGCCACTAGCTTTGCCATTGCCGGTAGAAAACACTCTATTGTTATATACGTTTTATAGGCACCAAGTTGAGCAGCTCTATTAGAAGAATCTCTTATATCAATAATCAATGCAACCCCTTGTTCAATCCGTCGATAATCACCGAACTTTTCTAAGTCTTCAAATCCTTCCAAGACACTGACAAGTTCACGAGCAAATGCTACTTTATCTAAATCCTTTCCTTTTTTAATCGCCCTCATCCCCCTATTCATTACAAGTTGGGTAATCTCTTTATCTCCTATTACCATCATAAACACCTTTTAATTTTGTAAACTCAATCCTTCAAGATAAATGCTGAAACAGTCAAACTAACTCTGGTTTTGTGGTAATCATCATCTGATCAACACCGTGCTTCTCAATTTCAAAAAGATCGCTTTTTTTCACCTCAACTGTATTTACTTTGATCTCAAATGGGAACAACTCCGGTTCTCTAAGTATTGCTGGATATGGTCTTACCAATACATTAGAAGAACGAAGCATTATTTCTAATGTCCAATTCGTTAATACTGACGAATCCACTCTCAACACTGTTGCTTGAGAATAGACACCTGATGATTCCATTATAATAATTCCCCAATCTTTAAGTGTGCCCATAATCTCTCCAACCGCAACTTCCACTGGTCGACGATCCCCAAAATTTTCTTTTACTCTTCTGTTTACCTGGGATGTTTTTACTCGCTTTTGAGTGGAAAAAAATCTGCCTATACTTCGGACAGTTTGTAGAAAAAATGGATAAGTATAACATAGCAT
>JABMPR010000332.1 GCA_013202895.1 bacterium | reverse complement strand
TTTAAGTGGGCTGGTGGCGCTTTTGATGGTAGGATTTGTAATAGCAGAAGAAGCTGGGCAGGCACCAGAAGGCAATGAAACCGAGCGCAGCTATATCGGTACATGGACAGGTAATAGGTGTATAGACTCGACTGAATGGAAGTGCTTACACCTTGAAATAACCTTCATTTGGGAATTTCCACTATAGGAAGTAAAACAGCAGGGGTCTCTGGGAGGAGACCCCTGAATAAAATATATAAGTGAGCATATATTGTATCATTTACAAACAAGGAGAGAAGAATGAAGTGTACCATGTCTATGATTCTTCTATTGATCAGCGCCCTGTACAGCGAGTCAGAAGTGATAAAAATAAGAGGCGATTTTAGCGATTGGACCATAAAATATTTCTGGCCGTCACGTTCCAATGGGGGGATGTGGATTGACACAAAAAACATTTATATACCAGACCAGAAAAAACTTTATATACAATCCAGATACGATAATAATGAGAACACATCAATGGAGCTTCAGCTTCATGGTGATAACTTTTTTAAAATTTGCAGGGTGCTGGTTTCTGAAACAAGTTTTTATTTTACGATCCTAAAGGGGGATGGACGTAATTATTTATACAAAAGAGGGCGGACAAATGCTTTAACTATTGGACCAATATCCAAACATGGCAACTGCAAAAGGATGCTAGAACTACCAGACGGTAATATAGTTGCCAGCGGAAATTATCGTCCCCTCTATACAGAATACCTGGATCTGTATGATGATGAAACAGCAGGAGGACCAACTGAGCTTTCAATACAAAAATTTAACGAGTTCTACGAGAAGACAAAGGCGTTTACCCTGACATTTTATGATAAAAATTTGAAGCTACTTGATTCCGCAAATATCATTAACCGAAGCGGGAAGAACGGGAGGTTGTTCGATATGCTCTATACATACCACCCCATAGACATTTCTGATAATGGCTCGATATATCTTATAGACAATGAGCAAGGGTATGTGGTAGAGAAGTACGAGCCGCCATACAAGCTGGCAAGCAATATTGAGATAAACAATAAAGCATTTAAAAAAGTAGCTGATTTCCTGACGGATGAAAGACGTGAGTCTTATGACAAAACGGCGGGTACGTTAACACAGGCATATGCATTATATATCAAAGGAGATCTCATAATTACATCGTTTATGTTTTCACCCACTGGCCGCGATTTGCCAGAGCCACCTTATTTTTACGATATAATGGATCTCCAGGGTAAAATTGTTTCATCAGGACAATTTGAATATCCATTAATTTGTGAAGATCAAGGAGAGAAGGTATTTTTCTTCTCCCGCCAGGAGCGAGGATGGTTTGAGGATGATGATCTATTTCTGGTAGGCATGACACTTCAGGATATAATTGAAGGTAGGGCAAGCAAGCAGGCAATTGACTCTGCTATCAGACATTATCTTGAAGCTCAATGAAATGATAAACCGTGAAATAATAACACAAAAGGCTTTTGAAATTCTACGCTGGTTCGTGTCAATAGCTTTCTTTTTCCTGGCATTGACAAAAGTGATATCGCTAATTGAATCGGGGTTAACGCCATATAAAATATTTCTAAAGGCAGCGGTCTTGCCAGAATATTTAAAATATTATGGTGTTCAGGCGGTGTTGATTGAGTTTTTCCTTGCGGTTGGGTTGTGGGTTAAACAGATTTATATACCAGCTATCGCTTTCACAATTGGTTTAACATTCCTTGGCGTTATGCTGAGTATATATTCTTTAATACTAAAGCTTAACTCTGATTGTGGATGTGGTTTACTGGGTGACAATGAATATGCCATACTGACTCAAAAGCTGTTTATTATAGGAGCCCTAATTATACTGCTTAAGGGAAAAGGGCGGCTCTTTGTTTAGCCCAACTTCTGACCCAGACTGGTTTTATTTAAAGGGTTTATTCCCTTGCCCTAGAATTGACATTACGCTGTAGCTGTCTGTTTTATGAAGACAAAACAGACGGCTTGATTATTCAAACAAAATATCCAGCCCACTGCAACCAATAGCGATACATGTCAATGTTAGCGTGTTTTATCTCAGTTTTAAATAAAACATAAAACTAAAGGTCAATCTAAAGATATTAGCTTCTCAAACAGGACTTCGTTTTGTTTTAATATATCCTCATTCCCATAAACACAAATAGGGCTATTGTTTAAGATATCGCAAACCATCCTTTCATAGATTTTTACATCCTCAAGTGTGGTCGATAAAACAGCATCGCGTTCTGCTTGAAGCTTCTCCTGGCTTGTCTTGCTGAAATACCGATTTACTGCAATGCCTCCTTTTTGAGCGGGTGTATTTGGTCGATCCATGCTGGAGATGGTCCCGATGATAAAGCGTGTCATTTCCAATTTATCGATATCAAGAGTATTCAAAAACGCTGGAGTGTTTGCATAGTTTTCTAGCGTCTCTGTGAGATTTGGATCTCTATAGGATCCAAAATAGACCCTGCCCGACTCTGAGAAGCGGGCGGAACCACCATAAGCCCCCCCGATAACACGAACTTGATTTTTAAGCCATTCTCGGGAGATGATCTGGTTCAACACTTTTATTTTTCCACTCCACTCATATCCAAGATCCTTGAAGTCAGTCCCCTGTAGAACATATTGGACCTTAGAGGCAGCCATAAGACCCTCATTCTTCTTGGGTGAAAGTAACGACCAATCTTGAAAGGCCGGTTTTCTGGCAGAGAGGTTTTTGGAAAAATGACGAAGGTTCTTTTTAAAGGGCTTAAGATCATTTTCTGAACACGTAACCGCGGCAATCATGTTCTTTCGGGTAAATAACAAGCTGGAAACAGTTTGGAGTTCTTGAATTAGAGCCATTTTTTGATCTTCAAAATTTTCAACCAGATCTGAAATAAACCAATAATAATCGAGTCCGCCCGTTAGCTCATCAAATACCCCTGACCGGGTTGAGTATGAGAAGAGCCGCGTGCGGGCATAACCAAGCCCGTTACGCTTAACCGACGCTGATAGATGAGATTGATGACGGGTTAGGATTTCTTTTATACGGTCCTCATCTGTTAATAGAGAATGGTTCAGAACTTCTTCGCTCAGCTCAAAAGCTTTATTTTGGTTAGCTGAAAGCGTTTTAGTGGAAAGCACAAACTTGGGCAACAGCATGTCATCATTTTGATCCTCAAGGAAGATGATCAGGAAAGTGCTGAAGCCACCCAGATGCGTATCCAGGGCATTGTCCAGCTCTCCAAAAGAATAGGACTCGGTACCAATAGAGCCCAGGAGCGTTGATAAAAGTGAAGCGTAGGGCAACTGATCTTCACGAAGCACCCTGAGATCAAAAAAGAAGCGCATGTAACTGATGTCATTTGTAAAAGCGCTATAATATAAATATGGGGTTTTGGACCAGAACAACTCTCCCTCCTCAGCCTGATACCAATCAACTTTCCGCTCTATGTCCGCGAGATCAAGAAGGGGTATGGTGGCCAGGGCTCCAGGACTGTCTTCGGTTTTCTGGTAATCAACAAGCATCTTTGTCTGGGCAGCCAGCTTATCCATCTCATCTACTGAAAGCCCGCTTTTATAAGCGGCCAGTTCGCTGGCAACTCTCTGATCATTTTCTCCTTCTAAACCGCGTTTGGGGTTTAGGGTGAACAGCAGAGCGTGGGGATTATCCAAAAAATATTTGGTGATCAACCCTTCCAGTTGGCCGGCTGCGATTTTGGCTTTTGTGGCAGCAAGCGGCTGTTCGTATTCCAGTCCACTGAAAGGCTCATCAGTCCAGAACCAACTACTCAAAGCCTGTTGGTTATAGGTAAGCCCTCTCTGGGGATTATTACCTTCTCTGAGCTGAAATTCCATTCGGTTCATTATTCCGGTGACCGATTCCATGTCAAGACCTTCGGCCACGACCTTGTTCAGGCTTTCAAACACAACCCTTTTGTATTCATCGGCCTCATCAGGATTAGCGTTTTGTACGCGGACATGAAACACGTTTTGGCGGAGATCATCAATCATGGCCCTAATATCTTTGCCAATTCCAGCTTTTTGTAAAGCCAGACGAACGGGCGCAGATTCATTGTTAAACAAAGCCTGGGCCAACACCCTTAACGCCATAACCAATTCACGGTCAGCACTCTGGCCACCGACAAAGGAAAGCGACAGATAGCTTTCTCCTTCAAGCTCAGCGCCTTCGGTGGCTGAGTATAGGCCTGACCCTGTTTTAAACGATTCAAAAGGAGTCTGGAGTGGGATGTTCACGATTTGGTCGGAACCAGAATAGCCTGACAGATAATGCTTATCAATGAATTCAAGTTCTGAAGCTAGATCACCGTCTCCATAAAGGAATATATAGGAGTTGGATGGATGATAGTATTTGCGATGGAAATTGAGAAAGGATTCATGTGTCAAGGTTGGGATAGCGGCTGGATATCCTCCAGAAGAAAAGCGGTATGGCGTGTCGGGAAAGAGCTTTTGATCAACCAGATAACCCCATTCGCGAGTGGGGCTTGAAAAGGCACCCTTCATTTCATTATAGACAACACCTTTATAGCTGACTGTGGAGTCGACATGCTTCAGCTCGTGGTGCCACCCCTCCTGTTCCAGAATTCGTGGATCATCATAGATCAAAGGGTTAAAAACGGCATCGAGATAAATATGCATAAGCGTTCGAAAATCTTTATCGTTCATGCTGGAGACAGGATAGAGGGTTATATCACTACCGGTCATGGCATTCAGAAAAGGGTTTAAAGAGCCTTTAGACAAGATATCGAAGGGGCTTTTCACGGGAAAATTCCTGGAACCGTTAAGAACAGAATGCTCCAAAATGTGGGGTGTGCCGGCATCTGATTCGGTGACAGTTTTAAAGCTAATGCAAAAGGTCTTATTGATATCGCTGTTGGCAATCTTGAGTAGGCGTGCGCCTGAAACTTCGTGCTTGAAGAGCAAGCAATCAGAATCTACTTCTTTAACAAAACGTTTTTCAACTAGCTTAAAACCGTGCATGGTCTCCCCAGTGTTTAGTTGTGCCGACAAAGACATTCCCGTGACGAGCAGGATAACGAGCAAATACAATGATCTAGGCATAAAATCTCCGCTATTGTTATATATAGGATGTTATTGAAAAGTTGTTCGAATTCCGAAAGACCCTCAGGGTTAAATTGGCTTATCCATTGGTTGTTCATCAAAATCAAGGCAACATTAAGCTGTCGTGGCAATTTATGGGACCTGTCCTATAAGTTAACCATCAAAGATATCTGTAATAGCGCAAATAAGCCCGCAAGCATGTATTTCCCCCTCTTTAAGAGCCAGAGAAGACAGAACCACCATGACGTTCATGCTGAGGCATAACGACAAACTCACATTCTGGACTGAGTTCGGTTTACATCTAAAATGAGGTGCTAGCCCACCGAAAATAGATTCCCCGGTGTTTAAGAATCAGTACAAATAAGAACAGCTAGTCAATGACGACTTTAAAGACCACAGTGCCATTGCCCCCTGGAGCCAGAGGTGTGGTAAGTTCATACTTAATATTTGTGACTGGCGCTGTCTGCGAGATGTTATAATTGCCGCCGTTATCATGACTATAAGTAATTGTCATGGCAACACCTGTAGCGGAGTTTTCGAGGTAGGTGGAGTTAGCTGGGATCTCCTCATCAACAACCACGTCGGTAGCTAAACCGGGCCCAACATTTGAGTAAATTATGGTATAGGTGAGTGTATCTCCTGGAGCAGCCACCGACAGATCAACTGTTTCTACCAGCGTCAATTGCGGCTGGGGAGCAGGTATACCAACACCCATAATGCCGAAAGTATAAGGGCTTCCACCGACGACATCATCGGAAACAATGCTCACTGTTGCCGTGCGCTCCCCGGTGGCCCCGGGTATAAAGGTAATTCGGAACAAGGTGGTTCCACCGTCAGCCGTAATTACCGAAGATGGAATTTGGGTAATACTGAAATCAGAGGAGTGAGCACCGCTAATCGTCACATAGGGCGTTGCTCCGGTAAGGTTCAGGATGGCACTTCCAGGATTTTTAATGGTGAAGGTAACTGAAAAAGCAGAGTCAACATTGGTGCTGTCAAAAACTGTACTGTCCAATAGACTCGGGGTCATATCACCATTTGCGACAAGGGTGTTGTTCCCCAGCACTTTCAACTGACTGCCGGCAACGCCATTTCCCTGAATACTAAAGTTAAAGGGATTTTCGTCTGCATCATCAGTAGCAATGCTGACGCTTGCCGATCTCAATCCGACAGCCGTTGGATCAAAAGTTACATCAAAAGTGACCGTGTCACCGGCAGCCACTGTGGAGCTTGCAGGTTGCTGGCTCACCAAAAAGTCTCCAGCCTGACCACCGCTCAGAATTACAATTGGAGTACCGGTCAATTCAAGTGATCCACTACCGGTATTAATGATCAAAAAAGAATTAACCTGGGTATCTGTTAATATATCGTTGCTTCCAAAATCAGTATTATCTGTAACGATTGGAGAGGTGTCACCATCAGCGATAAGTTCATTATTAGCCCCAACGGTAATTTCCGGAGTCGCCAAACCAATACCCTGAATTGTGAAGGTGAAGGGATTCTCGTCCAGGTCATTATTTGCCAGGGAGACCGTAGCATTTCTCAATCCTTCAGCTTCTGGATCAAAGGTGATAGTAAAGGTAGTTGAGTTGTTTGAGATAATCGGTGAACTGGGCGCGTTGGTGATACTGAAATCAGCGGCATGATTGCCTGTGATTGTGATGTAAGGTGCTGGATCGGTAAAAACAAGATCTGCGTTTCCAGTATTGAGAATGGTGAAAATCTGAGCCTGGCTGCCGGTCAAAATATCTTCAGCACCAAAGTCAGTAAAATTCGTGGCTGTGGCCGTAGTATCGCCATCGGAAATAACCTGACCATTGCCTTCAATCTGGATTTCTGAAGCCAGACCGATACCACGCACATTGAAATCAAAGGGATTTTCATCGGCATCAGTATTGGCAATATTAAGTGTCGCTGACCTTAAGCCTTCAGCCGACGCTATAAAACGAATGCTAAAGTAGGTGCTATCACCTGGAGACACTGTATCTGCCGGTGCTGAAGTGAGTACAAAGTCAGCAGCCGCAGTTCCAGAAACAGAAATCTTTGGAGTGCCGTTAAGCGTAAGGGTTGCGCCGGAAATAGCATTATGAATCCAGAAGGTGTAAACCACTGAATCTATTGCTGCGTTGACAGACCCAAAATCAGTGTGGTCAAGGGTGGAGGGTGTAAAATCCCCATCAGCGATATTGACATTATTTCCAGTGACACTGACCTCTGGTTCAGAGCTCTGAAACACACCAGCATCCAGAGAATTATCATAAACATTAGCACCCAGTGCAAATGCTGCGGATTGACCGTTACTTCCGATATCGTTATCCAGGGCATCGTCAGCACCCTGGTTTTGAGGTGAAAAAGCATAACCAATTGCTAGGTTTGTGAAGTACAGGCGATAAGTGTTGACTGCCAGCCCCGTAAAAGAATATTTTCCGTTGGCATCTGTGGTGGTTGTGGCCACGCTGGAACCACCATCGATTTTGATCTCGACATTGATTCCGGGAACGCCATTTTCATTGCCATCCTGGATGCCGTCTTCGTTCACATCCAGCCAAACATAGTCTCCTACACCAGTGGCCCTAAACCCAGCGTCAATACTGTTATTAACAACACCAGGTGTGATTTCGATATTATCTGTTTTTCCTGTACTGGGATCAGCATCACTATCCAGGGCATCGTTGGCTCCAGCAGCCTTTGGTGAAAGGCTAAATCCTGTGGGCGGTGTTGTGAAAGTAAGGTAATACTGAGAAGCACCCAGGCTGCCAAAAGAGAAGATTCCAGTAGAACTGGTAACAAGTGAAGTTAGAAATGTATCATCAGCCTCATAAAGCGATACAGTGACACCAGCCAGGCCGGCCTCTCCAGCATCCTGAATTCCATCACCATTGTTATCCAGCCACACTTTATCGCCAATGGTTCCAGTAGTTGGCAGAGGTGAATCCGAGACGGGGCAAGAGGCGCCATCACTATTGCTGACAACAGACGCCTGTCCCACGTAAACACTTGAAGCAGGATTAGTGGTAACATTGATTTTGTACATGCGCCCACTTAATTCGTTGGCTACATAAACATAACCATCACTGGCTGACCAGGCCGAGCCAAAAGCATTGCCATTGGTTCCAGCGACCAAATCGTCGTTCAGCTTGCCCTGGATCATTATGCTGCTGCTGACACTATTGAGGCTGGGATCATAGATATAGAGCGTTGAATCACTGACACCATAAAACTTGCTATCGGTACTGCGAAAGGCCATATCTGCTGCTAAAAATGTACCGCTGGGGCCAATATTGGAACTTACCACTCCAGTGCTTGCATCAAAGACACTCAGGTCTGTGCCGCCAGCGTTCCAGAAGTAAAGGTTGCCATCATCGTCAAAATCTGCTCGCGAAGAAGAATAAGGAATGCTGATTGAGGAAAGAACCGTTACCGCGCCAGCAGCATCAATACGCACAATCCGGTCACTTGCCACCGCAACACCCATTTCAAAACCATAGATCAGGCCATCTTGCAAGTTGTAGCCAATACCATCAATGATATAGCCAGCTGTAGCCAGGGTGGTATAAGTGTAAGGGCTTGTGTTGGCGTTCAGGTAGGCAATTGTTCCGCTGGACCCATATACTTGATAGAAATTTGGTTCACAAGCCAGGGGTGAACCTGCTCCTGTACCGTTACCTTGAATATCAAACCAATAGGTTGGAAGATCGGGGTCATTACTGGTAATTGAAATGGTTGCATTTCTCAAGCCAACGACCAGGGCGTCAAACTCAATAACAAAAGTTGTATTGCCACCCACTGAAACTGAAGCCGCCGGATAAGTAGAGACATTGAAATCGGCACTGTTTGTGCCCTGCATTGTGACTTTGTTTCCCGTAAAATTGAGACTGGAGCTACCATTATTGTAAATTGTATAAGTTATCATCCGATTTCCGAGACTCACATCAACATCACCAAAATAGGTTGAATCAGCAGTGCCGGGAGAACTGTCACCAGAGGAGATAGTTAAGCCATTTCCCGAGACACTTATTTCAGGAGCTGTGGTGCCCGTGCCTTGAATATTAAAAGTGTAAGGGTTTTCATCTTGATCACTATTACCAATGCTGATCGTTGCTTCACGTAAACCAGTGCTAGAAGGGTTAAATTCGACAGTAAAGGCAACCGTAGAGCTTGGAGCTACCAACGTAGCGGGCTCAGATGTTACCGTAAAATCGGCAGCATTTGTGCCGGATATAACAATAATAGGAGTGGAACCAAGAACCAGATCCTCAGGCCCAATGTTGTGCACAATAAATTCTTGAGAGGCTGTAAAGCCACCGACAACTTCAATAGATTCGAAATCAGTGCCATCAGCTACTGCTGGGGTAAGGTCACCATCTAATATGTCAAGCATGTTTCCCTGAACCTTGATTTCTGATTGAGAATCTGGATCATAAACACCAGTCCCCTGTATGGTGAAGGTGTAAGGATTCTCATCAGAATCGTCATTCTGAATACTGATAAGCGCCTGGCGGACACCCAGGGCAGCTGGATTAAAGCCGACTTCAAAGCTTGTGGTGGCACTATCGATGGCAACAGTGTTCGCAGGACTGTTGGTTATTATAAATTCTGATGCGTGGGACCCGCTGATGCTCACATAGGGTGGTGGTCCGGTCAAATTCAGAACTGCATAACCGACATTTCGAATAACAAACGTCGCTGTGGCTGGTACACCGGATATTTCTGCCACCCCCATTTCAGTAAAATCGACTCCTGATGGGAAATTGTCACCTGATTCAATAATGTTACCATTTCCAAGAACTTCAATTTCTTCATCCATAGTAGATGTGCCCAACCCCTGAATGTCGAAGGAAAAGGGATTTTCATCAGAATCATCATTTGAAATGACGATAGATGCCTGCCTGAGCCCTGTCGTGGTCGGATTAAATGCAACCTGGAAAGTGAGTGACCCTGCCGGGCTTATTGTTGCACTGGCGGGTTGTTGAGAAATAATAAAATCTCCAGCATTAGTACCTGTTAATTGAACATATGGCAATCCAGATAATGTCAGATCCCCAGATCCTGTGTTAAGGATGCTGAAAGAGTGAACGTCTTGTGGTACAAAAATATCAAGGCTGCCAAAATCTGTCGAGTCTGTCACTGATGGTGAACTGTCACCATTTGAGATATTGACCAGATTTCCTTGAAGGGCTATTTCCGGAGCTACAGTACCGGTTCCCTGAATATCAAAAGTAAACGGATTTTCCTCAACATCATTACTTGCGATAGAAAGTGTCGCGGTTCTCAGCCCTACAGCACTGGGGTCAAAGTGAATATCAAATGTTGTTGTCCCAGCTTCAGCAATCGGTGTTGATGGGTTTGCGGTAATTGAGAAGTCGCTGGCGTGGGCACCACTGATGACCACATAAGGTGAAGCCGCTGTGAGGTCAAGAGCTGCATTACCGGTATTTTGAATAGTATAAGTTGAATTACTAGAACCCGTGTCTATATCATGACTTCCAAAGTCTGTATCATCATCAGTCGTTGGTGTAACATCACCATGACTGATGGCCTGACCATTGCCGTCAACACCGATTTCTGGTGCCAGGCCGATACCCTGAATATCGAAATCATAGGGATTTTTAGTTAGGTCTGTATTTAAAATGCTTACCACAGCACTTCTGAGTCCACCACCTGAAGGATCAAAGCTAACTTGAAAGGTTGTACTGGTTCCAGCATCAATGCTTGTGGCCGGACTCGTAGTCACTGTGAAATCAGAGGCATTGGTACCTGTAATATCGACAACAGGAGTGCCATTTAAGGTCAAATCTGCTGCCGCTAATATGACATTTTCAATCGTAAAGGTGCGTACAATGGTGCCGCTTACCACTGATACAGACGTAAAATCAGTATGGTCTGTTACCGAAGGGGAGACGTCCCCATCAACAATATCTTGAGAATTCCCAGTTACATTCATATTCGGGGATTTGTCTTGAAATAGACCGGCATCTACCGTAGCATCAAAAACACCGCTCCCGATAACTATATTGCCTGTTTTTTCACCTTGGCCAATATCACTGTCTAAAGCATCATCCCCGCCAGCATTCTGGGGTGATTTCTTGAAACCATTAGGTTTGACAGCTTTGATTTTGTAGGTGTTTGCAGCGAGAGCACTAAATGAATATCGTCCATTTGCATCTGTGATCGTTGTGGTAAGCACTGATTCGGCTGCGTCCAGAAGTTGAACAGTGACATTGGGTAATCCCGGTTCACCAAAATCTTGGACCCCATCTTCGTTCAAATCATTCCAGACAAAATCACCTAGACCGGTGGCTGTGTAGCCTGCATCCATACCCACTTCTATGGAGCCAACAGCAACAAAGAAATCGGCTGTCTGACCGGTTGCCGGGTCAGCATCACTATCTGTAACATCATTCCCCCCCTGGTCTTGCAGCGTTAAACCGAAACCCGCAGGTCCGCCAGAGAAAATGATATAGTATTCAGAGGGAGCTAAGTTAGTGAATGCATATTCACCATTCGCATCAGTTGTTGTGGCTGCAATAAAAGGATTATCCTTGCCATAGAGAGCTACATCAACGCCTGGCAGGCCTGTTTCACCGGCATCTTGAACGCCATCACCATCTGAATCAATCCAGACTTTATCCCCAACGCTTCCCGTTAATGGAAGTGGTGCCTCAGAAAGCGGGCAGGAAGCCCCATCAGATTTAAGCAGATCGGCTTCGGCCTGTCCCACAAAAACACTTTCACCGGTGGTGACGTTAATTTTATACATGCCACCGCTCTCACTATTTGTGGTGTAGATATAGCCATCGTTTGCTGACCAGGCTGCACCATAATATGCACTGTTTGCTCCTGCGCCGTAATCGTCAGTCAGACGACCACTGATACTACTGGTTGTCACGCTATTCGTAACCGGATCATATTTGTAAAGAAGAGAAGTGTGAATTCCGTAAAACTTTCCATCCTCATTCAAATAGGCCATGTCAATCGGAAGCCAGACTGTCCCCGTCGTACTCTGGCTGACAACGGTTCCCTCGCTGGCATCAAAAATTGATATTTCGTTACCCGCTTCATTCCAGAAATACATGTCACCCGTACTATTAAAATCAGCCCGCCATGATTCGTAAGGAATGCTTACGCTGGAGAGAACAACAAGGGTTCCCTGGCCATCGATTCGAATGATCTTGTTGCCGGCGACGTCTGCATCCATCTCGAAACCATATAAAAGTCCATCTTCAGTGTTGTAACCCATTCCATTAATACTGTAGCCAGCGGAAGTGATCGTGGTGTAGGTATAGGGGCTGGTTGTTGCATCCAGGTATGCAACCGTTCCGTTATCACCAAAAATATGAAAAAAGTTTGGTACACACGCCAGAGGTGATCCGGGCCCCGTTCCATTACCCTGCAGGGCAAAAGCATAGGGTGATTCGTCATTGTCGTTGCTGGTTATAGAAACGGAGACATTTCGAAGACCGATCTGTATAGGATCAAACTGCACCACGAAATCAGAACTTCCACCGGGGGCAATTGATGAGGACGGCATGCTTGTGACAGTGAATTCTGTAACGGCGTCACCCACCAGGGTAACCACTGGACTACCAGTAAGCGCCAGCGTGGAATCGCCAGTATTGTAGATTGTAAAAGTAACATGGGTATTCCCAAGACTGGGTGTAATATCACCAAAATAGGTGCTGTCCAACATGCTTGGACTGGCATCACCTGTAGAAATTTCCAGGCCATTACCCCGAATCTCTATCTCAGAAAAGGTCAAGCCAAAACCCTGAACCGTGAAAGTGTAGGGGTTTTCATCATTATCATTATTTTCAACACTAATGATGGCTGAACGCAATCCGGCTCCTGATGGATTAAAAGAAACGTTAAAGGGAACGCTTCCCGCAGGAGAAACTGGCGTACTGGGTTGCTGCGTAATTGAAAAATCAGCTGCGTTGACGCCAGAGACAGTTACCATGGGCACACTGGCTAAAACCAAATCGTCTGTACCCAGATTGTTAATCATAAAAGCTTGAACAACAGAGCCACCAGCGACTGAGATAAGACCCATGTCGGTTCCGTCTGTTAAGCTGGGTGTGGCATCGCCAGAGACAATGCTGACCAGGTTCCCCTGAATATCAATTTCAGAGAGAATGCTACCATCACTGGTTCCCGTGCCTTGTATGGCAAATGAATAACTGCCCTCATCAAGATCATTATTGTCAATTGTCAGTATTGCTGAACGAATGCTCGCCGTGAGTGGGTCAAAGGCAATCTGAAATGTAGTGCTTCCGCCCGATACAATACTGCTGGAGGGGGCGCTATAGACACTGAAATCACCAGCATTAATACCGCTTACGGCAATGAGTGGCCATGATCCGGTAAGATTTAGCGTTGCAGGTCCTGAATTATGGATAGTGTAGGTAATAATGTTTGGTGCATCCCCAACCTGCACGGTGCCAACAATTGTTGAGTCGACAGCTGATGGTGTATTGTCACCACTGACAATTGACACGCCATTCCCTTGAATATCTATTTCAGGATTGATGGTTCCTGTTCCCTGAATGTTAAAGGTATAGGGGCTTTCATTAGCATCATTATTGGTAATTGAAACGAAAGCCTGTCTTAAGCCGGTCGTCGGTGGATCAAAAGTGATCTGAAAAGTTTGAGTCCCTCCTTGAGGACTAACAGTCGCTGAGGCGGGTTGTTGGCTAACCGTAAAGTCAGAAGCCTGGGCTCCAAAAATTGATACCCGAGGTGAGCCTGATAGTGTCAAATCACCTGACCCAGAGTTACTAACAGAAAAGGTATGCACTGTTGAGCCAGTATTAATATCCGTGTTGCCAAAATCAGTATCGTCTGAAGTAGATGTTGATGTCGTTCCATCAACAATTGAAATACTATTCCCGGAGACATCCATTTCGGGTGTGGCAGTACCTGTACCCTGGATGGTAAAAGTATAAGGGCTTTCGTCCGGATCGCTGCTTGAGATGGAAACGGTCGCCGTTCTAATACCTGAAGTATCGGGATCAAACCGGACTGCAAAAACATCAACGCCTCCTCCAGCACCAATACTAGCAGCGGGTTGAGATGTTACTGAGAAATTAGAAGCGTGAGATCCTGATAGTGTAACAATGGGATTTCCTGTCAGGAAAAGAATACTACTTCCGCTATTCGAAATGGTAAAACTGTGGTCAACAAACCCGGTAACAATATCAGCACTGCCAAAATAGGTGTCGTCGTTGACACTGGGAGACGTGTCACCGTCAAAGATAGAGGTGCTGTTCCCAGATATATCCATTTCGGGAGGACCCGAGCCCGTTCCTTGAATGTCAAAAGTGTAGGGGTTTTCATCGTCATCTGTATTTGCTATGGAGATTGTTGCACTGCGAACCCCCTCGGCAGCAGGGTCAAACGCGACGACAAAGGTCTCACTACCACCACCACTAGCGATTGTATTGCCGGGCTGAGTCGTGACAGAGAAATCAGAGGCGTGGGTGCCTGTTATATTGACATATGGAGAACCACTTAGGGAAAGGTCAAGCCCACCGGTGTTAAAAATTGTAAAAGTGTGTGAAACGGAGCCAGAAACTGAGTAAACAGTTCCATAATCAGTATCGTCAGCAGTGCCGGGGGTGATATCTCCATCAGTTATATCAAGCGCGTTCCCCTGAATGTTTATCTCAGGTGCAACCACATTAATGGTGTAATCTTCCACCTCACCATCAAATCCGGTTTCACAACTTGTTGGGTCCGAATCCCATTTTGCAGATACACGCATTATTGTAGAACCCAGAGCAGCGGTTCCGGGAACTGTTATAGATAGAGGCGATAATGCTGTAAGACCGGCCACAACATTTGTAGCTGACCCTAAACTATAAGTCTCTCCAGCATCATCAAAATCTAAATCTTGATTCCAATCAATCCACGCGACCGTATTTATGGTCCAATCACCTTCTGTATTTACATAAACAGACAAGTCATATGAAGATGAATGTCCAACATTTGTTGATATTCCAGTAAAATCAGAATAAGCGACATCTTCAAGGGGAGAGGAATTATTGATAGTGTTGAAAATCACCTGTCTAACCCCGGTATCAAACCCATCGGTACCATCTCCACCAGAGGCACACTGGGCAGATATTTTGTTACCGTTTCCCAATAACAAAAAAAGAACAAGGACAAGACCTGCCTTGTAGCGAGGGAATATTTTCAAGAGATTTAAAAAGCCAAAGGCTTTAGTCTCTGCCTTCACGGCTTTAGTATGTGTTGTATCAGTCAGCGTTCATCATCCTTACGGCTCAATTTGGTCAACCCGAGTGTTGGCGTCAAGCCCCCCAGGCGACGGCCAGCACAGAGGTCAGATATTCCTCCGGAATTAAAATAGTGCTATAATGTATTTTTACCATAGTATTATATATATGACAAAGTTTATGCCAGCTTTAAAAAAAGAATATTAGATGTTGTTATTTTTAATGTTAGCGACGTCTTGCCCTGTCCTTTTTTTAGAAAAGTGTCTTATATATATGACGCCTTTATGTAAAGTGTAATGTTTTTGAGCTACAACACGGTAGAAACGGATTCGTTGTGCTAATGTTCTTCAGCAGCAAAGTTAGGCTGGATTGGGGTGATTACAGTGAGGCGGATAACGGAAATCTTAGTTTAAAAGCGAGAAACAAATGATCGTCCTCTGTATTGGATTTTATGTCCAAATGTCTATTAAGCTGGAAGGATATATTTCCGAAATTTCATAATCTGATTGCTGATTTGTATAAATTTGTAGTGTGCAAAGATAATGATCATGTGCTGAGTATAACTTAAGAAATAAAACTTATTTTATACAAGGGTTGCATTTCCATTAACTAATATTGTATTAACAAAAGCCAATAATAATGAACACGTGTGTGGGATGCATGGAAAACACTGACCTCCTAAAAGAAGCCAACAGGGCATTAAAGCCGGTGAATATTTGCAGTGAAATATCAGATATGATATAAAGATAATATGAAGACGTACAATAAATATCTACAATTATCAAGTTATACTTAAAACAAAAATCGTATGCAGTATGTTTTAAGAAAGGCCTGGTGGTAAGTTGTCGTTAAAAAAAGATATAGAGGCAACAACAATAAAGATTTTATTGTTTAATTCCAAGACGGGCTTGCTCTTTTTTACTTAAAGTTCGGACAACAAGCATGTAAGAATCTTCTATTAGTTTAACTATTAAACCCTGTTCTATTGAGCCATTAATTGTAACTGTATTCCAATGCTCTTTATTCATGTGGTATCCTGGCCGAATTGCATCAAACTGAGATCTTAATATTAGTGCATCTTCAGGATCGCATTTTAAATTAACAGCTAGTGGATCTGACTCCAATCCAACCAGAGCAAACATTTTATTTGAGACCTTAAATACCGCTGTTTTGTCATCGAATGGAAATGATATCACAGCTTCGTTAAAAGATAGCAGAAGGGATTTAAGTTCAGTGTATTTCATGCAGGCGTGCCTCTTGAGATTGTGCTCAAGCTTATCATCTTTCCCCCTGATTGGACTGATTCAAATTCAGCATAAATGCGAGCAGCCTGTCTTTATCCAAATGGCCATTTGACCGAACACCACTGCAAACATCCACACCTGCGGGCTTGACTTTAGAAAAAGCAGCGCAAATATTTTCTGGATTAAGACCACCTGCAAGCAAGACGGGAATCTCAGAAAGTCGGCAGATTTCACGACTTATTTCCCAGTCATGAGTCTTACCGGTACCCCCAAGAATTTTGGTTAGAGCCTCAGGATTTCCTGAATCCAGGATTAGCATATCCACGATATCATTATAACTGAGCGCTTCAGCGATTGCAGAAATATCACTTATGTGTATTACCTGAATTAGGCAAACTCCTGGAAGTGCTTTTCTCAAAATGATGAGTTCGGCTTTTGACAGCCTGTCCACCAATTGGATGCCCCATGTATTTACGATCTTGTGCTGTGAGACAATCTCTAGTGCTTTTAATTTGCTTGTAAGCAGAACTGTTTGGGTGCCCACTGGCAGAGCTTTAACAATTATCGAGATTTCGTTTAAGGGGAGCACCCCCGGACCGCTGGGCATTGATGAGACAAGACCAAGATAATTTGCCCCCTTTTCTAATGCCAGTTTTGCCTCAGAAACAGAGGCGATACAACACACTTTTAGCAGACTATTTTGCATTCAGAAAATACACCTTCAATAAAAGAGGAAAATAAGTAAATATGATATATTTAGACCAAATCATAATAAAAACAGAGCTAACGGGGGTGTCCTTGAGAGTAAAATGGGAATATCTTGGTGCCATCACTTAAATCAGGGGAATAAAAATTTAGTTAAAGTTCTGCTTTAACTGCCCCCGCAGGGCGCCCGGAAGGGTTCCGCTGACTTTGATATAGTAGACAGTATGTTCTTTTATGAACCCCGCATCCAATTTGAAATAATCCTTTTGGGTTGTAATCCAGTAATCACAGCTGTTTGATCTGATCAGGTTGAGTTGTGACTCATTGTATTGCGCATGATCCGGTAACACGATCTGTATTTCTGTGGGACCATGTATCTGTTGCAGCGAGTCAAAAAAACATTCAGGGTTACCCAGTCCGGCAAACATGCCATAATTACCACTCAGGTTTTCAAGCATAAGTTGATTTCCATTTTGATCGTAAACACAGACATCTAATGACAGCGTCAGGTTCTCAAATGCATTTGCGCGCAGTCCGTTTTTGCTGTAAATAATTTGATCTGCCCTTCCTATGTTTCGGGGACTCTCTCTCAGACGACCCCAGGGCAGCATGTGATTATGAAAATTGGCGGGGGTGTCAAGAAGCAAAACATCAAGATCCCGATACAGTCGACGATGTTGAAAACCATCATCAAGAATGATGACATCTGGACTAAAAGATTTGCCTAAATATTTTGCCCCCATTACACGATCCTCAGAAACCACAACGGGAATCCCCGGAAAATTTTGTGCAATTATAAAGGCTTCATCTCCAGCGGAAAGCGAAGTTCCAAGGATACTATTTTCATCCGCGACCAGGAATAGTCCCCGAGATGTTCTCCCATATCCTCGCGATAATACAGCAGGTCGTTTCTTGTGAGCTATGAAGTACTCAATTATAGATTGAACCAGTATAGTTTTCCCGCTACCCCCAACTGTAATATTGCCTACTGAGATAATTGGAGTTCCTACACGATGGATCTTAAATATACCGAGATTGAAAAAAAGATTTCTCGCTGATGTAATAAATCCATATGCAATAGATAAAATTATTCTAACCGGAAGGAACCAGGGGGCTGTGTGCAGATAGTTTAAAATAGACATAAAACAATGTTAAATGGATTTCTCCAGATCTTCCTGATGCTTTTTACAAAGTTCACTGACTTGAGATAAAGTTTTTTCAAACTCCTTACCGCGTAAGTTTTGTTTAACTTTTATTGGTTTACCAAAACTGGCTACTGCTTTTGAAAACGGAAGCGGGATCGAAAATTTATCCCAACCACCAGATCGCAAAGCCCACTTAGCAGCTGAAGCTGTAGGGATTATATATCCATCTAAATGCTGAGCTGTAACATAAGTTCCTGGCTTCAGCACACGTCGGGGTCCCTTGGGACCATCTGAAGCAAAAGCGGATACTTTAACATTTTGTTTCCGTAGATATCTAATCATTTCCGAGTATGCTTTTCTCCCACCTCTTGTACTGGATCCCCGAAAGGTGATAAAGTCTAGGCCCTCCAAAACAGCGCTGGCTATATCCCCATCTCCAGCCTGGCTTATAATTGCTGCCGGACGAAAAGGCGATATTATATACCAGAGAATAAACATATCACCATGCCAGGCTTGAAAAACGAGAGGGAAGCCATTTTTTAATAAATACTGAACCCGGTTCCAACCTTTTACGTCAAGTCTTAAACTGCGACCAATAAGGTTTACAAATTGTCCACCGATACGACGAGCAATCCGGGATATTTTTGTTTGAACTTTACGGCCGAGACGCATGCCCTAGTCCAGTTCGGCCAGAATTTGTGTCGCAACAATCATCGCACAACCAGGATTGCCCAAAGCGTCCTTTAATTTCACTAATTTAGATAGCATCTGGTCCCGGGCAACTTTATCTGTAAGTAACCGTAAGGCCTGCTCTGCAATATCTTGACCGTTAGCATCTTTTTGAATCATTTCAGGAATGGCTCTTTCTCCAATGATGAGATTGGGCATGGCTAGGTGGTCAATATGGACCAGAATTTTCCCAATTAAATATGAAATAGGAGCCACGCGGTAGATAACAACAAGCGGTGTTCCAAGAAAAGCGGTTTCCAGAGAGGCGGTTCCAGATGCAACAATCGCGACATCAGCATGAGCAACCATAGGGTAGGGGTCATCCTGGATGACTGTAATGGCACTGATATCAGCAAAGGCCTCATAGTAGGTATCTGACAGCGAGGAAAGACCAGCCAGGGCAAACTGTATGTCAGGCGAATGTCTTCTGATAATTTTCACCGTTTCTAAGAGGGGCTGCGTATGCCGCTCCAATTCATTGCGGCGACTGCCAGGCAGTAGTGCTATAAGGGGCTTGTTTTCATCAAGCTTGTGATTTTTGAAAAAATCCGACCTTTCCAAAAGCTTAAATTTCTTCTCGACTACGGGGTGGCCAGTGAAAGTCACGGGAATCCCATGCTTTTTGTAAAAGTCAACCTCAAAGGGGAAAATAACAAAAATGCGCTTGATAAAAGTGCGCATGGTTTTCACTCGGCCTTGTTTCCAGGCCCACACTTGAGGGGAGATATAGTAATATACAGGTATACCCAGGGATTTCAGCTTGCTGCCAAGACGCAGGTTAAAACCAGGATAATCAAGCAAAATGGCAGCATCAGGTCGATTTTTTTTACAATTTTCAACCACCACCTGCATCACTTCCCTGAAAAACGACAGGTGTTTGATAACTTCAACAAAACCGGTGACGCTAAGATCTTTTACATGAAAGAGGGCCTCGAGACCTTCTTTTATCATGTGATCTCCCCCCAGTCCCCAGAAAGAGTGCTCCGGGTTATGGGCTTTTATAGCCGCCATCAAGGGAGCTGCATGATTATCACCGGAGATTTCTCCAGCAACGATTAGGAATTTTTTTGCGTTGGTTTCTATTGCTGATCCAGAAGCTGTTGGTTGATCAATTCGGCTATTCGCAAGGCTTCCAGGCCATCACGACCATTCACCAGAGGGCGAGTCTGTGTACGGATTGATAAAGCAAAGGCCGCTTGTTCAGTATACATGGCATCCTGCTTGGGTAACTCGCGATTCGTGTAGATAATAGATTTGCCTGAACCCTCCAGGGGAATTACACGGTCCCCTTCCTCGCCGGAGTCGCTTTGCACCAGACGATACATCTCGGTTGAACCCTTTTGGAAATCAATTGTGATATAGTTTTCGGGTTGAAAGATGCGCATCTTTCGCATGGGGTTCAGTGATATCCGGCTCGCCGTGACATTTGCGACACAACCATTATCAAAGGTAATCCTGGCGTTGGCAATATCAGCTAAAGTTGAAACTACAGCCAGACCATTTGCCTGAATATCTGATACAGGGCTTTTTACCAGAGATAAAATGATATCAATGTCATGAATCATATTCTCATGAACAACGGGGTTGTCAATACCGCGGGGAACGAAGCTGACCAATCGATGAGCCTCAATAAAGCGTGGTTCAAGCGTAATCCCATCCAGGGCAGCAAGTGCTGGATTGAAACGTTCAACATGCCCAACCTGAATATTAAGATGGTTATGATCAGCAAGACTGACCAACTGTTCAGCCTCCTGCAGGGTTGCTGTTATGGGTTTTTCTATAAAGACATGCTTTCCGGCATTCAGGGCAGTTTGAGCATAGGAAAAATGAAATTTTGTCGGACAAGCTATGAACAGGGCATCACATGCATTAATCAGGGCCAGGTGGTCATGAACCACGGGAACTTGATATTCTTCGCTAATGAGATTAGCACGCGCGCTGTCGGTATCAAAAAGACCCAGGAAATCCCAGTCCTGATGCTGACGTAGATGGTTTGTGTGGAAGCGGCCGATATGACCAGCACCGATCAGGCCGGCTTTAAGTTTTGTTGAGTTATTCATAGCTGGAAAAATAAGTCAAAACGTCAGGGGTGAAAGAGCAAACCGAATTTTGTTTCCCGGCCCTATTGAGGCTGTTTCTCGAAACATTGCACCGCCTAATTCATTCATGGTAAAAAATATTTTTGATGTTACCTTGCATAGTTTTCTATTTCGGAAAACATTTGTCGAGAAATTTTTAAGGGTCGGGACATGTCAGCACAGGAAATAATACTAAAAGAACTTTTAGATGCCAGTCAACTACAAGGAGTAGAAGCTTTGTTAGGCTGGGATCAGGAGACCTACATGCCCTCAGGGTCTGGCCCCGCCCGTGCAGAACAAATCGCATATATTACTGGATTATTACATGCCAAGCTGGTTGGCGAACCCCTAAAAAATGCCTTGGATGAACTAATCGACCTAGAAACGGGAGAGTTGCGAATAATGACTCTCAATGACCGCGAAACACGTCAACTTAAAGAGATCTGGCGTGATTATCGTCGCGAAGCAACCCTTCCAGCTGATTTTGTTATAGAGCTGGCAAAACATGCTTCTGTTTCTCAACAAGCCTGGATAAAAGCGAGAAAAGACAACGATTTTGCCTATTTCGAACCCTTTTTGACCAAAATGGTTAGCCTACAAAAAGAAAAAGCGAAATATCTCGCCACAGGAAACACTGCTTACGACAGTCTTTTAGATCAGTTTGAACCAGACATGACTTCAGAAAAGGTGAGTGTGTTATTTGAAGAAATAAGAACTCGCTTGGTTCCTTTGATCCAAAATATTCAGGAAGTAAAACACAGAATCAATAGCAGTATCCTGACCAAAGAATACGATATTAACCAGCAGTGGGATTTTGGCATAACGATGCTGGAGGCTATTGGTTTCGATTCTAATTTTGGTCGCCAGGACCGTTCTGCTCACCCCTTTACAACAAGTACGCACCCAAGCGATGTTCGGATAACCACCAGGCTGCGTGAGAACGACCTGAAATCAGCACTCCTGAGCACTCTGCATGAATGCGGACACGCACTCTATGAGCAGGGGCTGCCTGTGGAGGAATTTGGTAATCCACTTGGGCAGGCTATTTCTTTGGGTATTCATGAAAGCCAATCACGTCTTTGGGAAAACCTGGTCGGGTTAAGTCCTGCGTTTTGGCGTTTTGCCTATCCAAAGCTGCAAAGCAGATTTCAGGATAAATTACGCAATACAGACCAAAATGGGTTCTATACCGCCATGAATCGGGTGCGCCCCAGTTTAATCCGCGTAGAAGCTGATGAGGCAACTTACAACCTGCATATCATGCTTCGTTTTGAAATCGAGAAAATGGTGATAAATAATAATTTTCCTGTAGCGGAACTCCCTCAACTCTGGAATGACAAAATGGAAGAGTACCTGGGAATCAGACCAGAGAATGACGCAGATGGCGTTCTCCAGGATGTCCACTGGTCATTTGGGGCTTTTGGCTATTTCCCAA